>DAICZV010000002.1:0-31107 GCA_027310975.1 bacterium
CGGCTTGGCCCACATCGGGGTCATCAGAGTCCTGACCAAGGCCGGATTTAAAATTGACTATATCGCCGGCACATCCATGGGCGCGCTCGTGGGCGCCGTTTACGCCGCGACGGGGGACCTGGATTTTCTTGAAAAGATGTTTGAATCCATCCGCGAGAAAGACGTCCTCTCAGTCCACAAGATTGCCAAGCACAAGGACGGCCTGCTCTTTAAACCCAAGCATCCGGTGGAGCAGATGCTAGAAAAGCTCGTTGATGGAACGAAAGTGGAAGATTGCCGGATACCTTTTACGGCCGTGGCGACAGACGCTACGACCGGCTTGAAGGTTCTGCTTGATAAGGGCGACCTGATCCAGGCCGTGCGGGCCAGTACCGCTTTGCCGACCATCCTGCCGCCCGTGACCATAAACGGACAAATCCTTATTGACGGCGGATTGATAGACCCGGTGCCCGCCGACGTGGTCAAAAAAATGGGGGCCGATTATGTCATCGCCGTGGATGTTTCCAAGCGCTGGCCGAACATCACCAAGGACACCATGACCATCCGGGGGATTAAAACGGCCGTGGCCGACACCATCTCGGCTTTTGAGTTCCAATTGTCCCGCGAGGTACTGAAGAAGGCCGACCTGGTCATTCGTCCCTTGATAGAGGACTACACGATCATGGATTTTGCCGCGGCCAAGGAGCTCATCACCGCCGGCGAGAACGAGGCGACGCGATACATTCGGCAGATCCGCAAAGAGGCGGGGTATCCGGAATTGAAGAGGAACGGGTGGCAAAAATTCCTGGATTTCCTTACCGAGGAATAAACACGCTATCAATCCGCCCCAGCCGGCGGATTGCGCTCGCTCTCGGCCTCGCTCTCCCGCCTCACCGGCGGAAACCATGCCCGCTCGGCCTGCGAGACGGTTTCTTCAGAACGCTGATCGCGTATTAGTCCAAAGCATGGCAATGAAAAATCTTTATTCAAAAATGCCGGGAACGCCAGGCGTTTACATCATGAAGGACGCCGCGGGGCGGGTGCTTTATGTCGGCAAAGCGGTCAATTTAAAGCGCCGCGTCTCCAGCTATTTTTTGCGTCCTCATGACAGCCGCATTGACGGCTTAGTCCGCCGCATCAAGCGCATAGACCACAAGAATACCGACACGGCCATTGAAGCGCTCATCCTTGAATCGGCCCTCATCAAAAAATACCAGCCGCCCTTCAACGTTCTTGAGAAGGACGATAAGAGCTTTTTATACGTTGAGCTCACCAAAGAAAAATTCCCGCGCGTGATGCTCGTCCGCGGCAAGGACGCGCCACACGGAAAGCGCTACGGGCCTTTTACGTCGGCCGCGAGCATCCGCGAGGCCCTGCGCCTCATCCGCCGCATCTTCCCTTATCCGACCCATCCCGCGCCGGATAAACCTTTGGCGCGGGCCTGCTTTGACTACGGCATTGGCCTTTGCCCGGGCACGTGCATCGGGGCGGTGAGCCGAACGGAGTATATGAAAAACATCCGGAATATTGAGCTGCTCTTTTCCGGCAAAAAATCCAGCATCGTGAAGAGGCTGGAAAGATCAATGAAAGAGGCGAGCCGGACGCTTGAGTTTGAAAAGGCGGAAAGGTACAAGCGCCAGCTCTTCGCCCTCCGCCACATCCAGGACGTAGCTTTAATAAAAGAAGAAGCTGGCCCGGCGTCTCCGCTCATCAGGCTGTCTCCGGGGCGACGCCCAAGTCTTAGCCTTCTTCGCGGAAATGCCGGGCCCGCTATTCGCATTGAGGGTTATGACATATCTAACATCAGCGGCACAAGCGCCGTCGGGTCAATGGTGGTCTTTGAAAACAATGAACCGGCCAAAAGCGAATACCGCAAGTTCAAGATAAGGACGGTCGGCCAGCCGGACGACTTCGCCATGCTCCAAGAGGTGATAGAGAGGCGCTTGAGGCATCATGAATGGCCATTACCCGACCTGATGCTCATAGATGGCGGAAAGGGCCAGGTAAGCGCCGTGAAGGCCATGGTCGCAGAGAGCGGCCGCCGGATACCCGTCATCGGCCTCGCCAAAGGCCCGGAAAGAAAAAGGAACGACGTCGTGGGGAGCATCCCCGAGTTCACAAATTTAAAAACCCTCATCCGGGTTAGGGATGAGGCGCATCGCTTTGCCATCGCGTATCACAAGAAGGTCAGGGCCAGGGGATTTTTTAGATAGGACCCGTCGGGTCTTCTATCCTACCTTCCCTCCGCTTGAGTTTCAGTTGGAGCGGTAACTTGCTCTTCCGGCTTGAGATAGGTATCGTTCAAATAATTGTCCGCCTCCGCTTTGAAAGCGGTCTCTTTTTCCGGGTCACCGAAGACCCGCGTGTTGAAATCCATGTCGTCCTTGATGTATTCGGCCACTTCCTTGGCCGCTTTTTCGCCATCCATGGCTGAAACCGTTTCCAGCGTTTTCTTCATGGTCGCGACGAATTCCTGGGAAACTAATCCCAGGTCTTTGTTCTTTATCCAATTCTGCACGTCTTCCCGGCTCTTAAAGGAGTCAAAAAGCTTGCCAGATATTTCGTACGGCTGGAGCAATCTCTCTTTTGCCTCCTGATTGTCCTCCGATTGAGCTCTTTTTTCCATAGCATTTCCAAACATTGGCTCTATTCTACACCATTCCGGCAAAAAATGCAACCGTCAAAGGACCGGCTCATAGTCTCTCTGCCTGGACAAAAACCCGCCTAAAGAATATTTATCGTAACCGTAGAAGATATAGGCGACGGGGATGCCGATGAGAATAATGTGCGGCCAAACTATCTCGCCGAAGAAGATCAAGGAAAGCGTGAGCCAAAACAGAAGGAAGGCGGAAGTGAAACGTATCTCAAAACCAAGGATGAAGAATAACCCGATGGATATTTCCACGAGCGCGGCGCCCACCACGAGGAAATGGGGGCTGAAACCGAGAAGCTTGTCCAAGTGGTATTGCTCCACGGTCATAAGCGCCAAATTATTATGGATTATCTTGGCGTAAGCCGATGCGTAGATGAGGGCGGTGCCGAAAAGGACGCGTAGGAACATAAAGCTTCGCGGGACCAAATATTGCCGGAGCTTCTCAAACCGGCTTGGGTCGGCCGTCTCTGCCGATATGGCAAACCGGCGGCGCCCGGCAATCATGGCATCCACGCTAAACTCATGAGCGCCCAATATCAGCAGCACGATGATTTCGCCCAGATAGTTCACGTAGGTAAGCATATAAATACCGTGGAACCAAATTGTGCAGCCGAAGATGATAAGGGCGATGAGAGCGGCCGGTCGCACCCATAATCCAATAATGGCAAGAGTTCCGAGAGCGATGAAGACAGCCGTGATGACGCCGGCAAGCGGCCCAAACGTGGACGCAAGCGGCAACTCCGGTCCAAAAGTCGCCTGATAATAGGCACAGGCGAGAAAGGATGCCCCGATTGTAAGACGGGCGATAAGGGGACCGTATTTTTTCATGCGCCGCAGGACCGATGCCAGCCGCCGGCCTAAAGCAGGCCACATTGCCAGTAAATATACGCCTATCACGACCGCGACCGCGATCAACGCCCAAAGCACGAACTGTGAAGTATGCTCGCCTATGACGGAGAACATATTGAAAGAAGGCGTGTCCACGGCCTTGGCAATGGAAGACGACGAAAGAACATAAACCTCGTGGGCCGAGGCCAGGCTGGGCGCAAGCGTCAGCAATAAGAGGAAAGAGACGAGACCAAACCCCGCCAATTTTCTCCATATTGGCGCAAGGAGCATAATACAGGAATTATATCACATTAAACTGCTATAATAGGATTAGAACGTTACTGATAACTAATGGTGGAAAGGAGGTTATTATGGCCACCATCACCGTCACGCGCGCACAGGTTGAAAAGCTCCTGGGAACCGGCGCTGCCAAGCACTCGGCGAAAACTCTCGCCCGGAACATCGGCGGCATCATAGCGAAAAAACTCTTCAATCAGAAGTACCGTTGACCTGGAGAAGATCGCCGTCAACAAGCACTGGGATGGGAAGTTTATAGATATGACCTTCGTGCAGAGTGCTGACCCGCAATCCACCGATGCTACGGTCGCCGCTACCGCAGATAGCATCAAGCGATTTTTTGAAAACCCGGAAGCTAATTCGGACCTGTAAGGCCTGTCGTCAACATTGAGACAGGCCATTTTTTTGACTAATAAAAGCTTTTCTGGTTTAATGAACTGCGAACCAAGATCCGCTGCGGGTCGTTTTTTAACTCCTGAAGCGACTTTTGATAAAGCTTATGAGGGCGGCAATTTGAAAAAGTGCGTAAGACTTGGCCAAGCGGCCCGGAGCGCTCACTTTTTCAATTTGCCGACCTCATCAACAAGGTTATGGATAAAAAAGAGATACGTAACATCGCAATAATAGCGCACGTAGACCACGGGAAGACCACCTTGGTGGATGCGCTTTTAAAGCAATCCGAAGGGTTTCGGATGAAGAGCGACGCGCCCCAGGAGCTCATTATGGACTCCAACGAGCTGGAACGGGAACGGGGCATCACCATCTTCTCCAAGAACGCCGCCGTGCACCACGGCGGGATGAAGATAAACATCGTGGATACGCCCGGCCACGCCGACTTCGGCGGCGAAGTGGAGCGCATCATGCGCATGGTGGACGGCGTCCTGCTCCTCGTGGACGCGAAGGAAGGGCCGATGCCGCAGACGAAATTCGTCCTCCGGAAGGCCATTCAAGCCGGCCACAAGGTCATCGTCGTCATCAACAAGATAGACAAGCCGGACGCGCGGCCGGACTGGGTGCTGAACGCCACCTACGATCTTTTTATTGAACTGGGCGCGACGGACGAGCAGATAGAATTTCCGGTGATCTACGCCTCGGCTGTCCAGGGCAAGGCGGGGCTCAAATCCGACCTCAAGGAAATGAAGGATGTCCAGCCGATATTTGACGCCATCCTTTCCTACGTTCCGGCACCGGTCTCCGACGACGCTTCTCCGCTCCAAATGCTCACCGTGAGCCTCATTTACGACAAATACAAAGGCAAGGTGGCCGTCGGCCGCATCTACGCCGGAAAGATAAGAAAGGGGATGACGGTCGCCCACATCAACCGTAAAGGAGAGATAAATAAAGCCCAGCTCTCGGCCGTGATGCTCTTTGACGGCCTGGCGCGCGTGGACGTGGATGAAGCCGCCTCCGGCGACATCGCGGCCCTCGCCGGCATTCCGGATATCTCCATCGGCGAGACCATCGCCGACGCGGAAAATCCGAAAGCCCTGCCCGTCATCCACATAGACGAACCAACCATTAAAATGACCTTCGGCGTGAATACTTCGCCCTTCGCCGGCAAGGAAGGCCAGTACACCACGTCCCGGAACATTAAAGAGCGCCTGGAACACGAACTGGAGACCGACGTGGCGCTTTCCGTTACGCCCACGGAATCCTTTGACAGCTGGACGGTCGCCGGCCGCGGCGAGCTCCACCTCGCTATTCTCATTGAAAAAATGCGGCGCGAGGGATTTGAACTGGAGGTTTCCAAACCGCAGGTCATATTTCATGAAGAGGGCGGCAAAAAAACGGAGCCGATGGAATTGGTTTCCGTGGAAGTACCCGAGGCCTACGCCGGCGTTGTCATTGAAATGCTTGGCAAGCGCTTGGGGGTGATGAAGGATATGCGAGTGGACGGCGGCACGAATTATTTGGACTTCGCCATACCCACGCGGGGGCTCATCGGCATCCGGAACGAATTCCTGACGGCGACCAAGGGTACCGGAATTATGAACTCTATTTTCCTTGGCTACGAACATTACAAGGGCGATCTGCGGGACGACACTCACGGTTCCATCGTGAACACTACGAACGGCACGACGAACAATTACGGTCTGGTGGCCGCCCAAGGGCGGGGCAAGCTCTTCGTCGGGGACGGCGTTCCGGTCTACGAAGGCATGGTGGTCGGAGTAAACGCCAAAGCCGGCGACATTCCGGTGAACGCCTGCCGGGCCCGCGAACTCACGAACTTCCGCGCCAAGAACGAGGGGTTGAGCGACCAATTGGAGGTACCGCTCACGCTCACGCTGGAAGACGCCTTGAACTATATCGGCGACGACGAACTGGTGGAAGTGACGCCGACCAATGTCCGCATTCGGAAAAAACTCCTTACCGACAACGAAAGGCGCAAGGCAAAAAGAGCGAATGGTGAATAAATTTGGACCCTTGTATAATGAGGTGAAACCCCGCACCTTTGGAAGATCACAAAGCTAATACATTGCGTTTTTAAAATCTTCCAAAGGTGCGGGGAAAGGTCGCTAAATTTTCAAACATATGGATATGAAGAACGAAGGCCATCCCGAGGGATGCCGGTGCACGCTTTGCCAGGGCGGCAAGTGCGAGATGTGCGGAGAAAAGCACTGCCCGTGCCACGGCTTCGGCGGTTGCGGTTATGGCTACGGCTTCGGCTGCCGGCGGCACGTTATCGTCAGGGTCATCCTGGCCGTCATCATCGCCTGCGCCATCTTTTGGATCGGCGTCCGCGTTGGAGCTTTTATGGGTTTCGGCGGTTACGGCGGCGACTACCGAATGATGCGCGGCGGCTATTACCCGATGATGGGGTATTGGCAAAACGGCGCGGTTCCGGCCGCGACATCAACGGCTCAATAAACATTGCACCGCGATGCGAAAAAACGCCCTAAATGGGCGTTTTTTCGCACCAAAAAACGGCCAAATGGCGTATTAAAGTAAACTCAATGAAGAAGATATTCCTATCACTGTCACTCATAGCGGCTTTTTTTGTTTACATCGCCTTTAAGAGGTTTGACGGAGAAGGCGCCATCCGGCCAGCGACTAATCCCGCAGCCAGCTCCGGAACGCCGCCGTCAAGCCCATCGGCTCCCGTCGCCACTTCCGCGCCGTCGGCAGCCGTTACGACGCAGCCAGCACCAGCGCCCGCTCAACCTCAAGGCCAATATAAAAATGGCAATTACATCGGCAGCGTCGCGGACGCCTACTTCGGGAACGTCCAGGTCAAAGCGGTCATTAAGAACGGCGCCATCGCCGACGTGCAGTTTCTGCAGTATCCGAACACTCACAGTTATTCCATTGAGGTCAATTCCCAAGCCATGCCATACCTAACGCAGGAAGCGGTCCAATCCCAAAATGCGAACGTGGATATAATCTCCGGCGCCACCCAGACGAGCCTGGCCTTTATTCAATCGCTCGGCGACGCTTTAGCGCAGGCAAAAAACTAAAATGCGACAGACCAGATTAATGATGGGGATGCCCATCACGGTTGAAATAGCCGAACCGGGAGCGACGGAGGACCACTTTGACGAAGTCTTCTCGTATTTTGATTACGTGGATAACAAGTTCAGTCCTTACAAAAAAGAAAGCGAACTGGCGCTCGTGAACGCCGGATCGGTCGCAGCGGATGATCTAAGCGAAGATATGTGCGTTATTTTAGACCTGGCGGAAGAGACCAAGCGCGAGACCGGCGGTTATTTTGACGTCCGGAACCGCGCCGGATTTCTGGACCCGTCGGGGCTCGTGAAGGGATGGGCGATTAAAAACGCGGCTGATATTCTGGAACGGCAAGGGTTCCAGAACTTCTATGTTGACGCCGGCGGCGACATTGAAGCCCGCGGCCGGAACGAGAAGGGGGAGCCCTGGACGGTCGGCATCCGCAATCCTTTCGCGTCCGGCGGCATCGCAAAGACCGTGCGCCTCACGGGCCGCGGCATCGCCACGTCAGGCTCTTATGAACGCGGCAATCATATTTACGACCCCCACGACCGGCAAAATAAGCTGACCGATATCGTGAGCCTTACCGTCATCGGCCCGAACGTTTACGAGGCCGACCGTTTCGCAACGGCCGCCTTTGCCATGGGCAAGGCGGGCATCGGGTTCATTGAGAAACTGGAAGGGCTAGAAGGGTATTCAATAGACCGCGGCGGCATCGCGACCATGACGACTGGATTTAAAAAATATGTGGCGTAAACTCTTGGACTGGATAGACGGCATTTTGAACCGAACGACGATGTACCGGCTCGTTCTTTATTATCTCATCGGCCTCTGGATCGCCGCGATGGGCTTAAGCGCTCTGCACGCGCTTCCGTACGAGCCCTCTGCCGTTTTCGTCTCCGCCCTTTTCATCACCGGCGTCTGTCTGCTGGTGAATGAGATTTTTGCCCGGGTTTTCAAAGTTCAAACCAATGAAGAGTCGGTTTATATTACCGCCCTTATTCTGACCCTCATCATCTCGCCCTTGGACATATTCCGCTCCGGCGTTTTCATTGAGACCGCCCTTTGGGCCTCCGTCTTCGCCATCGCCTCAAAGTACATCTTCGCCATTAAAAAGAAGCACGTGTTTAACCCGGCGGCCTTCGGCGTCGTAGCGACTGCGCTCTTTCTCGGTGAAGCCGCGAGCTGGTGGGTCGGCACGGCCGTCATGGCGCCTTTCGTCATCGCGGGCGGGCTTATCATGGTCCGCAAACTCCAGCGCAGCGACCTCGTTTGGAGCTTTTCCCTGGCCGCCATCGCGGCGACGCTCGCGACTAACCTGGGGCAAGGGCTCGGGCTTTTCACCATTCTCTCCCGCACTTTATTTGAAGCGCCCTTTTTCTTTTTCGCCTTCGTGATGCTTACCGAACCGCTGACCGCTCCGCCCACGCGCTTTTGGCGGATTGCTTACGGCCTCCTGGTCGGCGTGCTTTTCGCTCCGGCTCTCCACATCGGCGGCGTTTATTCCACGCCGGAGCTCGCGCTGATCTTAGGCAACGTGTTCTCGTACATCGTGAGCCCAAAACAAAAACTGGTCCTGAAGCTGAAGGAGAAGATACAAATCGCGCCAGATATGTACGACTTTGTTTTCACGGGTAGCGGGGAAATGAAGTTCAAGCCGGGCCAGTACATGGAATGGACCCTGGGCCACAAGAAGACCGACAGCCGCGGCAACCGGCGTTACTTCACGCTGGCCTCTTCGCCGACGGAGAACGAAATCCGCTTGGGCGTGAGATTCTACGAAAGGTCCAGTTCGTTCAAGCGGGCCCTGCTTAATCTGGACGAAGGGGGGACAATAGCGGCGGCCGGACTCGCCGGCGACTTCACCTTGCCGAAGGATAAAAACGAGAAATTGGTATTTATCGCCGGCGGCATCGGCATCACGCCGTTCCGCAGCATGGCCAAATACCTTTCGGACAAGGGCGAAAGGCGGGATATCATCCTCATTTACTCAAATCGGAGCGCCGAGGACGCCGTCTACAAGGACGTCTTCGTGGAAGCGGGGAGGCGGATTGGCCTCAAAACCGTCCATACCTTCACCGAAACCGCGCCTGCCCTCTGGAAAGGGGAAAAGGGGCGGGTGAACGCGGCGATGGTCGCCCGCAACGCGCCGGATTGGCGCGAACGGACCTTTTACATCTCCGGCACGCACGCCATGGTTGCGGCCGCGGAAGAGGCCCTGAAAGGCATGGGGGTCCACCAGAGCCGGATCAAGACCGACTTCTTCCCAGGGTTCGTTTAATCGTTTAAAATAAACTCAATGCGCCAAGCTTTAACCGGCCTTGTCCAAAGATATAAAACCTGCTTCCGCGACCCGAAATACGTTTGGTCGCTTATCACCGGCATCTTCTTTCTCGCCATCGGCATCACGGCCTCCGTTTACGCGATACTTTACGCCACGAGCGCGGCGAGCAATTCCGTCACCGACCTCATCCTGAGTAACATTCCGGTCTTTGACGTGGATTGGGCCTTCGTTTACGGTCCGCTCATCTTCTGGATTGTCGTCATTCTCTACACCGCCTGGCATCCGGAGCGCCTGCCCTTCACATTGAAAGCTCTGGCCGTCTTTCTCGTCATCCGCTCCGCCTTCGTGAGCTTGACCCACATCAGCCCCTTCCCGACGCACGTCCAGATAGATTCTTCCGGATTCCTCTCCGTTTTCACGACCGGCAAGGACCAGTTCTTCTCCGGCCACACCGGGCTGCCGTTCATGATCGCCATGATCTACTGGCGGGACAAGTTCATGCGGAACTTCGCGCTGCTTTCGTCCTTCTTCTTCGCCGTCGTGGTTCTTTTGGGACATCTGCACTATTCCATTGACGTCTTCGCCGCCTTTTTCATCACCTACGCCATCTTCCACATCACCCTTTCCATGTTCCACCGGGACCGGCTGAGGTTCCTCGGCCAGGAACCGGCGCTCGCACCGGAAGCGAAATAGGGATAACGATGGAGACCTTGAAGAGGAATAAGGGCAATTACATTAAGGCGGCCTTGGCCGTTTTGGCCGCCGTTCTCATCGTGCTTTTTATCCTGCTCTTCCGGCAATACAGCGACCTGCGCCGCGAGAGGCTTTTGAACGAGCAAGCCGTCTGGCTTTCGTTCGCGAGCCGCCGCGCGCCCCTGCCGCCCACGGAGGCGGCCATCATCCAGCCGTGGATGACTTTTGACTACGTGAACCGCGTCTTCGCCTTGCCGCGCGCCTACCTCCAAACCGCTTTAAATGTAGCGGACCCGCGCTACCCGCAAATCCCGCTCTACCGTTACGCTGAATCGCAGCACCTGGACCCGTGGGCCTTTACCGACGAAGTGAGAAATTCGGTCAAAATATACCAGCCAACCATTCAATAAAATGGCCTACGGTTCGGTTATCGGCGTTCTTCTTTCCTACGTCCTCCTTTACAAGTATTTCGCCATCTTCGGAGCGATATTCCTCGCGGGCATCATCGTGCCGATACCGGCCTCGGAGCTTCTAATGGCCGTCGGCGCCTTTGCCGGCCAGGGCTACATGAATTTTTGGCTCGCGCTTGCCGCGGGGCTTGCCGGGAATGTCTTAGGCGATCTGGTTGATTTTTTCCTGGCCAGAAGATACGGCACCGCCGTATTGCGCAAGTTCCGCCTGGACAAGCGCAAATTTATCGGAGCGCTGGAAGCGGAGGTCAGGCGCGACGCGCCTTTCATGATATTTTCAACGCGCATCGCCGGCGCCCTGGGCCCGGCGGTGAATGTTTTCTCCGGCATCTCCGGCGTCTCTTTCAAAAAATTCCTGTTCTACGATGCGACCGGGAACCTGGTGGATATCGGCGGACTCTTGCTCATCGGCTACGCTGTCGGCAGTTATTGGGAAAGCTTTTCCGACGTCGTCGGCATCATTGTGGCCATCACGGTCGTCGCCATTGTAATGTTCATCCTTTGGCGCATCTCGCGGCGCATTATACGGAGAGGTTCGGCGGCAGGGGACGAGGCCGCTTAATAGCCGGCCGGGAAGTTATAAGAGGAGGGGATTTGCTTGGGCGCTTCGGCGGCCGAGCCGTAAACTATCGCTATCTCCTGGTGTTCTTGGAGCTCTAAATCCCTGGGGTTTCCGGCATAGGGCGCGCCGTTAACGTAAAAGGCGAGCGTGTCGGTGGCCGTCGCGCAATATCCGCCGATGCAATCCTGCGTGAGGCGCACGCCCCAAATGTCAAAAAATTGTCCGAGGTAGAAGGGCTGCACGACCGGGGATTCCACGTGGACGATGGCCGTGTCGTCGTGAACGTGAATGGGAGCGATAAAACTACCCGCCGGGTCAATGCCGATATCGGCCGGCACCGGTACGCTTTGGCCGTGGATGAAAATATCCAAGTGCTGATGGATATGAAGCGTCGTGCCTTCCTCCGCGAGAGCGGGGAGACCGGTGGCCTGGAGCCGGGCAGCCAAGCTCGTTCCGTTATTGGCCGCCCACGGGGCGTCACCCGTAAGGAGCCCAGGAAGCGCACTCGGGTCGGCGATGGGCTTCGGCGCCGGCGCCTGGCCGCTCCGGCCGAGCCGAACGAGGACCGCCACCAATACCATCAATCCGCCGACATAATAAATGGTCTTGTTCTTTTTCATAATAGTTTTCAGTTTAACATAAAAACTCCGGCAAAAATGCCGGAGCCTCTTTATTGAAAAAAACCTGAATGGGTTGTAGTATGGAAACGCTATTGCGGGATCATCTAATGGTAGGATACATGACTCTGAATCATGTCATCTAGGTTCGAATCCTAGTCCCGCAGCTATTCACGTTCATCACCACCTTGACCCTAATTAATAGAATCAAAGCTTTTTGGTCTAAGTTGGAACGCTACGACAAATTTCTGGCCACCGCGTCTTTTTTGTTTTTAGCCGTCATCGGCATCGCTTTGATCTTCTACCAAGCGCCTTACGCTCCGGACCAGTTCTTCGTCTTCGCCGGACTTGTGGCCTTCATCATCGGCAAGGGGAAAAAATTCTTGCGGGATTGGACCCCGCCCATCCTCCTGATCCTCGCCTATGAATATTTGAGGACTCTTATCCCCGAAGTTAACCACGTTGTCCATTACCTGCCGATGATTACTTTTGACAAGGCGCTTTTTGGCCTGCCCCCGACTATTCCGCTTCAGCATTTGTTCTATTCAGCCGCGGCTCTCCATTGGTACGACTACGCCGCTTCTTTTCTTTACTACTCCCATTTCGTTATTCCTCTCCTCGTCGCCTTCGCCTTTTGGCTCAACGACCGGCGGCTTTTTGAAAATTACGTTTTCACCATCGTCGGCGTTTCGTTCGCCGGCTTTCTGACGTTCTTGCTCTTCCCGGCGGCGCCGCCTTGGCTCGCGAGCCTCAAGGGCTTTCTGCCGCCCGTCACGCACATCACCGCCATCGTCTCGCAGCACCTTTTGGGCTTTCTGGCCCTGCCCACCGTCTACGCCGTCTTCAAATCAAATCCGGTGGCGGCGGTCCCTTCGCTCCATATGGCCTACGCAGCCGTGACCGCCATCTTCCTTTCCAAGAAATTCCCCAAATGGACCCCGCTTTTCGTCCTCTACGCCTTGGCGATGGCCGTGGGCGTTATCTACCTCGGCGAGCATTATTTCTTTGACGTTTTAACGGGCATTCTGTGCGCCGGCCTGGCCTACTGGGGCGTCCACGCCCTTTTTCGCACCAAGACCGTGGAGAGAATAGTGGACCTTCCGGAACAGGCCTAAACGGCCGACGCTCCCGCTTGCCATTTGGGGCGGGCGGTTTGATAATGCGAGCGTATGGAGCCATTAGCCGCCAAGATCAGGCCCAAAAACTTAAAAGAATTCATCGGCCAGGAACACCTTGTGGGGCCGGGCAACCCCTCGACCGGACTCGGGGCAGGACCTATCCGCGAGGCGATAGAAAAGAAGCATCTCTTCTCCTTCATCCTTTGGGGACCGCCCGGAGTGGGGAAGACCACGCTCGCAAAGATATACGCCAATGCCTTGGGCGCCGACTTCGTGGAACTTTCGGCCGTCTCGGCCGGCAAGGACGATATTAAGGAGGTGGTCAAAGGCCAGGCGGGACTCCGGCCCACGATATTGTTCTTGGACGAGATCCACCGGTTCAACAAAGCCCAGCAGGACTTTCTTCTGCCGTTCGTGGAGACCGGCCGCATTACGCTCGTCGGCGCGACGACCGAAAATCCGTCATTTGAAGTTATCAGCCCCTTGCTTTCGCGGTGCCGCGTCTTCGTGTTGAACGAGCTTTCACCGGAGGAACTTTCAAAAATAATAGACCGCACGGGCATCGCGATGGACAAGGCCGCCCGCGAGTGGGTCATTAACTTCGCGAACGGCGACGCCCGCCAGCTACTGGGGCTTTTGGAAGCAACGCAGGCCCTGTACAAAGAGGTGAATATCCAGACCCTCACGGACGCCCTTCAATCCAAATACATCCGGTACGACAAAAAAGGCGACGAACACTATGACACCATCAGCGCCTTTATAAAAAGCATGCGGGCTTCCCAGCCGGACGCGGCGCTTTACTATCTTGCGCGCATGGTGGAGGCGGGGGAGGACCCTAAATTCATCGCCCGGCGCATGGTCATCTTTGCCTCGGAGGACGTGGGGCTCGCCGACCCCATGGCCCTGGAGGTCGCGAATAACGTCTTCCGGGCCGTGGAGGTCATCGGGTTGCCGGAATGCGCCATCAACCTCGCCCACGGCGTCTGCTACCTTTCGGGCGCCCCGAAGACCAAGCGCTCGTACGAGGCCTATTTCCGGGCCGTGGAGGACGTGAAGCAATACGGCAATCTGCCAATCCCGCTCCAAATCCGCAACCCGGTCACGAAATTAATGAAGGATCTGGACTACGGCAAGGGCTACGAGCGCTATCCCAAAAACGACCTTCTGCCCGAAAAGCTCAAAGGGAAGAAGTATCTGATTTAGTGATTTTGGACGAGTCCGGCTTGTAGCGGGCGAGGGGCACCAGGCCCTTTTGCCACCCGGCAATGATCGGGTCCACGAACTTCCACATCGCTTTTATCTCGCCGCTTGAGACGAAGAGCGTCTGGTCGTCCGTTATGCAATCCCAAAGAAGCTTTTCGTAATCCTCGGCCGGCTTGCCTTTGCCGTGTTTTCTGAAATTGAATCCGAGCTTGCGCTCTTCAAGCTCAACCGTCCGGCCTGGCTTCTTGGCCCAGAAGCGGATTGTGATGCCTTCCTTGGGCTCCACGTGGAACGTAAGCGTATTCCGTTTGCCGGATTCTCCGCGCGAGATTATCTCTATCTCTTTGAGGGATTTGCCCAGGCGTTTGCCGGCTTCCAGCGTAAACTGCACTCCGCGCCATTTCGGGTCGTTGATCTCGGCCCCGACGCGGAAATAGGTCTCGGTCTCCGAGTCCGAAGCCGCGCCTACCACGCTCCGGTAACCGTCGTACTGGGCGCGGAAGGTCCGGGTCTTCACGTCCCGCTCCGTCGGCGTCTTGAGGGAACGCAGTAAATTTAAACGGGCTGCCCGCACGCGCTTGGCCGTAAAATCCTTGGGCCGCTCCATCGCGACGAGCGCGAGCATCTGGAGCAAATGGTTCTGGCCCACGTCCCGCAGGGCGCCCACGCCGTCATAGAAGCCGCCGCGGCCTTCCACGCCCAGTATCTCCCAAAGACGGATGTTCACCTCCGCGATGGAATCCTTGCCCCAGTTCGCCTCAAAGAGAGTGTTGGAAAAACGGAAGGCGAGTATATTCTGGAGCATCTCCTTGGCGAGATAGTGGTCAATGCGATATATCTGGTTCTCGGCGAAAAGCCGCCCCAAAAGCACGTCCAAGGCCTTGGCGCTTTTAAGATCGCTGCCGAACGGCTTTTCCACGATGACCCGCGTCCAGCCGCTCTCCGGTCCGCCGCAGGGCTCGTTCAAGCCGGTCGCGGCAAGATTTTTCAAAATTTCCGGATAGAGCCGGGGCGGCACGGCGAGATAAAAGAGCTTGTTGGAGCACATACCCCAGGCGCGGTCTATTTCGTCCAGCCGCTTTTTGAGGCGGACGTAGTCGCTCTTTTTTTCAAAAAATCCCTGCGAATAAGAAAAAAGCGAGAGAAATTTTTTCAGCTCTTTTCTTTCCGGTCCGCTTGCGCGCTTGATGAGATTCGCGGCGGCCATAGCCGTGAAATTCCGGTCCTGAAGGCCGCGCCTGGCGAAGCCGACGACCCGGAACATCCGGGGCAGGGAACCGCTCCGGTAAAGATTAAAAAGAGCCGGCGTTATCTTCTGGGCCGTCAGGTCGCCCGTCGCGCCAAGAATTACGATAATTGTCGGGATCTTCGGCTTATCCATTTATCTTCCGCGCCCAATCGGCCAAGGCCGCCAGATATTCAGTTACGCGTTTTTTTGTCTCCTCGTCTATCAGGTTCCCCTCGGCGTCAAATTTGTCCTGAATCATCGGGACCATAACTTCCGGCTTGTTCAAGGGGTACACATTGAGGAACACGAACGACTGGCGCAGATGGTACTGGGCCTTGGCGCCGCCCTGAAGGCCGACGGAACCGCTCATAATGCCGGCCGGCTTGCCGGTCCAGGCGCTATCGCCATAGGGCCGGGAGGCCCAATCAATGGCGTTTTTAAGGACACCCGGAACGGAATAGTTGTATTCCGGCGTCACGAAAAGAACGGCGTCGCTCTCTTTGATCTTCTTTTTGAGCTCTTGCACGCTCTCCGGCGGGTTCTGCTCAAGATCCTGGTTGAAGAGCGGCAATCCGCCGACCTCGGCTATCTCCACCGTCACGCCCTCGGGCGCGAGATTCACCGCGGCTCTCAAGAGCTTCGCGTGGAACGACTCCTTCCTCAAACTGCCCGGGATGCCCAGGACTTTAATGTTGGTCATACACCATATAATACGGATGAGAATGCTTTCCGGCAACAAACGCCCCCGCGGAGTTTGGTATAATAGGGGAATGAGAAAACTTATTAATGCTTTGGCCGTGATTGCCGGCCTGGGGCTCATCGCCCTCGCGATCTACTATTGGTCCACGCCGGCGGACGTTTTGCCGCATTTTCTGCCGGGATATGTCGCGGCCCGGACCACGCCGCACTTCAAGCACGGCGTAGGTTCCTTGATAGTCGGCCTCGGTCTTTTGGCCTACGTTTGGTTCGCGACCGGCAAGAAGAAGCGCTCAGGCGAGCACGGCCAGGCAAATTAAGCCGGCCACGATGCAATAAACGGCGAAGGGCGTAAGCTTATTCGTCTTGAAATATTTGGTGAGGAACCTCACTGAAAACCAGGCGCCCAGCGCGGCGCAGACCGCCCCGATGAGGGCGGTTAAAATTGCCTGACCCTGGCCGGAAAAAGCGAGCCCGGGCAGTTCCAAAAGCGCGGCGGCGGCGATAACCGGCGTCGCGAGCAGAAATGAAAAGCGCAGGGCATCCTCGTGCGAAAGGCCAACCAGCAGTCCGCCGGATATCGTGGAACCGGTCCGGGAAAATCCGGGGAGAAGGGCAATGACCTGCATGAGCCCGATTTTGACCGCCTTGCCCCACGAGACCTCGCTGGCAATCCGTTCGTCGGCATAATCGGCCTCCGCCGCCGCCTTGGCTTTTTTCCGCAGGGCTTCGGCGATGAGGAGCATCACGCCGTTCAAGACCAAAAATCCGGCGACGTATCCGGGCGCGGCGAAAAAGGCCTTGAAGGTCTTTTCAAAAATGAGTCCCGCAATGCCGACTGGGACGGTCGCGACGACCAGGAGCCAGCCGAGCTTGGCCGAAAGGTCGTCCGTCCGGATCTCCCGTTCCTTGAGCGAGCGGAAGATGCCGGTGATTATCCGCTTCCAATCCTTGAAGTAATAGGCGAAAAGCGTAATGGCGGTCGCGAAATGGGTCGCCACGATGAACATCAGGAAATAGTTGGCGTTCTGCTCTATGCGCCATCCGAGGATCGCCGGCAGAAGCACACTGTGGCCCAAACTGGAGATAGGGAAAAGTTCCGAAACGCCCTGCAGGCCTCCGAGAACGATACTCTGGAAGATGGAGATCATAACTGGTTCATATTAACACAAAACCTTTTATAAACTAGAATTGAAAGATGGACCAACAACCGCAGCCCGCTCCTCAGCCCGGCACGCCTCTCATGACCACCTGTCCGATCTGCCACGTGACTATCCCAGCCTCGTTCTTTTTTTGCCCGAATTGCGGCGCGTCGCTTCGGCCGGCTCCGCCGGTAGTGACCATGAAGCAGCAGATCAGCGCCTACTCCGTTTCTCTTTTTCTGCCGCCCTTCGGCCTCTGGTACGTTTGGAAATACATCCGCTCCGGCGAACCCAAGGTCAGAAGAGTCGGCATCATCGCGCTCGTCCTCACCGTCATTTCCATCATCGTCACAATCTGGCTCACCACCGGACTTTTAAGCTCCGTAAACCAGGCCGTGAACCAATCGCTCGGCTCGTACGGCAGCTTATGATTATAAGGTCTGCGGCTTTTTGCCTTCCACTTGGATGGTTTTTAATCGCAGTTTGCCTTCAACGATCTCCGCTGCCAATAATTTGACGCGCTGAGGCCTGCCCTGAGCCTGTCGAAGGGTCCACACGCCCGGCTCGGGATTCAGGGCGCGAATTTTTCGGTCAATGGAGACGGCAATATCGCCGCCTTCTTTTTGGGCCTTTTCCAGATCGGCTCCGCTCACAAAAGCATCGTCGGCCGAGAACTTTTTCGTATGCGTTGCGAACGCTTCGTTCTGCGGCACCGGCTTAATTTCACCATCAAGATACCGCGGCAACGTCTCAATGAGCAGGTCGGCGGAAAGTTCGGCCAAGGCGTCGTGTAATTTTGAAAATTGAAAATTGAAAATTGAAAATTCCAATTCTCGCTTTGCGAGAATTGGGCCGTGGTCCACTTTCTCGTCCATTAAAATGAGCGTCGTGCCGGTCGTATCATCGCCGGAGAGGATCGCCGACTGGATGGGTGTTGCTCCGCGGTATTTGGGGAGCAGCGACGGATGGACGACGATAATGCCTTTCGGGAACGCCTCAATGATATTTTGGGGGATCATCTTGCCGTAGGCCGCCAGAACGGCGAAATCGTATTGAGTATTTTGTATCTGGCGTTTAATATCCGAAAGGTCTTCCGGCTGAAGAACGGGGGTATCGTATTTTTGGGCCAGCGCCTTAACCGGCGGGGGAGTAATAGTACCCTTGCGGCCGACCGGTCGGTCGGGGTTAGTGACGACGAGCGCCGGCGCGAGGCCGGATTGAATGAGCCGCTCCAATATGACGGCGGCAAACTGCGGCGTGCCGAAAAAAACGTATTTCATTTTTCGCCGGCTTCCCCGATGCGGTACAGTTTTTCCGCCCGGTCTATGAATATCCGGCCGTTCAAATGGTCCACCTCGTGCTGGAAGACGCGGGCAAGGAGTCCCCAGGCGTTTATCTTGAGCTTCTTACCGTTCGGTCCCTCTCCCGTAAGCGTCAGGCGGTAGTGGCGGGGCGTCGGGCCGTAGGTTTCGGGGACGCTTAAGCAACCTTCTTCCAGCGTCTCCATTTCTTTGGAGAACTTGGAAAGCTCCGGATTAAAAACGGCGTAGAACTTCGGATGGCCCTGACTGTCCGTCACCTGGGCCACGAAGACCCGGTAGGGCAATCCGATCTGGTTGGCCGAGAGGCCCACGCCGTCCGCCTCCTTCATCATCTGGCGCATCTTCCTCACTAGCTCAATGACCTCTTTTTTGGAATGTTTTTTGAAATCAAAAGGAACGGTCTTCCGGCGGAGGAATTCCTCGTTCTTCTTCGTCGCGATTGTCACGATCTTGTTAGGCATGCCTATTTCTTATTTTTGTCCCCATCAAACAAGAGCCGCATGAAATACGCCCCCTTGTTCTTAACGTTCTTGTTCTGGGCGATGCTCTGCGCGAGGGTCATCAGCGTTCCTTCGTCGCGCTCTTTGGCGAGCTTGATATAGAGCGCCTTGTGCGCCCGGTCGCCCAGAATGTCGGCCAGCAGAAGGCCCGTCATCTGGTATTTCCGGTACACGTGGCTTTCCTTGGCCCTCTTCTTTATCTCTTTGAGGTATTCCTCGTTAAAAGCCATTACGCTAATTCTATGCTAGAATTCAATCAAATAACAAGATAACTTAAGATCCCGGACATGAAAAAACGCCTGTTTATCGCTCTAAATCTCTCCGAAAACGTCAAAGACAACATTGAGGCCGTTTTAAACGGAGTGCCTTTGCCGCGTCAGTTCGGCCTGCGGCTCGTGGCGCGGGAGAATTGGCACGTCACGGTCCTTTTTCTCGGCGACCAGGAAGAAGATGACATTCCGAAGATAAAAACGGCTATGGCAGAGGCGGTGCAGAAAAGGGGAGCCGGCGCCCCTCAGGGCAAGCTTCAGCAGATAAACTACGGTCCGCCGGGACCGCGGCCGCGGATGGTCTGGACGCACGTTTCCCGCGACGCCTCGGACGGCATCGGCTATCTGAAAAAACTTCTGGAAGAGAAGCTCACCGGACAAAAAATCAAATGGGAGCACGGGGACTTTGAAAAGTTTGACGGTCATATCACTCTCGCGCGCTTCGCGCCGACCGCCCTCAAATCCCTGCCGCGCCTCCAAAAACCCCTGAACTTTTCTTTCACCGCGCCCACCCTGGACCTCGTGGCCTCGGAGCTCCGCCGCGGCGGGCCGAAATATACCGTTCTCGCCAAAATTGCTTTTTAGGGCCGCTCACGATTAAAATTGAAATATATATATGCCTACCATCAACAAAAAGATACAAAAGTTCATCGCCGTCGTCGTGGTCGTCCTCATCGTCGGCGGAGCGCTCTTTTACGGCGGATTTGAGTTCGGCGTTCAGAAGGTCTCGGACCAAGCGGCCGCGGCCGTTATGAACGCCGGCGCCGCCGGACCCCTTAAAGACGCCGACACCTCCGTGCTTTGGAACACCATCTCGCTCCTCAAACAAAACTACTACGGCATCAGCGGCATTTCCGACCAGGATCTAGTCTACGGCGCGGCGGCGGGAGCGGCGAACGCGGTCGGCGACCCGTACACCGTTTTCTTCAAGCCGAGCGACGCCCAAAGCTTCAGCGAGAATCTGAACGGCAACTTCGGCGGCATCGGCGCGGAAATCGGCATCCAGGACGGAGCGATAGTCGTCATCGCGCCCCTCAAGGACAATCCGGCCGAAGCGGCCGGCATCAAGTCCGGTGACGAGATCGTGAAGATAAACGCCAGCTCCACGTCCGGCATGACGGTAGACCAGGCCGTGGCCCTCATCCGCGGGCCCATCGGCTCTTCGGTCACGCTCTCGGTAATAAGGCAGGGTTGGAACGCGCCCAAGGATTTCAAGATTGCCCGGGCGAACATCGTCGTCCCCACGCTGGATTGGAAAATGCTGCCGGGTAACGTCGCCTATTTCCAGCTTTATAATTTCAACGCGAACGCGAACATCCTTTTCTACAACGACGCCCTCTCGGCCCTGATGCAGGGCGCGAAGGGGATGGTCCTGGACCTCAGGGACGATCCGGGCGGATATTTGGACGTCGCCCAGGAAATTGCCGGCTGGCTCCTTAACCGCGGCGACCTCGTGGTGCGCGAAAGGATGCGCGACGGTTCGGAAACGGTTTTGCGGGCGAACGGCAACGCCGCCCTGGCCCAAATGCCAATCGTCGTCCTCGTGAACGGCGGTTCGGCCTCGGCCTCGGAGATACTCGCGGGCGCCCTGCGCGATGACCGGGGAGTGAAACTGGTGGGCGAACAGACCTTCGGCAAAGGGAGCGTGCAGGAGTTGGAGAATTTGCCCGACGGTTCCGAGCTTAAGGTGTCCATCGCCGAGTGGCTCACCCCCAAGGGCTACACCATCAACCACGTCGGATTAAAACCGGACTATATCGTACCCTTCACGGACGCCGATGCGGCCGCGAAAAAGGACCCGCAATTGGATAAGGCCCTTCAGGTTCTGCAATCCGCAATGAAGTAAAAGCAATCCAATTTCAATTTCCTTATGGCACGGCAAGTTGAAAAAGTGGGTAAGACTTGGCCAAGCGGCCCGGAGCGCACACTTTTTTGGCTTGACGTGCCATTTTGGATCCAAGGCACATGAAAGTTATCATTCTTCAAGACACCAAAAATCTCGGCAAGAGATACGACATAAAGGAGGTCTCCGACGGTTACGCCCGGAACGTCCTTCTGCCCAAAAAGATCGTTGAGGTCGCGACCAAAGAAAATCTGGAGCGCCTGGCGCAAAAAAAGGCCGCCCTGGAGGCGGACCGCGCAACGCGGGTGGCTCAGCTCAAGATTGAGGCGGGGAAACTCGCGGCCCTGACTTTGCAGTTTTCCCTCAAGGCGGGGGAGAAGGGCGAGGCCTTCGGCTCCATCACCGAAAGCGACATCAAAAAGGAGCTCGCGAAAAACGGCTTCTCGGACCTGAAACTGGAACTCCCCAAGCACATAAAAACATTCGGCGAGCATCTGGTGCCAGCCGAACTGGGGGAAGGAGTGAAGGCAACCATTAGGGTCGCAGTATCAAGTAGCGAGTAGAAAGTAGCAAGTATCGTATACCTGCTACCTACTACTTAATACTTACTACTAGCTGGCAACGACGTTCACTACCTTAACCACCTTTCTTTTCCCGTCAAAGTGGATCTTGCGCTTGTCGGTGAACTTCACGACGCCGTTTTTAATGGCGTAGATGGTGTCGTCGCTGCCGATCCGGACGTTCAATCCCGGATGGTATTTCGTGCCCCGCTGGCGGATGATTATATCGCCCGGCTTGGCCGGTTCGCCGGCAAAAAGCTTCACGCCGAGGCGCTTAGATTCTGATTCTCTGCCTAATTTTGTAGAGCCCTTGGCCTTTGTATGTGCCATATTTCAGATATAAATGTTGTATAATCTTAACGAAACAGAGGAGAGATGTCAAATATAAACTGGGCGCGCTTTAAGAATTGGCTCCGGGAAAAGTGGCCGCTTCTGACCCTCGCGGGCGCTTTTCTTGCTGTCGCGGCTCTCGGTTTCGGCGTGGGATACATCGCCGCCGACCAGGTGAACCGCGCACCGATAATCATCAATCAGGCGGATCCTCATTGACGTACTCAAACTAAATGCGGTATAATCTCGCTTAGTGAAAGCAGGGCCTGGTAGACCCCGTGTTATCTTTCACTCAACAGTACTGTACTTTTCAAAAAGGAGCGTAGTAAATGGATGAAGTCACTTCTTCTCCTCAGCTGATCCTCGTGTTCGGGTGCGGAACGTGCTCAAACACTGTCCCACACTTCAGCAACGAAGAGTCCCGGGCATGGTTTAAAAGCATGGGTATAACACCAGACTCGCCGCATGAAATAAGATTCATAAACGGCGGAGCTGGAGCCCTCTTTCATGATCATTCTGGGATGCCGGATGAAAATAGCGGAATGAAGTTCCTCTATCACGAGATAGTCAGCCGGCCGAATATTGACCGGATAGTTTTCGCAAACCACTTGCTTTGCGAGTGGTATCTTTCGAAAATGGGGGTTCTCGGATTCATCAATGGTGAACGCACCATTGAAAACAAGATCCGGGGAGATTTACACAGAGCAAGAGACCTCACCCAAAGAGTCCTGCACGAGATCCACATGGATCGCAGCAACATGGCTTCAAAATTCTTGCTGTTGCGAGGGAAGCAGAAGCCGGATCCTGTGATCAAGACGTTTCTTCAAGAGGGTACTTCACTCAGCGAAGTGAAGCGATCCTAACAGTTTCAGTCTACCACCAATAAACAGCCGCTCATGCGCATGAGCGGCTTTTTCTTACCTCATCGGCAAATCCTAGTAATCGATTAAAGTGCTATAATGCACCAATGGAAAACAACTCATCGGTGCCGCACGAAATGGTCACGACCGCTTTTGAACTGAACGGCTACCGCATCGTCAAGAACTTCGGCATCGCGAAGGGGATAATCGTCCGCTCGCGGTCCATCTTCGGCCTCATCGGGGCCGGATTCCAAACGCTCGTGGGCGGGAACATCACGCTGCTAACCAACCTGTGCGAAAAAACGCGGAACCACGCTTTTGATCTTATGCTCCAGCACGCCGCCGAAATGGGCGCGAACGCCGTCATCGGCGCGCGATACGACGCGACGGAAGTGATGGGCGGCGTCACCGAGGTCCTGGCCTACGGCACAGCCGTCCAAGTGGAAAAGATATAAATCATCTGCCGACTTAAAACGGCCGGGGGCGGCCATTTTTCTTTCTCTTGTATCTGCATTGACGCATTAGGGGATTTAGTGATAAAATAGAGGCAACATTAACAATTGAGGAAAGGAGATGGAAAATGCTGTTGGTCAAGATATGGCCATTGCCAAAAATATCTGAGCTTCAGCTCAAGGCGCTTTATGACGAAATCGTTGCTGTCTTCGGATCCATGCCGGAGCTCGAAATCAATGCCAGGGATGTCGTAATCGGATACCCGTCCGATATGATGCTCTACGGTCTCGGTACGGATATAGTCGTCGAGGTGGATAAACTGTTCGACACTCCGAAGCGCACGCCGGCCGTAAGAAGCCGCTTGAGGGCCGAATTAGGCAATGCCGTGAAGCACGCTTTTCCGAACGCGAAGGTCGAGTGTTTCCTTGGAGATCCGTTCCGGCCGACCAATGAGAATTTCTGGTCGAGCGCAATGCATAGCATAATCCGCGATGTAGTGGACGGCACGCGTAATGTGCGGTTTACTTGCCAAAATTGCAACGATTCGCTGGTGCATGTCGATGGCATGAACATCATTAAATGGAGGAAGAAAGGGATAGGTTCTTCGCTGTGCACGCGCCTGCCTTCGGTGATATGCCCGATCTCTCGTAAGCTTCGGGAAAATTCTTGCCGCCGGACATGCAACACCGGCGGTTTTTTATTGCCTAAATTTTCCCCTCGGCAAGGAACTATTCGCTGCACCCGGGTGGTGTCTTTAAGGATGCTCCTACCATTGACGCAGTATGGAATTAGTGATAACGTATAGACGCAATTTTAGAATACTAAATACAGCAGAAAGGGAGGTAAATAATGCACAAGCAGGAATTAGTCGACCGTCTCGCAAAGTTCGCGGAAGCAAAACATCGCGTTTGCCCGGCCGTGACGTATCAAGTCACGTTCGCCAGATTTCTCATCCACTACTTCACGGAATTAGAGATACCGCATGACAAGATGTACGATTTCTATCGAATCGAGCAAGATCTCGTCGAAATTCTAATCGATGCTTTCGAGAAACTGCGGACCAGCAATGAACCTCAAATTGCCCAATATCGCAGGGCATGTGAAAAGGCGACTGGACGCAAGCTGGTCGAACTGATGAATATCGGCGCCAGCGACGGTTTGGAGCGCGTCGTACATATTGATGAAATATCTGAACTCATCGAAAAAGTGACTGGGTCAAAAAACATAAGCAGGCACTTCAAGAAATACTGCGATGCCCAGCGAACCGTTGTTCAGCAAACTTTTGACCGTTTCTTGCGCCAAGTCGCTCGCCAAGGCATGCGCGAGATGGTGGAAAAATCCACCAGCGCAGTAATGGCCGGCCAGTTCGGAGACACCCGATTAGAAATCGTCACAGGACTGGGCGCCATACAATTCGTGTTCGCGAGGGAAAACGCCATGGTCGGATTCACCGGTGACTCAGACGACCCACTATGCTTGGGCGTGAATTTCCAATTCGCGTATACGGATATGCACACCGCGCTGGATATGGTGGAAGACGTCATCAAGCGCTGGCCAGCGACCACGCCAGAACGTAAGAAGGTGTTTAAGGACGATAAGCAACGAGTGTTCGGAAACACCAAGACAACCTCTAAGAAAGCGGCGCAAGCTAAATCATCGTAATAATGCAAAGCATCATCCCCGACATCCAATGTCGGGGTTTTTATTTCCCCCTCGGCAAGGAACCGCCCGCCGCACCATTTGGTGCGGCGATTTTATTCTCAAGCAGGGGATTGGAGGTGGTATACTTAAGTACACCACCCATTGACGCGATAGGGGATTCAGTGGTAGATTATCGGCAACATTAACAATTGAGGAAAGGAGATGTTCTGTGGTAAACGATCATTACGGTCAGCTGGCATGTGATGTCATCAGGGCCGCGAGGAAACACGTGATAGGAATTGCCAGGTGTTTTACCGGCTCTTTCTATCGCGGTCACGATCATCACCAATGGGATAACCATTTCGGTGGGTGTTTTTGCCTGATGAGCAACGACACCGGCAAGGTCATCTTACTCGCTTTCATCGGCGAGCCAGACCAAAAGAAGTGGAAAAAATATATGCGCCTGGCGCAAGAAAAGGCCGAACGGCTTTTCAAGCATCCAGGCGATATGACAAGCTGGGACAGCCGCGATGACGCTAAGGAGCAATATCCTGGAGCAGTCAGGGGAACGCGGTATATCTATTCGTTCTCCGGCTTCCCACCATACGGAGACACGCTCGCCATGGCTTGCGTGGCCGATGAGATGGAACACGTCTTGGCTAATTCCGGCGGCCGCCTGGAACCGGAAATGTGGATTTCGGCTCAAGATCGCCAAGCCAGGGATGCGGCCGTCACCTATGCCCTTTACAATGAAGAAGTGGCCAAGGGCCACGGCTGCTGATAATTTATGGCCATAGCGCCGCCGCCGGATATGCAACACCGGCGGTTTTTTATTGCCTAAATTTTCCCCTCGGGAGAGTTTCGGCACGCCGGGAAAAGTGCGTAAGACTTGGCCAAGCGGCCCGGAGCGCTCACTTTTCACGGTGCGCCGGAACTCGACGACCTAGTTATACCCAACCTTCTTCAACCAA
This sequence comes from bacterium, assembly GCA_027310975.1. Classification (GTDB taxonomy): domain Bacteria; phylum Patescibacteriota; class Minisyncoccia; order UBA6257; family GWB1-50-10; genus JAMCRC01. The sequence continues at coordinate 25,964 of DAICZV010000002.1, forward strand.
TAATCGTTCTCCCATTCCCATAACTTCTTAGCACCCAAAAAGGCCTGGAAGTCCTCGTGCCAGTAGGGGAACTCCTGGAGTTCCACCCGCCCCTCCATCGGCCCCCATTCGTGAACGCAGGTCTTGGCCTTGAGGTTCCGCGCCAGGCGAATTTTTTCCGTGCCGCCCTTGGTGCGGCGCGTTGATTTGCACTTCAGGCAAACCTGGTCCTGATCTATGCGGAGAATCCAGCGGGTCTCCAAACCGTCCACGCGGTCCTTCATTGCCGCGAGATAGGCGGAGGTCTGGAGGGCATAATCGCGGTAAATGGCCTGGGAGGTCTTGATGTCCAAAATGCCCACCCGGCCGTCTATCATCCCGATTGCGTCCAATGTGCCCGCGTATCTTTCTTCGTAGTTCACGAGGCGCTTTTCAACATAATCTTTGTCCACGTGGATGCCGCGCTCTTCGGAAAATCTCATGAAGGCGTGGACGGCCGGCGCGATGAGCGGGGGAATCTCCGCAGGCTTGCCGACCATTATCGCTTCCACCGTCTCGTGCAAGAGCGTGCCTTCGGCCGCCGACTGCTGTTTTATCTTTTCGCCGGCCTCAAAGTTGTCCAGGTTGCCGTAGAAGCGGTAGAGGGCGGGCTTGGCCTTAATCTCCACGATCTTCGTCACGCGGGGATACCAGAAACCGTCAATCTCGTATCCGGACAGGCGTTTGAACTCGTCGGCGTCCTTATAAGTACCGAATGCCATTTGGTTAATTTTAGGGGAAAACCGAGCGGATTGCCATGGATAACTGGCGGGATAAATGGCCCAAAAGCGGCTCAAAATTGACCTATACGGGGCTTTAGCCAAGCCCGGGAGTCATTGGACCCCCACGACCAAATTTTTGGTGTGGGGGCATGGGGGAGATGGCTAAAAGGGCCTATTTCCGAAACTTAGTACTGTCGCACATGGTATATTTCATGACATGACTATATCAGTTAATGAAAGGTGCAAACCCTTTTGCAACGCATTTATTGCGACGGTCTAATACGCCAAAAAATTACGCCTTATACCCGCTGCTTTTCCCATCTAAGGTATCCAGGAAATTACGTAATTTTGCCTTAGCTTCTTCGGAAGGCGCGGTTTGAGCCTCCATTTCAAGTAAATACCATTCATCCTGTATGTCCGGAAGCAAAAGATCGAATTTGTCCCCGCCATATTGCTCATAAAGACCGACAAGAATGTCGTTCACCTCCCTGTCATATCTTTCGTTGTCAACGACCCGCTCGGCCTTAAGCTCCTCGGGCATCATCTCCTCGGCCTTCTGAACCTCTTCCGGCGACGGTTTATAAGATTCCATGTTATGAGTTGTTAGTTATAAGTGAGAAACCAGCACCTGCAAAAGTTTGATGATTATCTCCCAGATGTAGATCATGAAGTTCACCACGGTCTTCACGACATCCGCCAGGCTCGTGCCGACGTTCTGCGTGAACCAGTTGTTGACGGAGTTCCAAAATCCGATGAGGCCGGAGATGTCGTAGCTGGACCCGACGGACTGGCCGGTCTGCGTCGTTACGGTCTGGCTAACGCCCGTCGCAGTGCCCGCGAGGTTCTGGAGCGCCTGGCCGCCCTGGACCACTTTGGACGTTATTTGGTTGATAAGATTGACGACGTCGGTGAGGGGCAAGGACGGCATGGAACTGCCGCCCACGGGCGGCTGGGGCGCCGCATTGATACCGGTTATCTGGGCCTCCCCCGCCATAGGCAGAAAAACGAACAGCGCTCCCAAAAAGATTCCCAATATTTTTTTCTCCATGTCAAGAATATTATAACACTAATAAGCTCCGCGCTGGATAGTGGCCACGCCCTGAGGCAGATACGCCATCGGGTCTATCGTCACGCCCACCGGCACGAGGCCGGCCGCCGGATAGATGGCCTTAAGCTGGACGCTCGGCGTCCAATAGAGGCCGAAGTGGACGTGCGGCCCGTCGGCATATCCCGTTTCGCCCGAATATCCGATAAGCTCCCCTTTCGTCACCTTTTCTCCCGCCGAGACGACTTGGCGCGAAAGGTGGCCGTAAAGCGTCGTCAGATTGTCGCCGTGGTCTATCATTATGTATTTGCCGTACTGATATTTGCGCCAGCGCGACGTTCCGCGATCGTTATTGTCCACTCTAAAAACCGTGCCGTCGGCGGCTGCGTAGACCGGCGTGCCAATCGGCACTCCGATGTCCACGCCGTTGTGGAAATGATTGCGATAGGCTCTTCTGGCGAACTGCGTCTCGCCGTAGAGCTGAGTGACGATCGGATTTAAGACCGGGAAAATCAAAAGCCCCGGCAATTTTGACGGCAGGAGGTTCGGGTTGAACGAGGCGCGCAACTGGTCTTCAATGTCGCCAATCTGCTGGCTGATGGCCGATTGCTGGGCGTCCAGCTGAGAGATGAGCTGCTGGTAGACGGCCTCCTGACCCTTGGTCTGGTTTAAGAGGTCCTGCTTTTCGGACTGCTGAGCGCTCAAGATGGACTGCTGGTTCGCGAGGTTGACTTGCTGTTCCTGTTTTTGGGCCTTCAAGGAACTGGCGTCCTGGATTTTCTGCGAAAGCGACGACTGGAGGTCCTGCAAGTCGGAGATGTTTTGGAAAAAGGCCTGGTTCAAAAGTTCCGCGTCTTGGGCCGCGGCCACACTCTCCGAAAGGTTGCCGCTTTTAAGGACCAGCGCGATGAGGCTCGGCGTGTCCTGCTGCTGCATCTCCACCATAAGCTCTGCCAAAGCGGCGTGATGGTCTTTTATTTCTTGGCCGATGGTCGTGATGTCCTGCGAGTCCGACTGCATTTGGAGCGTCAGTTTTTGCACGGCGACCTGATTGGACTGAATCTGAAGGTCCAGGTTGTTTATCCCGTTCGTGAGCGTCTGGACGTCCTTGCTGAGGGACGTCTTGGACTGGTTTATCTGGTTCAGTTGGGCCTGGAGGGCGTCGCGCTGAGCCTGGATCTGCGCCAGAACGGCATTCTTCTGGTTTATCTGGTTCTGCAAGTCGGCGGCCGTCGTGGATGTAGCGGCTTGCCCGGATGCAGTTTGAGCCGCGGCGGTGAGAGAAAAAACAAAAGTGGCGGCCAAGACTGAGGCCGCAACTAAAAACACCGCTGTTTTCTTAAAAACACTTGGTTCCATATTAGCCGATCAAGGTTCCCAGTTTGGCGATGGCGACCTGGATGCGCCGGACCGATTCTTCCGGTCCGAGGGCCGCGATAATATCGGCGGGACCGGGCGAAGCATCCTGGCCCGAAAGGGCGACCCGCAAAGGCCAAAGCACCTCTCCACTGCCTCTTTTTTCGGCGACGGTCATCAGGTAATTTTCTACGGTCTCTTTGCCGGCGGCCGGCGGTATCTTGGCGAGCACGTCCAAGGTAAAGCGCAGGTTGTCCAATATCGCCGCGGCCGGCGTCTCGCGCCAGACAAGCTTCCGCGCCTCGTAATCCGGCAGTTCAAAGAAAAATCCGGCCAGGTCTTTGAAGTCCGAAAGGCGCTTGGCCCGCTCCCTTTCCGTCCCGAGAACTTTTGCGAGGAACGCCTCGTCTTTCCGCCAGGCCTCCGGCAAAAATGGCGCGGCAGCTTCGGCGAGCTTCTCCGGCGGCGAATTTTTTATGTAATGGGCGTTCAGCCAATCCAATTTTTCCGGATTGAAGACCGCGCCGGATTTGGCGACGCGCTTGAAATCAAATTCCTTGAGCATCTCCTCCACCGAGAGCACCTCGCGGTCCTCCGCCGGATGCCAGCCCATCAGGACCATAAAGTTCAAAACCGCCTCTTTCAAATATCCCTGGTCGCGGTAGTCCAGAAGCGATGTCTCCAGATATCTTTTGGAAAGTTTTTTGTGGTCGGGCCCCAGGATGAGCGGCAGATGGGCGTAGTGCGGCGGTTCAATACCCAAGGCCTCCGCGATCGCGATCTGTTTCGGCGTATTGGACAAATGGTCCTCGCCGCGGATGACGTGCGTGATATTCATCTCGTAATCGTCAACGACGACGGCGAAATTATAAAGGGGCGACTCAAGGTCTTTGGCGATGACGATGTCGCCGATGAGGCCGAGATCAAAAGCGACCCGCCCGCGAACCATGTCGGTAAAGGCCACCTCTTTTTCCGGGGTCCGAAAACGGATGACGGCTGTTTCTTTTTTCAGCCGTTCCTTCGCTTCGGCGACGGGAATTGCCCGGCACCGGCCGCCGTATTTGGGCGGCATTCCCTGGCTGAGGAGCGCTTGGCGTTCGGCGTCCAATTCTTCGGGCGTGCAAAAACAATAATACGCCTTGCCTTCTTCAAGCAGGCGTTCCAGATATTTTTTATAGACCGGTAGGCGCTCGCTTTGGCGCCACGGCTCCTCGTCCCATTCAAAGCCAAGCCATTTGAGACCGTCCAATAAGATCTTCTCGTATTCCTTCTTGGAGCGCTCTTTGTCGGTATCTTCAATGCGCAAAAGGAAGGTGCCGCCTTCGTGGCGGGCGAAAAGCCAATTGAAAAGCGCCGTTCGGGCGTTGCCTAAGCTGAACGGGCCCGTGGGCGAAGGCGCAAATCGGACTCTGACTGACATAAGCCGATTATACAGCAAAAATGCGGGTTTGTCACGAAAAACCCTTAAATTGAAAGGACTTCCCGGGCAATGAGCTCGGCGGCATTGGGCTTTCCGAATTCCCTGGCGGCGGCGGACATCTTTTTCTTCAGCTCGTCATTCCCGATGATTTTCTCGGCTTCCGCGATAAAGACGTTCGGCGTGAGGTTCGTTTCTTCCATCACGATGGCCGCGCCGGTCTTGGCATACTCGTGGGCGTTCACGATCTGGTGCTCCCCCGCCACATCGGCCGGAATGGGTACTAAAATGGCGGGCTTGCCGAAGACCGCGATCTCGGCGATGGAATTCGCCCCGGCGCGCGAAACCACGAGGTCGGCGGCGGCGTAGGCGTTCTTCATCTCATCTACGTTCATAAAGCCGAATGGCCTGTATCCTGCCCGCTTCCCCGGCAAGCCGTTCAGGTTCACCGCGCCCGCCTGGTGGATGACCTGGAAGCGCTTCAAAATATCTTCAAGGTTATCTATCACGAACTGGTTGATGCGCGCCGCGCCCTGAGAGCCGCCGACGATGAACACGGTCGGACGGTCGGCCGCCCCCCCCCCAA
>DAICZV010000002.1:31156-31421 GCA_027310975.1 bacterium
CCGGCACGTTCGCCAAAAGCGCCGGACGCACCGGATTGCCGATGAGGATGACATTCCTGTTTTTGAAATATTCCTCGGCCGCGGCGAAAGCCACGATGGCCTTCTTCGCAAAATTGCCCGAGATCCGGTTTGTGCGTCCGGGCACCGTATCGGATACGTGGACGACGATGGGCACGAAGCAGGCCCGGGCGGCCAGGAGCACCGCGAGCGCGCCCGGCCCGCCTTTCGAAAAAACTGCGTCCGGCCGGATTACGAAAACGAGCTT
>DAICZV010000030.1:0-1977 GCA_027310975.1 bacterium
CTCAGGAACCATGCCCGCTCGGCTCCTCGAGTCTGATGACTCTCGGAGTCTGAAGACCTGCGAGACGGTTTTCTTAGTGAACAGCGGAACTGCCAGAGTTGGGTAAGTTGATGTCTTCCTTGAGCGAATATGCCGGAGAGCGTCATAAAATTAACGAGCGAGCCGCGACGCCGAGCCAAGCCCCCCCCGATCCGCCAGCTGGCGGAGAGGTAGGGTGGCGAGGAGCGTGGGAGCGAGGATAATTTTGACGCTCGGAGGCCCTATGAGCGAGAGGAAGAAATCAACTCCACTGTTCCAAACACGATATGATATAATATCCGTATGAGAAACATTAATAAGATATTGCTCGCGGTCGTCATCGTTCTTATCGTCGCCTTGGCCGCCGTGGTCGCTTGGCAGTTTTGGTTCAAGACGCCGACCTATTACGCGGTCTACCTGAAAACGGGCGACCTCTACTTCGGCGAACTGACCACCTTCCCGTATTTCGGTTTGACCCACGTCTACATGGTCCAGGTGAATGCCCAGGACAAAACGAACCCGGTGAGCGTCCAGAAGTTCACGAATATTTTCTGGGGACCGACGGATTCTCTCCGCATTAACCGGGACGAAGTGGTTTGGTACACGCCTCTGAGTTCGCAGAGTCAGTTGGCTCAGCTTATCGCCAAGAATCCGGATCTAGCCCCGTCCACCGCGCCGCAACAGTCGCCGGTCGGAACGGGAACGGCCACCTCAACGACTGGCCAGTAGAAATTTATCATCAATCGGAAATTCATATTCACCCCGCCTTAGGCGGGGTGAATGCGTTTCTGCTATTATTAAAGGAAATGAAGATCGGCGAGAAGGCTCAGGTAGCGTTGCCTTTCATACTCATCGTGAGCGGCGTCATAGTGGAGATCGTGATCGCCAGTTCCTTTGTGGCCTACTTCTTGAGCAATTCCGGACTGGGCGAGAGGCTCCAGGTCCAGGCGCAAACTGCGGCCGATACCGGGATCTGGGATGCGCTGAACAAAATATCCGGCAACAAGGACTTTGCTTCAAGCCAAACGGTTTATGGTATTTCTACCACTTCCGGCAGTGCCACGGTCACGGTCTCGCGGACGGTGAATAATGCCAATAACACCTACGTTTACGCCGTGGCTTCGCTCGGTACGGCCGGCACCCGGGAAAAGTACGTCGTCGCGACGGCAATCGTTGACCAGCTAACCGGACAAATGCAGGTCCAATCCATTAATGAACAGGCCGTTCAGTAATACGCTAACCAATGAAAAATTTCCTCAATAAAATAGTCGGCTTTTTGGAGAAATTAAGCTCCAAGCCGAAAGTGGACGGCCTGGAAATATCGGACGGCAGCCTCGCTTACGTTTATTTTGACGGTGATGCCCCAAAGGCGGCGGCGGTGCGTCTTGCGCCGGGCGTGGTGAGGGGCGGCAAGCTGGCGGACAAGGCCGCCTTCACGGAAGCCCTGCGAGCGCTCCATCGCGCCGTCTCTCCCGACGCCGAAAATAAAGTCCTTAAGGTCAATTGCGTTCTGCCCTCGGGCGCGCTCTACACCCAGAGCTTTGAAGTGCCGAACGTGGGCGAAGAAAAATTGCCGGAGACCGTCGGGCTGAACCTGCAGATGATATCGCCGATTGCGGCGGGGGAGGCCAATATGAGCGCCCAAATCATCGGCGAGACACCGGACCGTTACGAGCTTTTGGGCGCATTTGCGGAAACGGCAGCGATCGCTGCTTTCAAGGAAGCGCTCATGGCCGCCAACTTTATGCCGGTGGTCTTTGAATCATCGTCCCTCGCGCTTGCGCGCCTTATCACTGCGTCAATGAAAATCGGCGACCAGCCCATCCTGGTCTTGCATTTGAAGAGCGACGGGATGGACTTGGCGATATTCGTCTCGGGAATCAACTTCAAGAGCGGAGCCACCATCTCGTCCTACATGGCACAGTTCTTCGGGAGGTCGGGCGCCTCTTCGGGCTCGTT
>DAICZV010000030.1:1987-7806 GCA_027310975.1 bacterium
GGCAGTCCATTCAGGGCGATACCCGCACCATTTCGCGGGAGCTCTTTGACGGCGTGGTCCTGGAAGAGGTCCGGAAGGTGGTGAACTTCGCCGTGAGCCGCTGGGGCGAAGGGCCGGCGGGCGTTCTGCTCGTCGCGCCGAACTTTGAAGCCGAGATCTCCAAGCTCCTCGCCGCGAACTTCAACTTAAAGGCGGTGCCTTTCACTTCGCCGGCGGGCGGCCTTGCGCCGAATTTTTATGCTGCTTTGGGAGGCGCCGCGCGGAGCCGGCAGAAAACGAACGACGGGCCTTTTGCGGAGATAAACGTCGGCGGTGAAGATTCGTCCCGGGAGATGTCGCGGGACCAGGTTTTGAGTTTCATCGGGCTCTGGCGCAACATCATCGCCGGAGTTTTAGCCATCTTGCTCTTGGCCTTCATTTTGTCCGCCTCGTTCCTGGTTAGCCAGGCGAATTCGCTCGTGAGCCAAGCAAGCGACTTCAAGCCGCCTTTGGACCAGCAGACTCTGACGGATCTGGCCTCCAAAGCGCAAAGCTTCAACGCGCTCGTCGCCGGAGTGGCCGCGGCGAAACAGGGAGTCGTGCCGTGGTACGCCATCCTCAATTATTTAGTAAACCTCGCTCAAAAGAACCGGATAATCATTTCGGACGTAGATGTCACGAGTTTCACCGCGCCGGTCCAACTGGCGGCCTCAGCGCCGGACTACGCCACGCTCCTGCAGTTCAAGAACGCGCTTTCTTCCGACCCGAATTTTACGAACGTTGATCTGCCCCTCACCCAGGTCACGACTCTGGGCACCGGCAACGTGAGCTTCAACGTCAGCTTCAGTTTTGCTCCCGCGGCAATGAACCTCCGGTAAGCCCAAGCTCTTCGCCGATATTTCCGAAGACCGCCTCCAGTCTTTCCATCTCCGTTTTTCCTATCTTTTTTAAAACGAAGTCGCCGGCTTTAAGGCGCTTCTTTTCGTTCGGCGGGCGGATTCCAATGCGCGCCCGGAAAAAATCTCCGGTTTTGAGCGCCGCAATGACGGAGGCGACGCCTTTGTGCCCGGCGCTGCCGCGGCCGAATTGAACCTTCAGTTCGCCCAAAGGCAGGTCGCTGTCGTCGTGTATAAGGAGAAGGTTCTCCGGTTTTAGCTTGAAGTATTTCAAGGCCTCCTTCGCGGCTGCGCCGCTTTCGTTCATGAAAACGGCGGGCGCGACGAGGATTAGGCCGTTCGTTTTGGCATAACGGAAGTTCGGTTTGGTCCGCCAAGAGGCTCCGGAGGCGAGCGCCGCGACGGCCAACGCGCCGGCATTGTGGTAAGTGCGCTCGTAGGCCGGGTCTGGATTTCCGAGGCCGATGACGATTTGCACGTTCTCTATTGCCATAAGTTCTTCTTTTCCATACAATTATCCCATAAAACCAGCGGCGATGCGAATATAAAGTATCCCTATCGGCCCTTTTATGAATCCCGCACCTTTTGAAGAGTTTCGTTCGTCAACTACAGCGTGGTAGAAAATTGGATTTATGTTAAAAACAACGATTATGGATAATAATAGCTTCAAGGTCGTGAAACTGACCACTCTTTAAAAGGTGCGGGATGAAGAAAACTCTTTGGTCTATTTTTGAGATGGTGGAGACGGTCGCGATCGCGGTCGTGGCGGTCTTCCTCGTCCGGACCTTCCTGGCCCAGCCGTTCCTCGTCTCCGGCTCCAGCATGGAACCGAACTTCAATAACGGCAATTATTTGCTGGTGGACGAGCTCACTTACCATTTGCGCGCTCCCGAGCGGGGCGAGGTCATCGTTTTTCGCTATCCCAAGGACACGAGCGTTTATTTCATCAAGCGGATAATCGGCTTGCCGGGAGAGACGGTGTCTATTACGGACGGCGTCGTGACCGTCACCGACCAGGGACAGAAGGAGGTGCTTAAAGAGCCCTATATCGCCGATCCGGGAACGTTCTCTGATTTTAAGGAGACCCTCGGTCCGGGCCAGTACTTCGTGATGGGAGACAACCGGAACGCGAGCTTTGATTCGCGGAGCTGGGGCCCGGTGCCTCAGAGCGACATCGTCGGCCTGGTCCGCCTCCGCCTCTGGCCTTTGAACGAGGCGATGGCCTTCGGCGCCCCAACCTATTAAAGGAATAATGCCCAAAGACAAGAAACCCAAGGTTAAGACACCGGTTGAATGGAAGGTGCCGAAAGGAACGGCCGACATCCTGCCCAAAGAGCAGGAGGCCTGGCGTTTTTTTTGGCAGACTGGCCTCGGCGTGAGCGAACTGCACGATTTCTATTTTTTAGAGACCCCGCTTTTGGAGACCGAGGAGCTCTTTGCCTCCGGTTTGGGCGATCATTACGCCGCTTTTGAAAAGATATTCTACTCGCTGAAGGACCGGGAAGGCGAGCGGCTGGTCCTGCGGTTCAACCCGCACGTGCCGGCCCTCCGGAGCTATCTCTGTAACCACTTGGCCTATTTTTCTTCGCCGCTCAAGGTCTATTCGTTTAACCCGGTGTTCCGCCAGGTGAAGCCGGAGCCGGGTTTTTCCCGTGAGTTTCGGGAATGGTCTTTTGACATCATCGGCGAGGCCGACCCGATCTACGACGGCGAGGTCATTCTGGCCGTCTACGACCTTCTGCGTTCCTTGAAGCTCAAAGGCTTGAAGCTTGTGATTAACAACGCCGGCTGCCGCGTCTGCCGGCCGGCCTTCAAGCAGAAGCTCAAGAATTATTACCGGCCGCTTAAGGAAGGTCTTTGCAAGGACTGCGTGCGCGATATAGAGGAAAATCCTTACGCCCTGGCGCGCTGCAAAGAGGAAAAATGCGCCGCGCTCCGGGCGGCCGCCCCCATCGTCCTGGATTATCTTTGCCAGAATTGCAACAACCATTTCAAAGCGGTTCTGGAGCTTGTGGAGGACAACGGCATCGCTTACGCGCCCGACCCCCATCTTTTGCCCCTGAACGACTATTCCGACCGGACGACATTTGAATTCTTCGCGGCGGATTATCCTTTGCCCATTGCTTCGGGCGGCCGCTACGACTATCTTGCCGAGGCCTTGAAGGCGCGTCTCACGCCGGCAGTGGGCGGCGCGGTCGGCATGGAACGGGCGATAGAAGCGATGCGCCTCCAGGGCGTGGCGGCCCATCCGAAGACCAGGCCGCGGGTTTTCTTCGTCGTCCTGAGCGATCAGGCGAAAAAGGCGGCCTTGCGGCTCATGAACGATCTGCGGGGGAGCGGCATCGCGGTCGTGGAGGTCGTCGGCAAGAAGACGTTGAAGGCCCAGCTGCGCATCGCGGACCGAATCGGCATCCGCCTCGCCCTCATCCTCGGCCAAAAGGAGGTCTTTGAAGGGACTATCATGGTTCGGGACACGACGACGGGCGCGCAGGAAACCATCGTCGCCGAGCGTTTAGTGGAGGAGGTGAAGAAGAGATTGAACAGCAAATGAACGACTGCATTTTTTGCAGGATAATTAGCAAGGAAATTCCGGCGGAGGCCGTCTACGAAGACGACGCGGTCCTGGCCATCCTGGATGTGCACCCGCGCGCCTGGGGCCACGCGATGGTTTTGCCAAAGAAGCATTACCCGACTATATTGGAAGTACCGAGCGGGGAGCTTGGGGCCATCTTTGCCGCCGTGCAGAAAGTGACGGCCGCGGAGCAAAAGGCCTTAAAGCCGGACGGCTTCACGATCGGCGTGAACCACGGCGAGGTTTCCGGCCAATCGGTTCCGCACTTGCACGTCCACATCCTGCCCCGGTTCCAGGGCGACGGCGGCGGGTCCATCCATTCGGTGGTGAACCAAGCGCCGAAGGCGGATCTGGAAGCAACCCGGAAAATGATAATCAACGAGTTGAAATAAAAGGGTCGAACAACAAAATTTAAGCATTTAAACATCAAATTATGCCAATTGAGATAAGAAAAAGGAAAAACGAAAATTCCAACGCCTTCATCTACCGCTTTAACAAGCGCGTCCAGCAAAGCGGCGTCCTCAAAGAGGTGCGCAAGCGCCGGGCGAGCAAGCGGACGGAAAACAAGACGAAGCGGCGCAACCGTGCCCTTTACCGCATCGTGAAGCAGAAAGAGCTCGCGAAGCAGAAAAAGCAGGGTTACAAGGCCAAGAAGTAAATTTTCAATTTGCAATTTACAATTTTCAAATACGACGTTTGGAAATTGATTCATTGAAAATTCATTGGAAATTGAAAATTGAGAATTGGAAATTATGGCTAACAATCTTTTAGCAAAGATAAAATCAGACACTATAGCTGCTATGAAGGGCCAGCTGGAACCCCAGTTGGGCACCTTGCGTTTGCTTTCGGCCGCTTTGCACAATCGCGAGATAGAAAAGAGGACCAAGGGCGAGGCGAGCGAGCTTTCGGACGATGACGTCTTGGACGTCATCCGCCGCGAAGTGAAGAAGCGTCGCGAGGCGATAGAGCTTTATGAAAAAGGGAACCGCCGGGATTTGGCGGACAAGGAATCCGGCGAGCTCAAAGTCCTCGGGGAATATCTGCCGCCCTCGCTCGCTCCGGAAGAGGTCAAGAAGATAGTGGCCGAGGCGATCGCCGAGGTAAAGCCCTCGGGGCCGAAAGACTTCGGCAAGGTGATGGGCGCGGCGATGAAAAAAGCCGCCGGACGGGCGGAATCAAGCGCCATCTCATCCGCCGTGAAAGAGGCGCTCGGCTAGATGAGTGCGGCGCCCCTCGCTTCTAGCAATATGAATTATGTTACCGTCACGGTTTTGGAAAAGCAGGACAAACCTTGGGAAAAACGTCTCAGGGTTTTTGGTTTACGGACGCTTCGGGCGGCCGGATTGAAGGACGCCGCGCTGGACATTTATGTCGCGGGAGACGCTTTAATGCGCGTTTTGAACCGGCAGTTCCGGCAGAAGGACAAGCCGACGAACGTATTAAGCTTCCGGGCTTCCGGATTTTTCCCCCGGCCGGACCTTCGGCAGGGGACCCAGTACCTCGGCGAGGTCTTCGTGAACCCGCGCTTCGCCAAGAAGCGCGGCGAGAACGTGGAACGCCTATTTATACACAGTTTTCTTCATCTTTTGGGATATACGCATGGCCGAAGTGGTGATAGAATGAAGATGGAAAAAAAAGAAAAATGGCTAATCTCATCACTGGATTAGATATCGGTTCATCGGAAATAAAATGCGTCGTCGCCGAACCTAAAAAAGGCGGCACGCTTTCCGTCATCACCGCCTTCAAACAGCCGTCGGTCGGCATTCGCCACGGCGTTCTTGTGGATGCGGAGGACGGGCTCGGAGCGCTGGACGCGGTCGTCTCGGATTTGCAGAAAATATCCAAGAGCGCGACGCGCAACGTCATCGTCAGCTTCCAAAGTCCGGAGGTGAAGGCGCGCACCTCGCGCGGCGTCGCGGCCGTCGCCCGACCCGACAAAGAGATCCAGTCCGACGATATTGAGCGGGTCACGCAGGCCTCGCGCGCCGTGAAGATGATGCCGAACTCCTTCGTGCTCCACAATGTCATCAAGGAATATTTCGTGGACGAGATCGGCGACATCATTGACCCGTTGGGCATGACGGGCAGCCGCCTGGAGGTCGTGACGCTCATCGTGGAAAGTTTCGCGCCGCAGGTCAATTCGCTCCTCAAGGTTTTGGAAAAATTGCGCGTCGGCGTTTCGGGCGTCATCTTTAACCCGCTCGCTTCGGCGAACGCCGTCCTTTCCAAAAAGCAAAAAGAGCTCGGCGTGCTCCTCGTTGATTTCGGCGCGGGCACGACTTCCCTGGCCGTCTTTGAGGAGGGGAAAGCGCTCCACGTAAAAAGCTTGCCGGTCGGTTCCGCTTACGTGACGAACGACGTGGCCATCGGTC
>DAICZV010000031.1 GCA_027310975.1 bacterium
GTACTATTAATGATACCGCGTCCTACGCCGGGCGTTGGCTAGAGCGCTACGTAAGCCGTAACCACTCGCTATCTTTCTCGGGGGTCCGTCTAACGCCGGATCATGATACCGCTCTTTAACCCTTTTCCGATCAGGATTGCGGCCATATCCTCTTTTTTCCAGGAAATCCCGAACATTGCTCACGGTACTGCCGGAAGCATCCATAATCCTTTCTATCTCCCGATATTTAACGCCCTCTTCCAGCATGCCAGCAATAATCATCCTGCGCAAAATTACTTTCTTCTCCTCTTGTGTAAGCACTGAGTTTAAAAAGCGATTGATATCTTCGGGTGTTTCAACCGAACGAAATTGAGCCAATAACCGCGCCAACGCTTTTTTCTCGGCCTCGCTCTTTAATTGTTTCTTAGAGATTCTCATATCCTACACAAACATTATAACTGAGCGCTGGTACTATTAATAGTACCGTGCGTCGGCTATCGGCTAGCTGTAAAAACCACCTGTGTTTTTATTTTTTATGGAGATTGAGCCATGCACTGAAATGCCAATTATTAATTTTTGCGCATTGCGATTTGGGTCGTGATGCCGCCCATGGTAAGGAGCGCCACGAGCGCCGTGCCGCCGTAGCTGATAAACGGCAGCGGCACGCCCGTGAGCGGTATGACGCCAGAAATAGCGCCGATGTTAATGAAGGCCTGGAGTCCGATGATGGTCATAAAGCCGGTGACCATGAGCCGTCCGAAAGCGTCCGGCGCGTTCTTTGCTATCTTGAGGCCGCGCCAAACGAAGAGCAGAAAAACGAGGACCAAGGCGCCCGAGCCGACGAAGCCGAGTTCCTCGCCGATTACGGCGAAGATGGAGTCGCCGATCGGCTCCGGCAGGAAGTGCAGCTTGGTCGTGGAACGGCCGTAGCCAACGCCCCAAAGCCCGCCCGAACCAATGGCGATCATGGCTTGGTTCAGCTGATAGTTGGTGGTCAACGCGTTGCTCTGTTTGTCCAAAAACCCGGTCACGCGCTGCAACCTATAAGGCGTGATGAAAACGAGAGCGGCAAAAGCGGCCGCGCCCAAAAGAATAATGAGACCGATGTAGCGGGCCTTGGCCCCGGCGGCGAAGTACATCGCGAGGGCTCCGGCGACAATGAGAACCGCGGTCGTCGTCGCCGGCTGGAGAATAAGCGGCAGAATAACGCTCCCAAGAAGCAATCCAAAGGGCAGGAGGCCTTTGCCGAAACTTTGGGCGCGCACCTTCCCTTTGGCCAGCCAGGCCGCGGCATAAATAATGAAGGTGAACTTCACGATCTCGCCGGGCTGGAAGCTGAAACTGCCGAAATGAACCCAGCGGTCGGCCCCGAGGGCGTGAAAGCCAAGGGGCGTGAAGACCAAAAGGAGCAATCCGATGCTCAGGGCGAGGAGCCAAACGCTGAGCTTCGCCCAAAAATGGTAGTCAATTAAGAGACCCGCGAAAAACCCGACGAGCCCCGGCAAAAGGCCGAAGAATATCTGGTGCTTCAAATAATAAAAACTGTCGCCGAATTGCGACCGGGCCAAGTCGGAAGAAGCGCTCGCGAGCATCACAAGGCCGAAGACCGTGAGGATGAAGAGGAAGGTGACGAAGGCGTAGTCAATGTTGCCGGCTAATCTTTTCATAGGACGGTGCCGCTCCTTTTCGCCGCGAAAACGCCGTCCGCGAACACCACGGCGCCGTTCACCAAAACCGACTGGACCTCGTGGTCGCGCAGGATGACGATGTCGGCAAAATGGTCCGGCGCAATGAGACCGCGGTGCGAGAGGCCGAGCTTTTTCGCCGGCGCGCCCGTGAGCTTGGCAACCACCTGTTCTTCGGCTATTTTGCCGCCGGATGCCGCAGCCGCGAAAACATCCTTGAGATTGCCGGCCTCGGACTCGTGAAAACTCAAACTTAAAATGGAACGCGGGCTGGCAATGAGTTCCGCGAGAACCGCGCTTTCCATCTTCGCATCAAAAACCTTGCATTCCAATCCGGTCGCGAGCATCAGCTTGAGAAAAGCCCTTTCCGGACGCGTGCTCCAGCTTGCGGCAAGCTCCCCAATCCGCTTCCCCTTAAGGAACTTTAAATGGCGCGGCGCTTCCGCAATCCGCAAATCCGCGAGCGGCAATTTTTTGAAATGAGCGAGGAGCCGGTCCTTGGCGTGGGCGGAACGCACGTCCGCGATGACCTCGGCGGGCTTGCCGCTGCGGAACCAGGACGGCAGGAAGTTCGCGAGCGGAAACCGGGCGTACGGCATCGGAAAAACGTCAAAGTTCACGTTCGCCCGCGCCGCTTGTTTTTCCATCGTCGCGAGCGCGGAACGATAAGAGTCCGCTTCGCCGGCGCTCGGTTCAAAATGGGTGAACTCAACGCTCGCGCCGCTCTTCTTGGCCACGGAAAGAATCAAGGCCAGCTCTTCGTTAAGCTCCCCCGTCAGACCGTTTAGATGGACCGCGAGGAAACATTTTGCCCGGTTGACCTCCTCCGCGAGCGCGACGAGTTCCCACTCAGGCAGGCGCAGCGTCCCAAGATCGCCCAAACCGACGCCCAAGGCGCCTTCCGCCAAGGCCGACTTGATGATGGATGAGATTTGCTTCATCTCGCCGAAATCAAGATCGCGGCCCTTTCCGCCGGTAAAGGACTGGCGCAGCCCTGCATAACCGACGAGCGTTCCGAAGTTCACCGCCGGGTGCCTGGCGTCCAGCGATTTCCTGAACTCTCCGACGGTCTGCCAGTCGTGGCTCCCCCGCCGCAAGGGCTTTACGATGGGCGCAAAAGAGGTGCCATCCGTCCCGTCCACGACGGTCGTCACGCCGCGCCGCAAAAGATACCGCTGGGATGCTTCCGAGATAACCTCGTCCTCCGTCTCCGGTTCAAAATTAATTTCCACGAATCCGGGCGCGACCATGGCACCGGTCGCGTCTATCACCCGCTCCGCTTCGCCCCGGTTGAAATCGCCGAGGCGCGCGACGCGCGTTCTTTGTATCAAAACGTCGGTCTTTTTCGGCGCCGCGCCCGTGCCGTCGTAAACCAAGCCGTTTTTGATGAGCGTTGTCATTGGGAGCTAAGCGAAATGCGCCAGGAAGAAAAGCACGAGCCCGAGAATGGTCGTGACCGCACCGATTATCCAAAACCTCATCGTGACCTGGCTCTCCGGCCAGCCCAGCGCCTCAAAGTGATGGTGGATGGGCGTGGAAAGAAAAACTTTCCGCTTGAAGAGCTTTTTGCTCACGAGCTGGATGATGACGGTGACGGACTCCGCCATCAGCACGAAACCGAAGAACGGTAGAAAGAGCGCCGTGTCGGTCTGCATCGCCATCACGCCGAGCGCGATGCCGAGCGCCATGCTTCCGGTATCGCCCATGAAGAACTTGGCCGGATAAATATTGAACCAGAGAAAGGCAAGAAGCGCTCCCAAAATCGCCGCGTTCATCGTCGCCAAATCGTAATAGCCGAGCGTGAAGGCCGCCACCGCCATTGCGCCGAAGGCGAAAAGCAGAATGCCGCCCGCAAGGCCGTCCAAGCCGTCGGTCTCGTTCGTGGAAAAAGCCGTCGCCACGATAACGAAAATGAAGAACGGAATGTACCACAAACCAATATTAAAAACTCCGACGAACGGCACGGTCAAAGTGTCCCGGCCGAGGCGGAAATAAAACCACCAGGCGCCCAGCGCGGCCACTAGCGTATAAAGGAATATCTTGTGCTTCATCCGAAGCCCGCCGCCGTGAGGGCCGATCTTCAAAATGCCCATCACGTCGTCCACGAGGCCGACGATGGCCGCGAGGAAGAGCGCGGCGAGAGGCAGATATGTCTCCGGCCGGCTTACGAAATTGAAATAGTTGGCGAAACCGTCAAACAGATTGCCGGCAATGAGGAAGATGAGGGCGAGGCCGATGACGGTCGCCCAAATGATGATGCCGCCCATCGTCGGGGTGTTGCCCTTGTGCTTGTGGAACTGGTAGAAGACCGGCGCGCTTTTTTCGTCGCGGATGTTCACCTTGCGCAGGTTGAACTTGACGAGAAGCTTATATATTAAGGGCGTGATGATGAGCGCCACCACGAACGAGAGGGCGAACATCATGAGAACGCGGGTTGCGGCAAAAACGGTCATAAATTGATTAGTTTACTCATTTATTATCCACTAAATTCGCCTATATTCCTAGAACAGGCATGGAACTGACGAAGCAAAAAAGTGTGCGCTCCGGGCCGCTTGGCCAAGTCTTACCCACTTTTTTACTTCGTCAGTTCCACTGGTTATTGGGCTGGGAAAGTATAGGCCTTTTGGATCCAAGCGAGTATATTGTCCAGCTCGTTATACCGGGCGTCGCTCCCCAGGATGACGGCGGCCAAATGCTCGTTGCGGAACGAAAGGATGGTCGCGAGGTTCTCCCCCGCCTTGGGCGAAGTGCCGGTTTTGCCGCCCAAAAAGTCGGGGCGGCCGGAAAGCTGATCAATGTTCGTAACGATGTTGATGCGGTTGCTGTTAACGGGCTGGGCCATAAAACTCGTCAGGCGCGTCCAGCTTAATATCTCCGGATGGTTCGCGAGGATGTATTTAAGGAGCGCGAGGACGTCGCTCGCCGTCGTGGCGTTGCCGTCGTTCCAGCCCGAAGCGTCGTAGACCACGGTGTTCTTCATCCCGATGGCCTGGGCCTTTGCCATGAGCATCCCGACGAACTTGGTATCGCCCACGAAATGCGAAAAGGCCTCGGCGGCGCCGTTTGACGAAGCCAGGAGCATTATCTTCAAAAGGTCTCCGGAATTGTAGACCTCGCCGCCCAAAAGATTGCCGGCCGTCCCCTCGTCGGTCGCGGTGGAGGAAGAAATGGGGATGTTCTTGTCGGTGCCGACGTTTTCCACGACGACCACCGCCGTGAGGAGCTTCGTGAGTGAGGCCAGCGGCCAGACGCGTTCGGTGTTCACCCGCAGGTACGGAAAATTATCGTCCAAGCCCTGCACGATGACCGCCGCGGAAGTTATGGTCGGGTCCAAAACGCTCCAGTCGCGCACCGGCAGTTTGGCCGCGCTGCTGCCACCGCTCGCCGTGCCGCCGTACGCGTCCGTTGAGGTCGCCGCCGCGCCCGGCTGGCGCACCGTGGAAACGGCGGGCGTCGCGAAAAGCGAACCCACTTGCCAAACCACCACTGCCGCGAAAACGAGCAGTATCACTATGATGAGCTGCCACTTCATTGCGTTGATCCGGTTTCCGGCGGAGTTTCAGCGACGCTCTCGGCTTCAAATTGCTTCAGTATCCCCTGGTACTTTTCGTACTCCGGGAGTTCGGTGACGTTCGCGATGCCCATGTGCTTCAGAAAATCAAAACTCGCGCTGTATTCGTAGATGTTCTTCTTGCCCGCTTGAAGCTCGCGCACCACGAGGCCGCGGATCAAAAGGGCGCGGAGGATAAAGGAAGAGTTCACGCCGCGAATGTAGTCCACCGTGGAGCGCGGCACTGGTCCGAGATACGCAATGAGCGAAAGCGTTTCCAGGGCCGCGGGCGTAAGCTCCTCTTTGAATTCGGATTCAACGAGTTTCTTCGCGAGCCAGGCGAGATTCGGCTTCGTCGCAAGCTGGACCGAACCCTTTTCTTCCAGGAGCATCAATCCGCGGTTCGCATCGGCCGCGAGGTTCGCGGCGAGCGTTTTGAGGAGGTCGCCGCATTCTTTCTCGGTGAAGCCGGTGATCTTCGCGATCTTCGCCTTGGCAATCGGCTCTCCGTAAAAGAAAAGGAGCGCCTCTATCGCCGCGAGCTTTTCAGATGTCTTTTCGTCCATTGGTCTTGTTAGCTTGAATGCTTATTTTAAGCGGGGCCGCCGTTCCTGGCAATCGTTATCTCTTCAAACCCCCCCGGCTGGTCGGCCGAGATGAGCTGTTCGCGGATGAGATGCAAAATAGCAAGAAAGAGCACTACAATCTCGCTCTTGCCTTTGCCGTCCTTGAACTTCCCGAAACCCACGGGCTTTTCGGTCAGGCGCGAGAATATCTCTTCTATTTTGGCCTTCAGGTTCACGATCTCGTTTTTAACGCGCACGACGGGCTTGAGGAACTTTTCTATTTCCCCGAGGAGATTTTGGAGGCCGGATTTGAGCTCGTTCGGCCCTACTTTGCCCGGCGGATAGAACGCAGGGGCCTTCGCCATCAGGAACTCGCGCGAAAGCGAGACCGGCGCGGCATGCCAGCCGCTTTTAATATGGATCTGCGCCTTCTTGAGCTCCTGGTAGAGCCGCAGGCGCGCCTCCAGGTCTTTGATGTCCGTTTCCTCCTCGTCCGTGAGAGGCAATGTCGGCAAGAGCACCTTGGATTTGATGAGGAGCAGTTTTGAGGCGATGACCAAAAAATCGGCCACGAGCGAGTGGTCTTTGTTTTCGGCCTCCAATTTCTTCAGGTATTCAAAAAAACTGCCGGTCACTTCGGCGAGGTTCACGAATGTAATCTCCAATTTTTTCTCTTCTATGAGCTCCAGGAGCTTGGCGATGGGCCCCTGATAATGCTCCAAGTCAGTTCGTACGGCATTTTTACAATGATATAATAAAAGTATGGATTTGGCATCCGACCCACAAAAACTCTCCCCCGTTCTTTTACTCCGTATCGGCCTCGGCCTCGTCTTCATCTACGCCGGCTCCCACGCCATCGCCGACCCCGGCACCTGGACGGGTTTCGTGCCCGGCTGGCTCGGCAACCTGATAAATCCCGTCACCTTCGTTTATATCCACGGGGCTTTTGAACTGGCCTTGGGATTAGGCATCATCATCGGATTTTTCCTGCCCATCCTTTCGTTTCTCGCTTTTCTGGACTTCCTCGCCATTATCGTCTTTTTCGGCGTGGACGACGTCACCTTCCGCGACTTCGGACTTTTAATGTCCGCCCTCGCGCTCTTCATCTTCACAAGAAAAGAAAAATAAAAATGGCCACCATTTGGTGACCATTTGCCTCATTCATTCCTTATTGTAGCGGTACTGATTCGTCCACTACTTTAGCGCCTATAAACGACGTGTCGGCCGGGGTTGCAAGAATACCAACAACGATCGTCCTTGGTCCACCCATGGACGAACTGGCAGGCATTATCTCGTTGACTGGAACTTGGTAGAAGCAAACCTTCGCGCCGACCTTGAACATGTCAGGATTGGTCATTATCAACCCCTCCTGAAATACGAACACGTCGGTTGATTGATATTCGCCCCCCTTGTTTCTCAGTACGGTTATCTTAGCGACCTTCGTTTTCTCGAAGCACGTTATGCCGTGAGTAACAGTGCCGACATATATCGTAGTTATCTTCTCAAAATTCAATTTCTGCCCCACGTTAGCATTTTCACTATCACAGCCAGCGATCGTAAATATAACCGCTAGCACAATGGCTAAGCTGATCTTTCTCACAACTACCTCCCTTATTTTTGTGACAAAAAACTTTTCAACCTCCCAAAATCAGTCCCCTGATCTTGTACCTAAATTATACTACTATTCACCCAAAAAGTCAACCATTAGAAAGGCGAATTCAACCTTCAAGTGCGACACCAAAGACTTCATAAGGGGTTCTCCAGCCGAGGCGTTTCCTGGGCCGG
>DAICZV010000032.1 GCA_027310975.1 bacterium
ATCCCGCACAAAGGCAATGATTACGCGCCTCATTTCTTAAGATCTAAAAATTTCGTTTTTATTTTATTCCTGATTCTCTCCGTGGAGATAATTTACGTCTCCCGCGTCATCTTCTTGTTTCCGAGTTCCGGTTTCTTCGCCTCGATTATACCGTCCGTCCTGGTTGCCGATACCAATGCCGGAAGAACGGCGGACAATCTGCGATTGCTTCAAAACAGCAATTTATTGGATGAAGCCGCCCAGCTTAAAGCCAACGATATGGCCGCGCAAGGCTATTTCTCCCACGTAAGCCCGACCGGCGTCACGCCGTGGCATTGGCTGGACCTGGTGGGTTACAACTACGAATATGCCGGAGAAAATCTGGCGGTCAATTTTACCGATTCGCAGGACGTAATTAACGCCTGGATGAATTCGCCGGAACATCGGGCGAATATCTTGAACGTTAATTTTTCACAGATCGGCATCGCCATCGCCAAAGGGACTTACCAGGGGAATTCGGCGATCTTCGTGGTCCAATTCTTCGGCCGGCCGGTCACGGTCGCCATGCAGGCGCCGGTTACGCCGGATAAAACCGTTGTCGTCGCGCCGCCCTTATCAACAGTTTCGTCATCCGCTTCAACTGCGACGGTGCCGGCGGTCAAAGGGGAGACCATTGAGCTTCAACCGTTGGTAACGACGGCGAATCAGCCTTCCTTGACTGCTCAAATCGCGTCTGGATCTAATTCGTTAACCAATAATTTTTATATCGCGCTTCTTATATTGGCCAGCCTGGTGCTCACCCTAACCGTGTTCGCTAAGTCAAAGATCCAGCACTCGCAGATAATCGTGAACGGTTTGACCATGATCCTTCTGATCGCGCTTGTAATGACGGTCAACAACTTCATCACTGCTTACCAAGCGAGGATATTCTAATCCCCGAAGCTAGATTGGGAGGTAACGCAAAACCCGCCAAATTGGCGGGCTTTTCGTTAAAAATCTTGGAATAGAGCCGTCAACCGCCTGTAATACCTCCATTCCAGAAACGGCATTATAAGTAACAGGTGAAAAACAACAAAAAGGTCAAAAAACACTAAAAACACATGAAAAAGTTCAGTAAACAGGTAGCAGGAGTTGTATTGGCCGTTTTCGTCTTATTCGGCCTCGCCGGAACAATCGCCGCGCAGGCGGCCACGACGCCCTCTATTGGGGCAGCGTCAACCTTCGGTATCCTTGGCAGTACTTATACCAATACGGTAGCGGGGACCACCGTTAACGGAGACGTTGGGTATACCACGGGCCCCGCAGTGGCGCCGACGGTCAATGGCACGACGTACATATCTCCTAATTCAACGTATAGCCAAGCAGGTACGGACCAGGCAACCGCTTTGACCAACTTGAATGGCCAAGCCTGCACGTTCACTTTCGCGGCTGGGGCGATCAATCTGGCCACCGATACCACGCATGGCGCGCTGGGGATTTATACGCCTGGGGTATATTGCACAACGGGTGCGGGCGATGCATCTATTGGAACGGGAGGAATCACTCTTAACGGCGCCGGAACGTATATTTTCAGGATCAATGGCGCGCTGACGACAGTCGCCAATTCAAATGTCACGCTGACCGGCGGCGCATCAGCCGGTGATGTTTTTTGGACTCCGACTGCGGCCACCACGCTTGGCGCAAATACCACGTTTAAAGGGACTGATATTGATGATGCGGGCATTACGATAGGTAGTACCGTAACATGGATTGGAAGAGCGTTGGCGTTTGGCGGCACGATTTCTACCGATGTGGACACCATTACCGTGCCGACCACCCTCCATGTCATCAAACTGGTCGTTGGCGGTACGGCGGTTCCGTCCAACTTTAACATTTCCGTTAAGAATGCGGGCGTGAATGTGCCGGGCAGTCCGGCAGCCGGAGCTGCAGCGCCTGGAACTTCTTATACTCTCTCCGCTGGCACGTACGTAGTCAGCGAAACCGCGAATGCTTCCTATACGCAAAGCTTCACCGGGGATTGCAATACTAGCGGCAGCGTCACGCTGGCCGCGGGTGACGACAAGATCTGTACGGTCGTTAATACCGCCATTCCATTGGCGCCAGTGGCACCGTCAGTCGCCATAAATAGTGGCGGCGGCGCAATTATGCCCGTGATAGGCATAACAAAGATTCCAACTCCGTTAGCTTTACCGCAGGGGCCCGGCTCGGTTACTTACAACTACACCGTTCGGAATGCCGGAGGACAAGAGGCGTTGATAAATGTCGCGTTAACCGATGACAAATGCAGTCCGATAACTTTCATCTCTGGCGATTTGAACGGTAATGGCAAGCTTGACCCGGGTGAAACATGGAAGTATGCCTGCACGACAACCCTATCAAAGACCACCACTAATACCGTGATTGTGACCGCCGAAGGTAATTCCGTGACTAACGCTTTAGGCTACCACCAACACGCGATTGCTACGGCTGTCGCCACGGTTGTCGTCGGCCAATCAATAATGTCGCCCCTCATTAACATAATAAAGGTGCCCAGCCGATTAACTCCATTCCCGGTTGGCGGCGGCAACGTTACCTATGCGTACACCGTGACGAACCCGGGCGCGGTTGCCGTGCACAACGTATCTGTCACCGATAATAAATGCAGTCCGGTTAACTACTTTTCCGGAGATACGAACGGCAACGGCCTGCTTGATCCGGGTGAATCATGGATCTATACCTGCCAAACATATATCTCGGCTTCAACCATGAACATCGCTACGGTTAAAGGCAGCGCCAACGGTTTTACCGCTCTGGGTTATGCCTTCGCCACGGTCCTCGTGGCCACTCCCGGCCTGCCGAATACCGGATTCCCGCCGCAAGAAGCGGGTACGCCATGGGACATTGTCATAGCAGTCGGTATCCTGGCGATAGCTTTTGTCTCGGTCACGGCGCTAAGGAAAAGAAAGATTTAACCCGATCACCATGCTCTTAACTGTCGGACTGATACTCATAGCCCTGTGGCTCGTTGGATTCATCATTTTCCCGGTCTTAGGATGGTTCATCCACATTGTTCTAATCATCGCCATCATTCTTATCCTCATTGGGATCATCAGGGGATAAACACTGTCCCTCTTGTAATCAGCTCAATAAAAAGGGCTGGAAGGATCCCGTCAAACGGGATCCTTCTTGCATGAAATTCGTGGAAAATATATGCGATCTAAAATCTCATTAACATTATCATTAATAATTCCGGTTGTTATCGGGGTCGCGTTCTTTTTAGCGCTCATTATATTTCCGCTCCTTTATTCTCCGGTGCAAGGCTCCGGCGCAAAGGTTGGGTCATCCGGCAATGATCAAACCACTCAAAATTTTATTGACGCCGTATCACCCGGACCGACGGTAGGGGTGCCGATCCGCCTGCAAATACCAAAGATAAACATTAACGCCGCCATAGAATATGTCGGTCTTACTCCTCAAGGAGCAGTGGGGGTCCCGGCAGGTCCCGCCGACGCAGCCTGGTTTAACCTGAGCCCGCGCCCCGGAGAAAATGGAAGCTCTATCATTGTTGGACACTACGGATGGAAAGATGGCATATCGGCGGTATTTGATAACCTGTATAAATTGCAGAAGGGGGATACGATATACGTCGCAGATGCGAACGGAGCAACCACCACCTTTGTCGTGAGCGGACTGCGGATGTACGGCCAGAACGAAGACGTGTCTAACATATTCGGCTCAAACGACGGCGGCGCCCATCTAAACCTCATCACATGCGAAGGGGTTTGGAATAAGGCCTCCCAAAGTTATTCCAATCGGCTTGTGGTCTTCACAAACAAAGAATAGGCGGGGTATTAGGAGGCGTTATGCTTGTAAAATCGCCATTTTTTAGCCGGTTTGACGGCTTTGGAGGCGGCGGGTAAAATGACGAAGAAAAGAGGTAAAAAGGTCGTTCCAAACAATCAACCGATAAAAATGCCCAACGTTACCATATACACGACGCCCAGCTGCGTTTTTTGCAAAATGACGAAGTCGTTCTTCCAGGCGAACGGCGTAAAGTACGAGGAAAAGGACGTCGCGGAAGACCTCGCGGCCCGCGAGGCCATGGTCCAGAAGTCCGGCCAGCTCGGGGTGCCCGTGATAGACGTCGGCGGCGAGATCGTCGTCGGCTTTGACAAGGAAAAGCTCTCGGAGCTGTTGAAGATAAAGTAAATACAGCTTCCGAACCTTAAGCGGCCGCTTTTAAAGCGGCCGTTTTTGGTGTAATATGACTTCATATGGCGAGGTTAAAAACATTAGCGTCCAAGGTCTGGCGTTTTTTAAAGCGCCCCTACGGTTGGGGAGGCGTTTTGGTTTTGATAATAATTTATTTTGTCTTCTTCAGTCACAGTGCGCCCGTGGCGCAGACGCTGACGATAGAGCGGGGGACCATTACCCAGACCGTGGTCGTGACGGGCCAAGTCGTGGCCGCCAAGGACGTTTCGCTTTCGTTCCAACAGACCGGGAACATTGCGCGGATATACGTTAAAGAGGGCGACACGGTGAGGACCGGCGCGGCGCTTATTGCCCAAGACGGCACTTCGCTCCAGGCCCAGCTCAACCAGGCCCAGGCCTCTCTCGCAGCCGCGCAGGCGAACCTCGCCATCCTCCAAGCCGGTTCCACTCCTCAAGACATCGCGGTCGCGGAAGCCGAGGTGCAAACGGCCGCGGACACGCTCGTCTCCGCCATAAAAAACGCCTACGCTTCGGCGGACGACGCCGTCCATAACGAGACCGATCCGATATTTACCAATCCACGCACGAACCCGCAATTGGTTTTTTCAACCGGCGACCCGCAGCTTACGATAAACGTCCAGAACGAACGTCTGGCCCTGGAGAACGCGCTCATCGGCTGGCAAGCCGGAATTTCCGCGCTCAATACGGCGAGCGACCTGGGGTCCGCCGCGGGGAGTGCGGTGGCAGTCCTGACTCAAGAACAGAATTTTCTCACGGATGCCGCGTCGGCCGTGAATAACGCGACCCCGTCCACCGTGCTCACCCAAGCGACCATTACTTCCTGGAAGACGAACATCGCGGCTGGGCGGACGGAAGTCTCTGCCGCCATCACGAACGTGAATTCCGCCGCCACGGCGCTTGCGGTTGACCAAAAACAACTCACTTTAAAGCAGGCCCCGCCGACCCAGGACCAGGTGGCGGCCTCCGAGGCGGCCGTGGCCCAGGCGCAGGCCCAGGTTCAAGTGGACCAGGCCGCTCTCGCCAAAACCGTTATCTACGCTCCCTTTGACGCACTGGTCACGAACGTCGCGCCGCAGGTCGGTGAAACGGTGACAGCGGGCGAGGACGTGATGGACCTCATCGGCGCCCAAAGCTTGCAGGTGGAGGCCTACGTGCCGGAAGTGGACGTGGCGAAGCTCGCGGTCGGGGACGAATCTTCCATGACGTTTGACGCCTTGCCGAACGAAACCTTCACCGGGAAGGTCATCACCATCTATCCGGCCGAGACGGTGATAAACGGCGTCGCCAATTACAAAATAGAAGTGGCCTTTGACAAAATGGACCCGCGCTTCAAGAGCGGCCTCACGGCCAACCTCACTATAGACACGCTGAAGAAAGAGAACGTATTAATACTCCCGCAGTACGCCCTTATTGAGAACGACCAGGGGACCTTCGCCGAAAAGATGGAAAATGGCAAGCCGGTCCAGGTGCCAGTTACATTGGGCATCCGGGACGATAACGGCAATGCCGAAGTGCTTTCCGGACTTCAGGCGGGCGACCAGGTGGAAAATATCGGGCTCAATCCTTAAAGCCGGCCGATGATTTCCGTAAGCGGCCTCAAAAAGATATATCACGACGACGGCGCGGAAACGGCGGCGTTAGCCGGCGTCTCTTTTGAAGTGGAGAAAGGTGAGTTCGTCGCCATCATGGGACCATCCGGTTCCGGCAAATCAACCCTGCTTCACGTCCTCGGGTTTTTGGACCGGCCGACCGGCGGCCAATATGTTTTCAGCGGCAAGAAGATGGACGATCTCTCGGACGAGGAGCTCGCGAAGGTGCGGAACCGCGAAATGGGTTTTATCTTCCAGGACTTCAACCTGCTGGGGCGGGCGAGCGTTTACGAGAACGTGGAACTGCCCCTGCTTTACGCGCGGGAAGTGGAGCCGGAGGACCGGCGCAAACTGGTGGAAAGCGCCGTAAGTGCCGTCGGCTTAGCGGAAAAGATAAACGTTGAGGCCGGAAATCTTTCGGGCGGCCAGAAACAGCGGGTCGCGATAGCGCGGGCGCTCGTTATGAACCCAGCCGTCATCTTCGCCGATGAGCCGACCGGAAATTTGGACTCGCATTCAGGCGCGGCGGTAATGGAGATACTCCGCGACTTGAACAAGGACGGTCATACTGTCATCCTCGTCACCCACGAAACCTACACGGCCGAGTTTGCGAACCGCATCCTGCGGCTCAAGGACGGGCTTTTGGAGAGCGACGAAAAGGTCCTGAAGCGCCGCGACACCTTCTTTAAATAAATGCTTTTCCGCGACATATTCCATACCGGTCTGCGGAGCATCCGCCACGCGCGCATGCGCTCTTTCCTCACTATTTTGGGCATTGTGATAGGTATTTCATCCGTCATTATCCTTATGTCAGTGGGGACTTCCGCCCAGGCGCTCATTGTGAACCAGGTCCAGAGCATCGGTTCCGACCTTATCTTCGTCATCCCGGGCGCCACCTTAAGCTCCCGCTTTTCTGCGCCGGCCTCGGCCTTCGGCGTCGTCACGAAAACCCTGGTGCAGGCGGACGTGAATGCCCTGGAGCGCGAGCCATCCGTAAGCGCCGTCGCCCCCGCCGTCTACGGACAGGGGACGATAATTTACGGTAACAATAATGCAATAATTTCTTACCAGGGCGTGACAGCGAACTTCTTTCCGATGCGCAACTTCAAAGTGGCCGTCGGCCGGCCATTCAACGTGGCCGACGTCCAGGGCGGGAACCGCGTCGTCGTCCTGGGCGAGAAGATCGCGAAGACCCTCTTCGGCAATTTCACGCCCATCGGCAAATATGTGCGCCTGGCGAATACGCCCTTGCAGGTCGTGGGCGTCTTGGGCAACCAGGGCGTCGGCCCCGGCGGCGTGGACCAGAAC
>DAICZV010000033.1 GCA_027310975.1 bacterium
AAACACGACGTTTGAAAATTAGCTCATTGAAAATTCAATGGAAATTGAAAATTGCAAAATTGAAAATTAAATGAGCTTATCTAAAAATCAGATCGTCATCATCTCCATCACTGGCGGCGTGGTTTTGATATTGGCGCTCGTCTTTTTGGGCATTCTGCCCGGACTTCAGAATAAGGCACAGAACCCCCAGAATATCAAAGCGACCCTGAACTTTTGGGGCGTCGGCGACAGCGCCTCGGCCTACGGCGCCGCCATTCAAAGCTTTAACGCCACTTACAAGAACGTCACGATAAACTATAGGAGCTTCCCCGACGCCCAGACGTACAATGCGGCCGTCTTGAACGCCCTCGCCGCCGGGCAGGGACCGGACATATTCATGATTCCGAATACGGACCTTCCGGCGGAGATGGCGAAGCTCACGCCGGTCGCCCAAACGCAGTTTTCGGCCTTGAATCTCCAAGAACTCTTCCAGCCGGTCGTCGCGCAGGACTTCGTCTCGGGCGGGCAAATCTACGGACTGCCGCTTTCCATAGACACCCTCGCGCTCATATACAACCGCTCTCTTTTTGATGCCGCGGGCGCATCTTTACCGTCGAGCTGGCAGACCTGGGACGACTTCGTAGCGAACGTGCCGAAGCTTGCTCAGAAGGACGCGGGCGGAAATATCATCCAGGCGGCCGCGGCAATCGGGGGCGGCAACGACAACATTGACCATGCTTCCGACCTCCTCGCACTCATCTTCCTTCAAAACGGCGTCGCCCTGGATTCGCGGACGGGCAGCTTCAGCTTGAACTCGCAAGCCGCCCAGAACGCATTGGCCTTTTATACCCAGTTCGCCACGCCCGGTTCTGCCGCTTACACCTGGAACGCCTCTTTACCCGATTCGCTTACTGCTTTTGCCCAGGGACGGGTCGCCATGGTCTTTGACTACGAATCGGCCATTCCGCAGATAAAATCCCAAAACCAGTTCCTAAAACTGGAAACGGCGATGGTGCCCCAGCCCAAGGGCATTCAGAATCCCGTCGCCTATCCGAGCTACTGGGCCTACGTCGTTTCCAAGCAGAGCCCGAACGCAGCCCTCGCCTGGAACTTCATTTTGAACATGACGACGAGTCAAACGAACGATGCGGCCTATGTGACCGCGACCGGCAAGCCGCCGGCCCTGAACGCGGTGATATATAATGAGGAGAGCGATCCGATACTCAGCCCGTTCGCGCGGCAGGCTCTTATCGCCAAGTCGTGGTACGAAGCCGACCCCGCCTCCGAAGCCCAGGTCTTTTCGCAGATGGTCCAAAGCGTCATCTCGGGGAGCTCCACCCTACCGGCCGCACTCAGCAACGCTCAAAATCAGATCTATCAGCTAACCCAAAATCAAACCTATTAAAATGAAGGGAGGACTCATCGTTCTATTCGCCGTCATCGTCGTCTTCGGCGCTTTTGCTTCCACCGCCTCCGCGGCGATGCCGAACGTGAACTTTAATATCTGGCAGGGGACGGGGCAGGGCGGCACGACGTGCAACGAAACGAGCTATTCCAGTTCCAGCAATGCCGCCGTCGGGTGCTCCGTCTGCGACTCCATAATCGTCGCCAGCAACATCGTGAACAATATCGCGGTACCTCTGGGCATAATCTTGGCGGTCGTTTTCATAGTTTACGGCGCGCTCCGGATGATGGTCTCGTTCGGTTCGGAAAGCAACTTCGGAGCGGCCCGAAAGGTGATTACCAGCGCCATTATCGGCCTCGTCATCATCCTCTGCGGGTGGCTCATCGTGAATACCGTTTTCCACATCCTCACGGGGGGCATCAACTTCCCGTGGGCGCAGATTCAGTGCTAAAATGAAAATAATGAAACGAGGGTTGATTCTAACTATCGCAGGAGTATTAGCGGTTATTCTCCTAACCTTTAGTGCGCCGGTTAAAACATTAGCCGTGGGTGGCGGAGATAATCCACAGCCGGTAACTCTTCTTAACCCGCTCTGCACGAGTGGAAGCGCTAACTGTCAGAACGGCACCGTTGAAGGACTGCTTCAATCCATAGTGAAGTGGCTTTTCGTTATCGCGACGCCCATTGCGGTCGGCATGATACTTATCGGCGCCTTCCAAATGCTCCTTTCGGGCGGCAATGAGGATAAGTTCTCTACCGGCAAAAAGACCATACTTTACGCCGTTATCGGCTATGCTATAATTCTCATCGGTTGGGGGATAACCTCCATCATCCAAAGTCTGTTAAGTCAATAGAACCCCGCACCTTTTTACGACCAGTATGTATTACGTTTACATACTCAAGAGTTCGCGATTTGATGCATCGTATATAGGTAAAACGAACAACATCGTAAGGAGACTGCGGGAACATAATGGCGGCAGTAGCCGGAGCACGAAGAGATATGCTCCTTGGCATCTTGTTTATTTTGAAGGATATAGAGATAATGTAGATGCGGATGACCGAGAAAAGAAATTAAAGCAATTTGGGAAGGTTTATTCGCAGCTGAAAAGAAGAATCTCCCGCAGTCTCAAGTCGTAAAAAGGTGCGGGGAAAGGTCGAGCTTAAACGAAAGCGCAACCTACATAAATAATGACAAAGTTTCAAAAGATCGTGAGCGTGGCGGTAATAGCAGCGACGATAATCACGCCGCTTGCGACGTTAGCTCAAGTTTCCGGCATCACGGCATTGCCGTCGGCGCCGATTACGTCACTGGGGGCGGCTCAAAACAGCTTGGCTAATATCGTCAACTGGATTATCACTATTTTCTGGATAATCACGGTCCTCTTCCTGATTTGGGCGGCAGTTCTGTATCTTACGGCGGGCGGCGATGAAGAAAAGGTTGGCCAAGCGAAAAAGCGCGTTGTTGGCGCTATCATCGCGGCAGCCATCGCCCTTCTTTCCACGGGTCTTCAAGCCATCGTTATCCGCTTGCTCACCGGCTCAACGTCATAACGCAGATTCAGTACAAACCCCGCTTCGGCGGGGTTTGTTTTTTAAAATTGCCAAGTTGTATAATAAGAACGATGAAAAAATACATCGGCGCCATCGCGGCTTTGTTCGTTCCGTTCTTCGCCTCCGCTCAAACCACGGCCAATATCACGTCCATCACGGATGTCCAGACGACGCTTAATAACTGGGTGGTCTATCTTTTCAATATATTCTGGGTCATCGCCGTCGGTATGCTCATTTGGGCAGCGATAATGTTCGTCACGGCCGGCGGAGACGACGAAAAGATAACCAAGGCCAAGAAGATAATTTTGTACGCCGTTATCGCAGCGGCCGTGGCGCTCCTCGCGAACGGCATTCAAGCGTTAGTGCTTAACGTTCTGCAAAGCAAATAAAAATGACGGAGTTCTTGAAGCGATACGAGGCCATCGCTTTCGCCGTTTTAATTCTCTTAAGCCTGGGCCTGCATCTCTATCGCGTCTCGCTTCCGGCCGACCCATTGTTTGACGAGGCCTACTTTACGACCTACGCCGCCGATAATGCCACCGGAAAGATATTCTTTGACGTCCATCCACCCCTCGGCAAGTGGCTCTACGCTCTGCCGCTCCTTTTTTACCAGCCCTCAGTTCTCTCGGGCGCGAATTATGTCACCTTCGGCCACAATCCGACAACCGATAACCTGCAAACTAATTACAATCCGGCGCCTTTCGGAAATTTTCCTTATATTCCGCTACGGCTCATAAGCGTTTTCTTCGGTCTTCTGCTCATCGCCGGATTTTATTTACTGGTCCGCACTCTTGCCGGACCAGTCGCAGCCATTGCCGGGACATTCCTTTTGGTATTTGAAAACACGTTGCTTTTGGATACGCGCCTGGTCCTGATGGACGGGATGTTCCTGGCTTTTGGTCTGTGGTCTCTCTATTTTTTCCTCAAAGAAAAGCCGCGGCCGCTCCTCGCCAGTATTCTGTTCGGCTTAGCCCTGAGCGTTAAACTCACGGCTATAGTTTTTGCCGGGCCAATCATAGCCGCTTGGATGATGGGGTGGCGCTTAAAACCTAAGGCCGGACGCGACATATTTAAATTCGCTATTATTGCCTGCGTTGCACTTTTGATCTGTGAATTCGGTTTAAGCCAGATACTCTGGAACCCGCAAGGCGTCTTAAACTATGCCAATAACACGTTTGGCTGGCCGGCACTAAAGGAAGTCGTCGGCAACGTTCAAGATCTGGCTTGGCTACCGGCCGTCTCCAAAGCAACTGTCGTGAACGGCATATTAATGGCCGCCGGATATTTAAGCGGCCCGCCTCATCCGCTGGAAAGCCCGTGGTATGCGTGGCCTTTTATGTGGAAACCGATGCAATTCGCCAACGGGATAACTCTGACCGGCAATCCCTTCGTTTGGCTCGCGTCCACCGCAGCGGTAATCGGAGCCCTTTTATTGCTGATTAAAAAGGGCTTACGGAAGATTTTTGGCGGTGGCGACAAGCCAATACTGCTACTGCTTGCCGGATACGTATTTTGCATGCTCCCGTTTTTCACGGTAGTGCATCGCTCCACCTTCCTTTACCACTATTTCCCCGCACTACTTTTTGCAATCGCCCTCGCGGGGGTTTTTGCGGGCAAACTAATTGAAAAAGATGACTTCGCCTCGCACCTCGCGCTCGGCGCGATAGCCATTTTGACCGTCATAGGATTCCTAATCGTGGCGCCGTACACATACGGACTTTAGAAAATAAAAACGGGCGTGAGAAATTTTCTCACACCCGCCGAGCTTGTTGCTTTAACGATATGATATCGACACTGTGGCGACACCGGAACAGTTATCGCCCATAATGGCGAAAACTCCTCGGTGAACGCCCCACCAACTATCCTTCTCTTCCGTCATTCGGTAGACAGAGCCATCAAGGAACTTAACGAATATGGCCTGATGCAGAGGAATGTCCACCCGATACGACTTAGAGGTCGGGGGGGTGACAATATTCGTCGTCCACTGACCCGACACGTAAGAGACGTATTGCACTGTCACGCCCGGGGCAAACATCACCGGCTCTGTGGACGCGGCTTGCGTTTGCTGAGCCTGCGGTGATAGCGGTTGGTTTTGCTGCCCTTGAGTTTGTTGGGCCTGCGCCACGGCGGCGTTCAACGCTGCCTGGTTTGTCGTAAGACTGCCAGTAGGAAGCTGCGGCTTGTGTATCGCCTCAGCCATTTTCTCGTCGCTCCATGTTAAGAAGGTCCCAGAAGCATCGAATGTGCGGGGGAAGATGAAGGATAACATAAAGATGCACATCGTAACCGTGAGGAGCTTTGTTAGTCCCTTACCACCCTTTGTCTTCCCGATGCCGATCGCCGAAAAAACAGCCAGCACTATCGCTATAACCACTATTACCGGTAATGACGACGCGTAATTTGTTACCTTGAAGAGCAACAACATCAACGCCATCAGTAGTTCGGACACCATGATAAATCCGAAAAAGCTCGTCCACTTACGGCCAGAGCCGGAGATCGATAGACCGAAAGCCATTTCAACGAGAAGCCCGATCGGTGTCGCCGCTAGAAACATAATGGTCGTACCTACCGCTAATACCGCAAAAGCGATTGCTATTGTCCACTTGGAATATAGCAGCACGCCAATGACGATAAAAGCCATGGGGACTAATATCCACGCAAGCGTTATTCCAACCAAGGCGCCGATGTAGGCCTTGGCGATACTCTTGCCGTCTGGCGAACCTTTGAATCCGATGCTTCTCGCCAACGCGACATAATCAACTGCCGCCAAGTCGCCTAAGGCGACGATGATTTTGAACAGTTCAGAGAACATTTTTAACCTCCTTTAGGTTTATTTTTTCATTCCTGGATTTCTTTCATAACAGCCCAGTGTTACATTGTGAAAAGCTAACTAAATACTAGCACAATATGTATATTTTGTCAAATAAAAACCCGCCTCTTCCGAAGCGGGGTAATTACGACATAACCTTACTCATTTTAGGGGTATTTATACCCCTTATCGATCCTGTTATCGCGTGCGGCCTTTTGGAGCTTGATTCTGAGAGGCCGCAACTTGTCGACTGTAGCATCATCAGCAGAAGATAATTGATCCTCGATTATTGCCACAGTTTTTTCAAATTTCTGCTGGAACCTATTATCATTATAGATTTCCAGCCGTGCGAAAAACTTAACGCGTGTAGGGTCAATAATCAACAGGTCATTGAGCCGCGCCCATTCAGTGCTGCGATACTTGATTGGAATCGACATGAGCCACAAACCAGTATCATTTTCGGTGTAGTACCGTCCTCCGACCTTAATGATGTGCTCACGCTCGAATTCATCGAAAAGGTCGCGAATCAGCTGGACCCCTCCATTCTGACGGGAGTTTTCCACTTCCAAAGCATGGTCAAGTTCTTGACGATTCAACTGCTCGGCCTGCCATTTCTTGGTGAGAGAATCTCTCAGAACTTCTCCGATAGTTTTCGGTTTCTGACTTTCACTAGCTTCCGCCTTCTTATCCTTTTCGTGTTCTTCGTGTTCGGCAATTTTAGACCCGGCGTAAGCGCTTACAACGCCCATAAAGAGGTCTCCGAGTACAGCAAATCTCTTGGTGTCCATTCCGTTATTTCCTTTCTTGATTTAACTGGGTGGGTAACTTACCGGGGATTACGGCCGTCCAAATCAAATCAGGTGTGTTGCCAAGGTTAATCTCGACGACGCGCGATGGCTCGTCAAAGTGCATCTCGTAGAGGCCTGTACCGTCCTTGCCCGTCTTGAAGCTTTTCTTCTCTGTGCCATCTAAGAGTTTTCCCTTAAAGTCGGGGATTAGCTTCCCGTCGCCATCACTAACAGAGATGAACAGCTTTTGTTCTCCCCTGGAGCCGATAACATCAACGTGCACGAACACGGGCACTTTCGCCTTTCTCTCTTCAGACTTGATGGTAACGCGACGCGTCATCATCACGCCGGGATATTCGGCGACAGAAGCCTGAACGAGATAACTGCCGGGCTTGTCGAAAACAAGTTCCTGGGCGACCTCCCCAGTTTCGCCGTCCGTTGTCAGACGGAAAGACTCGCCGGAAACGACGTTAAGGATGACGTTAAGAGATGGGTCGGGGGCGTATTTCTTGTTGTGCAA
>DAICZV010000034.1 GCA_027310975.1 bacterium
GAATGTATGGGAGCTTCGCTCCCATACATTCTGGGGATAAGCCAAACTGCTAGAATAAATATATAAAACATAAAGATGGCCCGGGACATCCAATTCGTTAAAAACGAGATATACCACATTTATAACCGCGGCGTGGATAAGCGCGTTATTTTTCAACAAGATGACGACCGCGTGCGCTTTATGCATGACCTCTTTGAGTTCAATGACGAGGACGATAATCCGAACCTCACTCAACGCAACAAGAAAAATCCGAAAAAATTGAACGCAACTGTTTCTGATATGCGTGTAGGCGAGCATAAAGCACGCAGACCATTAGTGGAGATACTTGCTTTTGCGCTCATGCCGAATCATTTCCATTTACTGGTTCGGCAACACGCCGAAGACGGAGTACCTAGATTCATGCACAAGCTAGGCACTGGATATACGAACTATTTTAACGGCAAGTACACAAGAACCGGCTGTCTTTTCCAGGGCAAATTTAAGGCGGTTCTAATCAAGAGCAACAAACAATTACTGCACATCCCCCACTACATCCACGCTAACCCGCTTGATCTTAGCAATGGAACACTTGCTCCGCAAAAGTTTTTAAAATCGTACCGCTGGAGCAGTCACATCGACTACTGTGGATGGAAGAATTTTCCGTCAATCACCCAAAGGAAATTTTTGCTGGAACTTTTCGACGGCGAAGAAAATTATCGGCGCTCCTTCGCGTCTTGGCTCAAGGATAAGGAGGAGAACATTGAACTGATTTCCAACGTAGCGATAGATATGCTCATCATCGTCTCCCTCACGGCGCTTTCTATCGTACAACCAGCTTGTGATACATTGATCTGTCTCACCTAATAACCGTCTCCGCAACCATAGCAAAAAGAATGTATGGGAGCTTCGCTCCCATACATTCTTTTTGAGCCTGGCTATATCACATTAATTAATGCGCTCAATAACCGATGAAGAAGAAATAAATGACGACAAGGGCGGCGATAAAGATGAACCACAGGGTGAACTTGCGGAAGCCAGGGCGGACTTTGACGTGGTGGGATAGGGCCATATAGATATTATAAACCCCGCACCTTTCCTTCTAATGAACTTTCTGTGGATATGACAAACCCACAAGCATCAAGATCAGGGAAAGGTGCGGGGTAAACTTTGCGAGTTTTGGGGCGTCGGGTTCGGCGTCAAATTGAACTGGTTGCCGGACCAGGCCGCGCGCGCAAGCGAATTGCCCGCTGGGATCTCCGTCCAGGCGACCTCCTCCACTTTTTCGCCGCTGCCGTTGTAGACCACGATGGCGTTGTTCTTCGCGGCCAGCGAATATGAAGCCGGCCAGAGGATGTCGGCCGCGACGGACCCGTCATATCCCCCGCTACCGGCTAAAAGGAAATAACGTCCCGCCGGGATAATTTTCCCTTCAAAACGCGCAACGGAGACCAACGACGATTCCGTGCCGGTGGAACTTTTCTTCCGGATTAAATAACCGGTGAGGTCTATTGTTTGGCCCGTCGGATTATAGAGCTCAATGAATTCGTATTTCGCGTTACCGTCCGCACCGACCATTATTTCACTCACTAAAACGCGGGCAATTACCGGTGTGGCCGGGGTAGCGGGTAAGGCAGGCGCAGGCGTTGACGTCGGGATAGCGGGCGAGGATGACGGAAGCGGCGGCGTCACGGAAACGACCGGCACGGGCGGCGGCACTGGCTTGGCGTAAGATGGTGACGCTTTGGGTTTGGCTGAAACGCTCGCCGGCAAAGCGGCGGCTTTAGTGCTCGTCGCGAGCGGCATTTCCGCCATTAATGTTTCGGCCGGAGAGAATGTTTGCTGGACTAAACTCCGCAAATCAGTGAAGACCGGCGTCGTAAGTGCAACCAGAGCGACCGCTAAGGCGGCTAAAATACCAAAAACAAACCTCCCTCCCATTGAAAAATTATAGCCAGATTATGAGCAGGGCCATTTCAATGAGTTATCCACAGAATGTATGGGAGCGAAGCTCCCATACATTCTTTACTTAGAGGCGGGCGCCAACGAAAAAGGCGGCCGGAGGCCGCCTTTCATCCATGTATGGGAGCTTCGCTCCCATACATTATGCACTAACTGCCTTGCGGAGGGACGATGATGATGTAGCCGTTAGGAGAGGTCGCGGAATTGCCGCAGGAGGCGCAGTAATAGGTGAACTTGCCGGACTGGGTCGCGCCGAATTCCAGGACCTTCGTCTCCCCCTTCGCCGCGGTCTGTTTCAGGCCGAAGTCGGGCACGGTGATGTCGTAGGTCTTGTCCACAGCCGTGAAGTTGATGTGGACGGTGTCGCCCTCGTTCGCGATGACGGTGGATGGCGTAAAGACGCCCTTGTCGGCGCTAATGTTGAAGACCCGAAGCTGGGTCGTTGCGCCCGGGGCGGCCGGAGTCACGACTGTCGGAACGGCAACGCCCTTGGGCGTGCTCGTCGCGCCGACGCTCGGGGCGACCGTGCCAGCCGGTACGGCCGACTTGGTCAAAGAGCCACCATTACGCGCGGTGTTCATACCGCTAAACCAGCCGAAGACGAAACCGAGAATGACCAGAACGACTATGACGACGCCGATGATTATTGCGATAAACTCCTTTGTTTTGTTGAGTTCCATAATGTTAAATTATTTGTTCTTGGCCTCCAGTCGCGTTAAACGGTTATCCACGGACGCCAGCTCAAGCCTTTGATCCTCATAAAGCTTGGCGTATCCGTCAATCTTTTCAAAAAGTTCGCTGGAATTTTCCTTCATTTCTTTCACGTCTTCTTTGACCTCCGTTAAATCTTTTTTCACTTCTAAAAATTCTCCCTGCATCAGGCGGGCCAGGTCCTCAATCGTCATGCTCTTTTTACCCTCTTCATTCATCGTGATGATTATAGCACGGGGTTACTTTATGAGCTTGTCCAGATTGAAGCCTTCGGACGCATCGCTTGCGGGACGGAGGTTGCCGTAGGTCTCGGTGCCGGGCGCGAGGAACGGCGAGCCCTGGTAATCAAACCGCGGCGCGGTGAGGCGGTACGAAACCTGGCCGCTCTTGACGTCGCTCTTGATGACGATGTTCATCCCCTGCTTTTCGTACCAGACCCGGCCGTCAAAGGACGGAGTGAGGAGCACGACCACGTTCCCCAGACCCTCGTTCGCGAGATCCGTCGTCTGGGACCAGAGCCAGAGGTCGGAACCATTCGGAGCGGAGCTGATATCCAGCGTCGCGGCACCACCCTTGAGGTTAACAACGCCGGTCGTTTCTTCTTTGACGCCTGTCATGGCCGAGTTATAGGTGGCGTACTTAATGCCGCCGATGGTGTATGGCGGGTCAACCGTACCGGCGCTCACCTTGCCGGTGCCACTGCCGACCGAAAGCGTAGGCGTGCCGCCTCCAGCCGAAGCTAAAGTCATGCCTTCAATGGTCGGGTTACCCCAGGCGTTGTTAAATTTAAAGTCAAAAGCGCTGTACCAACCGCCGCCAGCTAGTGCATAAATACCGCCGACGTTCTGCGGGCTCGAATATCTGGCAGAGTATGACGCAAAAACGATGCCGGCATTTCCTGTAGAGCTGCTCAGGAATAAATTGGAAGTCGGGCTTCCAGCCGCAGAGGCGGGGCCGATTTGCAATGGACTACTAGGACCATTCGTCCCGATGCCGACGTTGCCGCCGGTAAAGTATGAGTTCCCACTAGCGGTGGACTGGACTAGGCCGGTGCCAAAACTAGTGGCGGTCACGGCGCCGGAGAAAGCGCCTGTCGTGGCAGATAGACTGGATACAAGAACCAATCCACTATTCATATTGAAACTACTGCCTGAAGTTTTAGAGATAGTGCCGTCGCCAATTTTAATACTGCCGGTAGTACCGTTACCGAAGTTGGAAGTGGATGCGGAAGAAACATTAACTATGCCGGTGAAATTACCGGTCGCGAACGTCGGACTGTCGGTCGTCTGGACATTCTGGTTCATGGCGTAGAGCTCGTTCGCGCCCTGGCCAGTATTCAAAGTGGCAGCGGTCAAAGCGCCGGTGAAATAGCCGTTGCCAGCCGCCTGTACCGTGCTTGTGCCAACACCCAACCCGCCCGCGACAACATTCAGCGATGCCGGGAAACTGTAGTTCCCTCCTCCGGTGCTTGCGCCGAAAGAACCTGAAGAGATGTTTCCAGCGGAGAGCGTGCCGCTCATTGGGCCGCTGAAGCCGCCGGCCGTCACGGTACCGGTGAAGTTGGCATCGCCGACGACGCTCAAGGGGACGGCCGGGGTGGTGGTCGCAATGCCGACGTTGCCGGAAGCATTAATGTACAACCCGTTTGTACTTGCAACAACGCCACCGGTCCCCGTATTGACACCTAAAGCCAATCCGTAGCTGTTTTCGGTACTAAGATAAGCCACACCACTGGCTGTCCTTATAGAAAAGGCGTTGATTGATCCACCGGCTACCATTTGAAAACCGACATCTCCAGTGTCTACGATACTGAAATCTTGCGTAGTCCCTCCTTTAACAGTCAGATTGTAACCCGGTGTCGTTGTCCCGATGCCGACGTTGCCGCCGCTCGGGGCGAGGATAACATAACCCTTCGTGGCATTGCTCGTGGAATCCAGGGTTAAATTCGCCGAAGCGACGTTACCGCCGTAGACCGACATACTGACGCCAGTGCCGAAGCCATACAAACTCGGATTGGAAGTGCTGCCGGCAAGCTGAACGCCCTGGCTGCCAGAGGCGCCATAGACCAGAAGGTTCTGGTTGTTAGCCCCGCCGTTATAGATGATGAGTGTGCTGCTTTGTGGTTGAATGCGGGTATAGGAAGTGCTCACAGCGTCGGAAATGCGATCTGTGCCGTTCAAGTATATGATCTTGCCCGTTGCGTTAACGGTAGGTACCACTAAACCGCCGCCACTGAAATTGAAGTTAGTGCCATCATAATAAAGATAATGAGTGCTGTTATTGCCAAAATAGACCACGCCAGTGGAGGATGCGGCATTCCGACTTACTGCTAGGTCACCGGCCTGATTAGCATAACCGTACAAACCAACGTAAAGCTTGCCAGGGAAAACGTAGTCCCCGCCTCCTGTATTCCCTCCAAATTGTCCCGCTGAAACATTCGCGGAGGAGAGCGTGCCGCTCATCGGGCCGCTGAAACCGCCAGCCGTCACGGTGCCGGTGAAATTGGCGGCACCGACAACGCTCAATGGGACGGCCGGGGTGGTCGTGCCGATGCCGACGTTACCGCTAGGATCAATGATGTAATCAGAGCCGTTAAGAGAAAATGTCGGGGAAGCGCTTTGGACTTCTTCAATGGCAGGTAAGGCAAAGTTCGCGTCCGTCCCTATCCCGGTACCGTAAGATGGAGCGTCAAAGTTCAAAAATCTTATTTTCACAAAGGCAGTCGTACAGTCCATCCGGAAATTGTTAGTGGCCGTATCGGGAGGATTGGTCCAGCCATTAGCAGTGTTGCAGGGCAGGAGATACCCGACCTTGTGGTACCAAACGTTCGTAGACGCCAGGTCTCCATACCAGAAATAGTTGTTAATAGAACCGGTGCCGGCCGAGTTATAGGTATTAACCTGAGTCAGGGCACTATTGAACGCGTGCATTCCGAAATACAGAGAACTGTCAGTATTATTCTCCTTAATCCATATGGAAAAGCGGTACGTTTTGTACGGGTCTACCGGTACAGGATTGTTAATCACTTGGACGTTGCCAGTCGTATTTATGTCCAAACCGTTGACGATCTGGCCATTATCCAGCCGTTCAATAGCCTGGACGCCGCCTGCGACATTGCCCCAATACGTGCTGTAATGTGCAAACTGCGGGTCCAACACGAGATTGGAAGTTAGGCCATTGCGGCTGAAAACGGAACCCTCCACGCTTAAGTCGCCAGTCGGCGTGGCCGTTTTAACACCCACGCGCTGGTTTAGCGTATCCACATCAAAGACGGAAGCACTGCCGGAGGTCTGGACGCCTAAGGCGGCCGTCGTGTCCGTTGTGGGTTTGAAGAGGTATTGGTTATTAGAACCAGAGACGGAGGAGCCGAAGGTGCCCTGAGTTAAGTAAGAGGCATTCATCTGCTGAGTGCCACCGCCGTAGGGCGTGCTTTGGCAGCCGCTCGCGAAACAAATCTGGCCGGATGTAATGGTGGAAGTGCCAATGCCTAACCCGCTAAGGTTGTAAACGCCGTAATTTGTGGCATCTAAGTTGCCGCCCAATTGAGTGTCGGCGGCCAGAGCCACGCTAATCGTGCCCAGAGCGACTAGCAGGGCGACCAGCGTGCTAATTTTCAATTTCCAATTTTCAATTTTCATTGAATTTTCACTTCTGGTTCACGATGAGGGTGCCCGTCGGATTTCCGGAACAGACGTCTTTGCAATAGAACTGATACTGGCCGTAGTTAGATGGCTGAAACTGGGCGTGGGCCGTACCACCCTTTGGGGCAGTGAGGGTGACGCCGAAATCAGGGAAGAAGATGTTATATGTGCCGTCGGAGGCCGAGAGCGTGATATTGATGACGTCGCCCTGGTTCACCACTATCGTGTCGGGCGAGAATTTGCCGCCCGTGCCGGTCACGGTGAAATCGCGCGAAGCGATGGCTCCCGTTTGCTGAACGACCGTCGGCACGGCCACGCCCGCCGGCGTGCCAGTGGCATTTAAACCGGGGGTCGCGATAGCCTGCTGGATCGCCTGGCGCGTTCCGCCCTGGACAGTCGGCAGAGCGTTAGAGACGTTGGGAGCGATATACCCGGCAGAGGTCGTTGTGGCTCCGGTTGAGGTGCCGGGCTGGCCCAGCCCCGTACCGGGCTTTACCTGCCACCAACCCAGGGAATTACCCAGAAGGAATATGGCGATAATGACCACCCCGACGATAGCTCCGGAGATGACGCCGCTTTTCCAACTAAATTGAGCTCCTTCCATATACCATTATTATAGCAAAACAACGTTTGTAATTGGTAATTAGTAAGTGGTAATTAGTAAT
>DAICZV010000035.1 GCA_027310975.1 bacterium
GTCTTAAAACTTCCATTGATCTCGCGGAAAAATTGAAGACGACGTACGGTTCGGCGGTCGCGAAGGACGTGAACCGGCGGGAAATGGTGAAACTCGCCGACGTGGACGGCGAAACTCCCGGCGAGATATCGCGCCATTTCCTCTCCGAGATAATCGAGGTCCGGCTTGCCGAAATCCTCGGCCTCGTGAATAATGAGCTCAAGGTTTTGGGCCGCGAAGTCCAGCTCCCGGCGGGGGCCGTGCTGACGGGCGGCGGGGTCAAGCTCCCGGGGCTTTTGGACCTGGTGAAATCTGAGCTGAAACTGCCTGTCCAAATGGGCTTCCCGAACCTCGGCCAGTTTGATATCGTTAATCCCACGCACAAGGAGCTTTTGGACGATCCGGAGTTCTCCTGCGCGGTCGGTCTCACCCTCTGGGGCCTCACAGAAGACAAGCGGCCGCAGATAACCGCTTCCGGGGTGCGGAGCTTCATCAGGAATTTAATGCCATGAAAAAGAAACACAAGATCAAGCATCATTCTCATTCAACGGCCGCGCCGAGACACGGCGCGCCGAGTCCCAAGAGCGACCGGGGGCTCACGAAGATAATTGTCGTCGGCGCCGGCGGAGGCGGCAGCAATGCGGTGACGCGCATGATGGCGGGCGACCGCCCGCGTGGCGTTGAGTTCATTGCCGTCAACA
Organism: bacterium; assembly: GCA_027310975.1. Taxonomy (GTDB): domain Bacteria; phylum Patescibacteriota; class Minisyncoccia; order UBA6257; family GWB1-50-10; genus JAMCRC01. The sequence continues at coordinate 681 of DAICZV010000035.1, forward strand.
CCGACGCGCAGGATTTGGATTACGCCTCGGCCCACAAAAAACTTTACATCGGCCGGGCGCTCACGCGCGGTCTCTGAGCCGGCATGAATCCGGAGATCGGCAAGCAAGCGGCCGAAGAGAACCGTTCCGAAATCGGCGAGGCCATTGAGGGCGCGGACGTCGTTTTCATCACCGCGGGTTTCGGCGGCGGCACTGGCACGGGCGCCGCGCCGGTCATTGCCGAGATCGCCAAAGAAAAAGGGATTCTCACCATCGCGGTCGTCACGAAGCCGTTTGCCTTTGAAGGCGCTCAGCGGATGACCATCGCCCAGGAAGGTCTCGGACGCCTCAAGGAAAAAGTGGACGCGCTCGTCGTCATCCCGAACGACCGGATCTTCACCATTATTGATAAAGACACTTCCGTCATGAAGGCCTTCGCTTTCATTGACGAGATATTGAAACAAGGAGTTCAGGCGATCGCGGAACTCGTGAACACGCCGGGCATCGTGAACGTTGACTTCGCCGACATCAAGACCATCCTCCGCGAGTCCGGCCAGACCCTGATCGGCATCGGCACGGCGAAGGGGGAGGACCGGAGCGTTAAGGCCGTCCAGAACGCGGTGAACTCGCCCCTTTTGGAGGTTTCCATGGAAGGGGCCAAGGGCGTTCTTTTCTCCATCGCCGGCGGCCGGGACCTTAAGATGTCCGAAATCAACGATATCGCCAAGGCCATATCTGGCAATTTGGACGCGAACGCCAAAGTCATCTTCGGCGCCTACTACGACCGGAGCCTCAAGGACAAGGCGGTCAAGGTGACGGTCATTGCGACCGGCTTCAACGGCATGTTTTCCGACCGGCGGGGCCTGCCGACGCTCTTTATGGCCGGCGAACCGAAGAAAACCGAACCGAAAATGGCGGATGTTACACCGGTCAGTGAAACATTGGCGCCTAAAACCCCTCCCGGCAAGCCCGAAACCGATGAGGCCTGGGAGATACCGACCTTTTTAAGGAAGAAAAAGCGTTAGCGGCTGGAGTTTTGCATCCCGCACCATTTGTCCATTGACAGATCGGTGCGGGATTTGTTTTACGGGAAGTTATCCACCATTGCGGATTGCCTTCCCCTCCCTAGAATTAGGGAGTCGTTAAAATTTTTTCTAAAATGCCCGCCAAAAAAATCGCCGCTCGCGCGGTAAAGGGGAAGGGAGAGGGAGAGAGGAATAAAAGTCGCGTCAGCGTTCCGCTCAAGCGGTTTTTCACCGCCGCGGGCACTCATCCTTTCAATGAAGTGAAGTGGGTGAAGCGCGACGCGATTGTCGGTAGCGGCGAGAAGAAGGTTTTTGAGCAGAAAGACGTGGAGTTCCCCGATTTTTGGTCGCAGAACGCCGTGAACATAACCGCCGCGAAATATTTCCGCGGCCAGCTCTTGAAACCCGGGCGCGAAAACAGCTTGAAGCAGATGATTACGCGCGTCGCGCACACTTTGCGCGAGTGGGGAGAGAAGAACGGCTACTTCACGGGCGCCGCTCAGGCGCAAATCTTTGAGGACGAGCTCACGCATCTTCTGGTTTACCAGAAAGGTTCGTTCAACAGCCCGGTTTGGTTCAACGTCGGTTCGCAAAAAGAGCCGCAATGTTCGGCGTGCTTCATCTTGGCGGTGGAGGACGATATGCGCGACATTCTGGATTGGATCAAGACCGAGGGAATGATATTCAAGGGAGGTTCGGGCGCGGGCATCAATCTTTCCAACCTCCGTTCAAAATTAGAACCGCTCTCCAAAGGCGGCTACGCTTCCGGTCCGGTCTCTTTCATGCGCGGCGCCGATTCCGTGGCGGGCATGATTAAGTCGGGCGGCACGACGCGCCGCGCGGCAAAGATGGTCGTGATGAACATTGACCACCCCGACGTGATGGATTTCATCCGCATCAAAGCGGAAGAGGAGAAAAAGATCCGGGTGATGATGGATGCCGGCTACAATATGGCGGACCTCAATAACGACGCCTGGAACTCCATCCAATATCAGAACGCGAATAACTCCGTCCGCATCACCGACGATTTCATGGAGGCGGTCCAAAAGGACGGCGATTGGCAGACGCGTTTCCGCGTTTCGGGCGCAGTGGCCGAGACCTACAAGGCCCGCGAGGTCTTGGGTAAGATCGCCGAAGCGGCGTGGGAATGCGGAGACCCGGGCGTTCAATTTGATACCATCATCAATAAATGGCACACCTGCCCGGCTTCGGGACGCATCAATGCCTCAAACCCCTGCAGTGAGTACATGCACTTGGACAACTCGGCCTGCAATCTGGCCTCAATCAACCTTTTGAAGTTCTTGAACGAGGACGGCACCTTTGACGTCAAGGGTTTCAAACGGGCGGTGGACGTCTTCATCCTGGCCCAGGAGATAATCGTTTCCGGCTCGGCCTATCCGACGGAAAAGATCGGCGAGAACGCCAGGAAATTCCGCGAACTAGGCCTCGGTTTCGCCAATTTGGGCGCGCTCCTCATGACGAAGGGCCTGGCCTACGATTCAGACGGCGCCCGGGCCGTCGCGGGGGCCATCGCTTCGCTCATGTCCGGCGAGGCCTATAAAATGTCGGCCGCCATCGCAGAGCGCATCGGTCCATTTGCGGGCTACGCCCCGAACCGCGAGCCGATGCTTAATGTCATTAAGATGCACGGCGAAGAATCCCAAAAAATAGATGCCGGTATTCTGGGCGACCGCAAGCTTGCCGAAGAATCCCGGAAGGTTTGGGAAGAGGCGTACGCGGCGGGCGTGAAAAGCGGCTACCGCAACTCTCAGGTCACGGTCATCGCTCCGACGGGTACCATCTCCTTTATGATGGACTGCGACACGACCGGCATTGAACCGGACTTCGCTCTGGTGAAGATGAAACAGCTCGTGGGCGGCGGCTGGATGCGGATAGTAAACGAAAGCGTGCCGCCGGCTCTTCGGCGCCTCGGCTACGGCGAAAGCGAGACCAAAGCGATAATGGACCACGTGCGGGAGACCGGCACGATGGAAGGCGCCCCCGGATTCAAGGAGGAGCACCTGCCCATCTTTGACTGCGCCGTGCAGTCCGGCAAGGGTGCCCGCGCCATTTCGTGGAAAGGCCACGTGCGCCTCGTGGGCGCGGTTCAGCCCTTCATCTCCGGCGCCATCTCCAAAACTTTCAACATGGCGAATAACGTGACGAAGGAAGAGATAGAAGAGGCCTACGTGATGGCCTGGCAGCTCGGCATCAAGGCCTTCGCCGTTTATCGCGACGGCTCCAAGGCGACCCAGCCCTTAAACACTTCCGAGAAGAAGGACGAGAAAAAGAAAGAAAAGGGCGGCGACGGAGTTTCGCGCAAGCGTTTGCCGGTGACCCGCGCTTCCGAAACCCACAAGTTCGCCATTGTCGGCCACGACGGCTACCTCACCTACAGCATGTACGAGGATGGAGCACCGGCTGAAATCTTCATCCGCATGTCCAAGCAGGGGAGCACGCTCGCGGGGCTCCTGGATGCCTTTGCCATTTCGGTTTCTATGGCCCTGCAGTACGGCGTGCCGTTCAAAGACCTGGCCCACAAGTTCATCTACACGCGTTTTGAACCGGCCGGTTTTACCGAAAATCCGGAGATCCGCATCGCGACCAGCATCATTGACTACATCTTCCGCTATCTCGCCCTGCGCTTCCTCGGTCCCGAGGATTTGGCCGAGTTCGGCATGAATCCGAGCCTGGAAGGACACGAAACCCATTCCGTTAAATTAGAGGCCCCCCAAACAGTCGTAGTGGAGGCCAAGCCGATGAAAGTTGAAGAAGCCAATGGTGGAGGCGAATCGCTCTATTCGGCCAAGAAATCCGGCACCGTTATCGCCGAGACCGTTTGCAAGAAGTGCGGCGGCATGATGGTCCGGACGGGCACCTGCCTCACGTGCCTCCAATGCGGAGAATCGTCCGGCGGCTGCTCTTAAGTTAGTTTTGATGAAAGCAAAAAACGCCCTCACGGGCGTTTTTGTTTTGCCTGCACTGAGCCGCGTCGAAGTGTGCCCCCGGACAGGAGTCGAACGTCGCCCCTCGCAATCCAAAAACACCACGCAAAGGTGGTGTTTTGAATTTTGTGCCCCCAGCAGGACATGGACCCTGTCGCCCCGCCAGTTGGCGGAGCTCCTTAGAAACCCACGGTTTCTAAACGCTCCGACCCCGGCGTCGGAGCTATTTCCTTCACGGGGGAAACCTGCCGCTTTCCCCCGACCCCCTTTTGAAGGTTCGAGTCAAGAAATCAAAATCCAAAAACACCACGCAAAGGTGGTGTTTTGAATTTTGTGCCCCCAGCAGGACTCGAACCTGCGACCATCTCCTTAAGAGGGAGTTGCTCTACCAACTGAGCTATAGGGGCTTAACAAAAGCTGCCTGCTTATTTATACTAAAACCGGCTGTTTTTGTAAATTACAGAAGGGAGGCAGCATGACTATCAGTGAGCTTAGGGATAAGGTCATCGCAGAAGCGCAGCCGAATCGGTCGCGCAAGATCGGCATCCTGCGGCAAGATATCGTGGATGCGGTTCTTGGCTATCTCAAGGAAAAAGGTGTTATCACATTCTATTTGAAGACCGAGTCCTTCAGTTGGGCCGACCTTATAGACGGCATTGATTTTTATGTCGTCGTCATCAAAGAACAGTATGTGACTGTTCCCATCTCGGTTACCGGCCCCTTATGGATAAAAAGCCATCTGGAACGTCATCCGGAAGTGCCGGTGGTCTCCGTGGACCTGCGCAAAGGCATAGCCAAGGCCAAAGCGCTCGCCACGAAGAGGATTTTGAGGATAATCAAAGCGGCGCGTTGAAATTTAACGCGCCGCATTTTTTTTCTTGAATCGCCGGTCAAAAGCTTCTAGAATAGGGAACAGTTAAAAAAGGAGGCGTACTTTGAAAACATTTTGGATAGGATTGTTTCTGCTTGTGGGCTCCGCCGGCGTTTCGGCTCAAACGGCGGATACGGCGACGGTCACGGCGCAGTACCGGGTAGAGATAACGGATATGTCTTTGCTCAAAAGCTCCCTGGTATTTATCGGCCGGCTTTTCGGCATCGTGCCCAAGAAGCTTGAATATCGCGAGACGTACATTATCCGGGATTGCGGGAGCGACGAATTTCAAATGGCTCTCGGCAACTCAAGCCGTGAGTGGCTAGAGGTCTTTGCGGACACGACGCGGTTTTCGTTCATAGACCCGCCCGCGTTTCCGCTCCAGTCGCTCCATAAAGACACCCTGCATTCCGACGTCGTTCGCTTCGTCTCCGGCATCCGCGGTTTCTTCCGGGACGGTTCCGCCGGCGCTTTCTGCGGCCGTTTCGTGCTTTGGAAAGATACGATAGATTTTGACGTCACGCGGGACCCGTCTCATCCTCTGCTTTACTGGATAACGAGCCGGAACCAAGCGGGGAAGCGGTATATAGAAGGCAACGTCATTGTCGGCCGGCAAGCGGGCGTGGTCGTTTATCCAAGAATGGAGCTTCATCTCTTGGAGGCCGGAGCCAAGGTCACATTGGAGATGGATAGTCTGAAGGTCTGGATCAAATAATTAAGGGGTTCTCTTCTCGAGAACCCCGTTTATTTAAACAAAAAACGCCTCAGCTCCGCGCAATGGACGACGTTCGAACCGCAATCCCAGCCCAAGGAGGCAGGAGCCCGTTCGCGATTGCGAGAGGATGGTAGATGGAAAATAAAAAAGGTTGACGTTAACGCCAACCTTATCTCCCCTCATTCCGTTGTCTCCTTGCTTTTCTAAGAAGCGTTTCCGAAGCAAGGTAAATTCCATACATCGAAGTGTCTTTCAAAGAAATGCGGCCGTCATCAAATAGTATCTCCTTATTCTTTTCTAGATAATCAAAGAATTGCGACTTCTCTTCGTATGTCATTTGGTTAAGAGATTTATCCCAACATGGTCCGTTCTTGATCGTCTCACGTAAACGGCTTAATTTTTGCTTGTCAGAATCTGACAGTGATTCTTCGTGAACGATATTGAAGTACGAATCTCTTACTTTCTTTGATTTAGAATCAGGAGCGAATATATGAAGCAGGTCCTTCATAAAATATGATCCTTTCTATTTTCACTCCCAACGGAGTGAAGTTTTTCAAGTTGCCCGCTAACCCAGACTTTCTAATTTTAATTATAGCATTATAGTACTATTTTTGTCAATATAACGCTGAAGGTGGAGTTTAAGCGGCTACTTATCAATCGTCTACTCCGGTGGGTCGCTACGCTCCCACCATCGCTCGT
>DAICZV010000036.1 GCA_027310975.1 bacterium
TGGCCGAAGGCGCCGCCCCGAGCGCGGAAGCCAAGCCGGAAACGGAAACCAAGTAATGATGGAAAGCCCCGACAATGCGTCGGGGCTTTTTGTAACGCCGCGCCGCGTTAAAAGTTATGTTATTATGAGGATATGAAGCGAACTTTGAACGCTTTTTTTGTCTTACTGCTCGTCTTCTGGCTCGCCGGAGAGACGGCGGCGTGGGCGCAAACCGCCACATCCACGGCCACTTCCACCGCCACATCCACGGCGCCTTTAACCGACGTCCAAGCCCAGCAGCAGGACCTGGAGAATCAATTGGCCCAGCTGGAACAGCAGATAGAGGACCAACAGCAGCAGATAGACGCCTATCATAAACAGGGCAACACCCTGAACACCCAGATAAAGACCTTGAACGCCCAGATTGCCCAGCTGAACCTCCAGATCAAAGCGGTAAATCTTAAACTCCAGGAACTGAACGGCAATATCGCCGACACCCAGACCCAGATCAACCAAACCCAAAGCCAGATAGACCAAAGCAAGGCCGCCATCGCCGAGGCCCTGCAGACGATCTACGAATCCGATAACCAGGGGATGGTGGAGATACTTCTCGCGAACAACACCCTCTCCGATTTCTTCGGCCAGGTGAATGACATCACGCTCGTCCAGAACAACCTGCGGGTGACGCTGGATGCGATCGTTAAACTCCGCGGCCAGCTCATTACCCAGCAGCAAGCCCTCGCTAGCGAGAAGACCGATACCGAGAACTTCCGGGCCATTCAGCAGGCCCAAAAACAGGGCGTCGTCGCGACCCAGAGCCAGAAGGCCGTCCTTTTGAAACAAACTCAGGGACAGGAAGCTCAATACAAAAAGCTCCTCGCCCAGACCCAGGCCACGGCCGCCCAGATTCGCCAGCGCATCTTCCAACTCCTCGGCGGCGGTGAGATGTCCTTCGGCCAGGCCTACAATTACGCTAAACTCGCCTCGCAGGCGACCGGCGTCCGGCCGGCGCTCATCTTGGCCATATTGGACCGCGAATCGGCCCTGGGCCAAAACGTCGGCAAGTGCTCGTACAAAACGGCGATGAATCCGACGCGCGACACCCCCATCTTCCTTAAACTCCTGGCCCAGCTCGGCATGGACCCGAATTCCCAGGCCTCTTACGTCTCCTGCGCCAACAAAGATGGCGCTTACGGCGGTGCCATGGGCCCGGCCCAGTTCATCCCCTCCACGTGGTCCCTCTATTCCAGCCGTATCTCCCAGGTGACGGGCGACAACCCCGCGAACCCCTGGAACAACTCCGATGCTTTCGTCGCGACCGGCATCTACATTTCGGACCTGGAAAAATCCGCCTCGTGCGTGAGCTACAGCCAGCAGATCCCGAGCGACTCGCAGGAACTTTTGGAGCGCTGCGCCGCGGCCAAATATTACGCCGGCGGCAGCTGGTACACCTACCGCTTCTGGTACGGCCAGCCGGTCGTGAACCAGGCGAACGCGTTTGAGAGCGACATTCAGACGCTCATCGCCGCGGGGAACTAAAGGGGGCCGCCTCGCGTCCAGTTCATGCGGCACGCCACTCGGCCGGCCTCGCGCTCGCGCGGGCTCGGCGCCAAGTACGCCCACGGCCTACCCGAGCATTATTCACTGGATCGCGAAGTGGTCTTCTTACTTGTTTTGGGAGAATGCCTTGGCGATGGGTTCAAAGTCGCCCTCCAAAATCTTTTCAATGTTATGCCACTTCTTGCCCAGGCGATGGTCGGTGATGCGGTCTTCGGGGAAGTTGTAGGTGCGTATCTTTTCGGAGCGGTCGCCGGTGCCGATCTGGTCGCGGCGGATCTGGTCCACCGAACCGACGGCTTGTTCTTTCTGTATCTCAAAAAGTTTGGCGCGGAGAACTTCCAGCGCTTTTTCGCGGTTCGCGTGCTGGGAGCGTTCCTCGCGCGAGGCGACGACGATGCCCGTCGGCTTGTGCAAAATGCGCACGGCCGTTTCCACCTTGTTCACGTTCTGCCCGCCCGGACCGCCCGCGCGGGAAAAGGTCACCTCCAAATCCCCGTCCCTCAAATCCACCACCTTCGCTTCCACTATCGGCAAAACGGCGACCGAGGCGGTGGAGGTGTGCACCCTTCCCTGCCTTTCCGTCGTGGGCACCCGCTGGACGCGGTGCACACCCGATTCGTTTTTGAAAGCGTCGTAAACCCCCTCGCCGGATATTTCCGCACTCATGCTCTTGTATCCCCGGGCGCCGGATTCCGAAGCATCCAAAATGGAAAAACGCCAGTCCTTTTTGGCGGCGTACCTTTGGTACATCCGCGCAAGGTCCCCGGCGAAAAGCGAGGCCTCGTCCCCGCCCGTCCCGCCTCGGATCTCCATGATTATTTTATTTATCGCTTGTGGTTCCATATGCACCTATTTAAGCAAATATCCAGAAAATTAGAAAGCTGAACCATAATTTTGTAAAGAAATCCCGGCGAACCGAAAAAGTGCGTGAGACTTGGCCAAGCGGCCCGGAGCGCTCACTTTTTCGGTTCACTGGGATTTCTATAACCTAGAGTTTCATGAAAAGCCGCAGGCGCTTCTCTATCACCTCTTCCATGTCTTTTATCGCCTCCGGCATAATTTTGTACGGCGCCACTTCGTTCGGTTCGGCTTTGAGTTCTTCTTCCACTCCCTTCCTCCAGGCCGCCCGGATTTCGGTGGAGATATGGACGATGGAGATGCCGGCTTCTATGGCCGCCGTAAAATCCTCATCCACCGTTCCCGAACCGCCGTGCAGAACTAATGGGATTTTGACCGCATCTTTTATGGCTTTTATGCGCGGAATGTCCAAGCGCGGGTCGGGCCCGCCGCGGAACATTCCGTGGACGTTCCCCACGGCCGGGGCCAAGAGGTCCACGCCCGTTTCTTGAACGAACCTTGCGGCATCTTCCGGCTTCGTTAACATCTCGGGCGAGAGGGCCGCCCCCTCCGGAATCTTATCCCAAATTTCCGAGTCCGAGCCGATGTACCCCATCTCGCCTTCTACGAGGACGTTCGAGTTTATCGCTTTGAGCGTTTGAACGACCACTTTTGTTTCTTTGATATTTTCCTCCAGAATTTCTTGACTATTACCGCCACTTGCCCCTCTCCCAACGAAGTTGGGTGTGGGGTCAAAGAGCACTTCATCAAAACCATTTTTGGCCGCTTCTTCGGCGAGCCCGGCATCGTGCGTATGGTCGGCGTTTAAAAAGAGCCAAAAGCCATCGCCATTTTGGTCGCCGCTTTCGCGGTTCTCGCTATCCAAAAGCGCCCTGACCTCCGGCACCCCGACGTACTTTCTTTCTCCTTCCGAAACGCCGATAAGGACCGGCACGTTCAGCCTTTTCGCCACGTTCACTACGGCCTTAAGCTGTTCCAGCCCCGCGATATTGAAATGCCCCAAGGCGATCTTTTTCGCCTCCGCCTTTTCCAGTTCTGCTTTGAGTGATCTCATATGACTAGTATACCAACATTTTCATCCCAGAGCAGGTTCCGGCGAGCCGAACAAGTGCGTAAGACTTGGCCAAGCGGCCCGGAGCGCTCACTTTTTCGACTCGACGGGACCGGCTTAGAATTTGATGACTCCTTTGTTGAAGTTCTCAATGAGGAGCTTTTCCATCGCCTCCTCCCCTCCAGCGTACTCTTCAAAAAGCTTCGTCCACATGCTTTCCCGCTGGTGGTAGTTGAAGGACTGGTCCTGCCCCTCCATAAAGGAGACCAGGGACATCGCATTGTCTTCCAGATCAAAACTCAAGACCTCCTCGCCGCCGTCCGCGAAAATGCCGCCCACCCAGTCCAGGTCGTGCCAAATGGAAAAATCCAAATGCGCCTCGGGCGCCTTGAAGGCCGTAAGGTCGCGCTCGCCCCGGGCCCAATGGACCGACTCCGGGTTCACCCGCGGCAAAAAGCGCCGCGGGTCCTCGGGATTCAGTTTCCAAAGATAGCGCTGGACCATCAGCCACTCGCCCGGCTCGGCTTTGTACACCTCCGGCACGTCCCCCCGGAGAAGCTGTTTGAAATTATCGGCGAAGTCGGGCTCCGCGGAATACTTCCGGAAAAGCTTGGAATAAAAATCTATCTCGTGGAAATAGTGCAAAAGCAAAGCGAAATCGCGGAAGAACTTGCCGGGCACGTCCTCCTTGATCGGGTTCACGAAGATGACGCCGAACTCCTTGAGGTGGCTCACGTTGTGGTGCTTCTTTTTAACGAACTCCGCGGAGACGGTTTTCCATTCCGGACCCAGGACGGATATCTCTATCTCCCGCTCCTCAAAATCCTTGGCGGTAAAATTGTTATACGCCTGGTCAAACGTCTCGTGCATCCATTCTTCCGACTCAATGAAGCGCAGCGTGCTGAAAAGCTCCGTCACGTCGTGGCTCTTGAGGGCCTCGTCAATGTTCTTTGCCCCCAGGTAAGCAAGAAGTTTTTGCGGCTCGCGCTTGCGGAGAATCTCCGCTCCCAGCTCCTTTTTGAGAAAGAATCCCTTTCCGCAGGTCGCAATCTTCCTGGCCAAGTGCGCCGCCTTGTGGAACTCGGTATCCCCAGGCATTTCCGGCAAAAAGCTCAAAAGGTGCTTTTCATGCCTTAAAATCGTCTCCCGGAGAATACTCTTCACGTGCGGCGCCGAGTGGTTGGCGCTGTTTAGAAGGTCCAGTGTCCGCTCTATCATCGCGGCGTTCTTTTCCGCCGTTTTCTGGAGGATATCGCCGCGCCCGGTGCGCTTTTCCATCTCCGCGCCGAGCTTTTCCAATGCCGTCTTCTCCACCCCCAGGACCCTTCCCAAATTTTCTGAAGCGTCCATTGTTCTAGTCCAATTTTTCCATGCTGACCTTGAGATTACGGAACCGGGCCGCGCTTAACCCGCTCCGCGTGAGCGTTCCTTCCGTCGCCCCTAAATGCTCCACTACGGAAGTGGCGTTCGCCGAGGCGACGCGAATCGCTTCTTTTATCTGGGCCGGCGTGGCGCGGTGGATGTTACCGAGAGCAATACCAGACCGGGCGAGGCTTGCGACGAACCCGGAACCGAAGGCGTCGCCGGCACCGGTCCGATCCACGAGTTTCTTTTCCTTAAAAACGCCGGCGCGATAAACGTACTTGCCGTCCGAGACCGTTACGCCCTTCCCACCATTCGTGACCGCAAGAATGCCGGGGCTCGTGAGGTCGTCCAGTTTTTTGAAAACCTCTCGCTCGCGCCGGAACGGAATGCCGGTGAGGAGCGCCGCCTCTTCTTCATTCAGGACCAAGAAGGATATATTTTTAAGCGACCGTAATATCTTCCCGCGGGCGTGGGTCAACTGGTATCCGCTAGGATTAAAAGCGAGGGCAACCCCGCTCCGGCGGGCGCGGAAAACGAAAGTATCGTACGACCTCTCCGATTTTCCGGAGAGCGAGAGATACCACCACTTGGCCCGGAGCGCCGGATAGCTGACGTCCGCCGCGCCGAATTCGCTGGAAGAGCCGTGGTTGTTCAATATCGTTCGCTCCCCATTTTTGAGAAGCAAGACGGAAAAAGCGGTGGGGAGTTTTTTATCCACGGAAATCATCTCCGTCGCCACCTTTTCGGACTTCAGCCGTTTGATGACCTCCGCGCCATCCGCATCGCTTCCAATGCGGCCGACGCAGGCGGCCTTAAGCCCCTCCCGGGCAAAGGTCACGGCGGCGTTCGCGGAATTGCCGCCGATAGTGGGGTGGATGCCCCTTATCTCCAGCTTGTCCCCCAAAGGCAGGCGGAAGGCCTTGCCCGAAGGCGTCGCAGGAAAACGTTCCAACTCCAGGCCGGAGGCATCCAAGAAGACGTCCCGCGTCACGGAGCCGATGGCAATCACGTCGTGCATACTATCGCATTATAAGCGACTGGGGATGATTTTAAAATCACTGTCCCGCGGCCGTGGATGAGGCGCTTTCAAGTTCGTCTATCTTCGCCAAGGTCGCCGGTCCCACGTGTCCCCAGCCGGTGGTGCCGGGGCCGCCGGAACAGACGATGTTTTCCCTGCACTGGAAGGTTTGAACGGCCCGCAGGGTGAGAGGACCAAAGTATCCGGTCGCGAGATTAGCGGGGAAAATTCCCTGGGCAGCGAGAAAATCTTGGAGATTTTTGACCTCGCTCCCTCTCTCCGTCCAGGCAATGGGTTGGGTAAGGGCACCGACGCTTGGAGCCGAAACTGAAGATGCCGCAAGTTCGTCTATCTTCGCCAAGGTCGCCGGTCCCACGTGTCCCCAGCCGGTGGTGCCGGGGCCGCCGGAACAGACG
>DAICZV010000037.1 GCA_027310975.1 bacterium
CATTAGTATTAAGTATAAAGTAGAAAGTATCAAGTATGTCGGCAAAATCAGCGTCTTTTCGTTATCAACATTATCCGCACGTAATTAAAAGACCGCCCGGAAATGAACACGGGCGGTCGTCTTTATATGGCCGATGGGACGGCGCGGAATGGAGAGGGTTTGAACCTCCATCGGTAAACATCCCGACGCTCGCCACGTAAGCTCCATTCCATTAGGAACTAAGGCCTAATTTAGCAAACCAGCCGTTTGGCGTCAAACCTTGCTGTTCGGCGACTTATAACTGGGTAAGCCGTCGATTATCTCAACGACCATATCGCCAAAGAGATTTGGATAACGGTTGACGACAATCTTGCCGACTTCCCCGAAAACCAGTCGAATTTCTTCCTCTGCTTCTGGGGCCGTCCTCATTTCCAGCACCCAACGTAAAGTCCGAGGATTAGCTGACCAGCCAATGTTCGTCGCGAGACCGATTGGAGCGATGCGCCGCATAGCCGAAGTAACAATCTTCTTTCTGGTGAAGTTCGCCTGTGAATCGTCCAATCTGAAATGCACGGCCAGTTCTTTTTGCAAGCGTTCCAATTCCTCGAACGTCCGTCCGAAAATGGTCATAGCTTCTTCATCTTCCCGAATTACGGTCGGTAGCCATTGACCCAAGTCGTCCAGCCGAACATATCGCAAACTTTCCTGCGAAATGGCGACGCCGACCCGATGGCGCACGAGTTCGTGCGTGAAAACCCGGCTCACATCCGCAAAGACGAAGTTGATGACCGGATGTTCTAGAACCGATCCATGCTTCACTTTGAGGATGTTTCCTAGGTGCTCCGCATTATGCTCGCGGATCTTCTTGACATTCGGATTGAGGCCAGGCTTATAACTCTTATAGCAAAGTCGGCTGTAAAATTCGGCTACCTTTTCCACATCCGTCGGCGCATCGGACTGCCATTCCGGAGCTCCAATATGATTGAGAAATCCCCTGAGGCCGTCTTCAACGATCCGCGTTTCGCCGATCAAGAACACTTTCGGTTCTACCTTATGCATTTTCTACCTCCTTTTTAGTTTCGGTTCTTTATGATGATTTCTGCCAGCATCCAAGAGGAACACGGTCAAGGCGATGACAACGATGATGACAATAGCGAATGTCACATCGTACATCACCTTAAATCCTGCCTGTACAAGGGCGTCAAAATCAGCCTGTAAGCTCGGCATAACTGCCTCCTTTTTTAAGTTTTGGATAGCTGCCCGAAGCTTACAACAAAAAGCGCCGCCGTGGCAATGACCGCGGCGACGTATAAGTAATCTTCAACCCTTCTTTCTATACTTAATGGCGGAGTAGGCCGCCATTAAGGCCGGCAAGGCCAGCGTAAAAGCTACCACCACTGCCGCCAATATGACAGTGGGTCTGTCCGGACCATTGAACATGAAACCTCCTTTTTTAATGTCCCAATTCCCCCTAAGTTAACATTCTAAAAAACTATGGTCAACAAAAGACCCCTGGCGCTTTACGCTCCAAGGGTCTTCATACTAAATACTAGTAACCCATTTCTCCGCCCATCCCCGGTCCGCCAGCCGGCGGATTCTTTACCGGTATCTCCGTCACGGCCGCGCCGATTGTCAGGTAGTTGGCCGCAACCGACACCGCGTTCGTGAAGGCCGTCTTCGTAACCTTCAAAGGATCAATGACCCCGGCGGACTTGAGGTCCTCAATCTTGTTCGTAAAGGCGTTGAAGCCCTTCCAAATTTCGTTCGGCTTCCGCTCTTTGAGCTCGCCCAATATTTTGGACACGGACTCGCCGCTGTTCGTCACGATGGCCGTGACCGGCGCCTGAGTGGCGGTAAGGAGTATTTTCTTGGCCGCCTCTTCCACGGCGTTGCCGCTCGGCTTTCCGTCCTCAAACGTGTAAACGTTCCAGAGGGCGATGCCGCCGCCCGGCACGATGCCTTCTTCCATGGCCGCGCGCGTCGCGTTCACCGCGTCTTCCACGCGCTGTTTCAATTCTTTCTGGGCCGATTCCGTCGGCGCGCCCACCTTGATGACGGCGACGCCGCCCGAAAGCTTGCCCAGGCGCTCCTGCAATTTCTCCTTGTCAAAATCAGAATCGGTCTTCGTTATCTGCGATTTTATCTGTTTCACGCGCTCTTCAATATCGCCCTTAACGCCCGCGCCGCCCACAATGGTCGTCTTGTCCTTGTCGGCAACCACCCGGTGCGCGTGGCCGAGCTCGGAGAGTTCCACGTTCTCCAGTTTCTTCCCTAAATCGTCCGAGACGAAGCTCGCGCCCGTGACGACGGCGATGTCCTGAAGCATCTCTTTCTTCCGGTCGCCGAAGCCCGGGGCCTTCACGCCTAAAACGGAGAAGATGCCGCGGATCTTGTTCAAGACCAATGTCGCCAAGGCCTCGCCGTCAATGTCGTCGGCGATGATAAGCAGCTCCTTCTTGCCGCTTTGGACTATTTTTTCCAGAAGCGGCAAAAGTTCGGCAATGGCCGAGACCTTCTTGTCCGTCACGAGAATGTAAGGATCTTCCAAGACCGCCTCCATCCTTTCCTGGTTCGTCACCATGTAGGCCGAAACGTAGCCGCGGTCAAATTGCATCCCCTCCACCGTCTCGTATGAGTTGCCGATGGCGTTTGAATCTTCCACGGTCACGACGCCTTCGCGGCCGAGCTTGCCCATCACCTCGGCGATGAGCTTGCCGATGGACTTGTCCTTGGCCGAAAGCGTGGCCACCTCCTCTATCTTCTTGTTGTCGTCAATGCTCTCCTTTTGTTTTTCCAGAGCCCGGATGACGGCGTCGCTCCCCTTTTTGAGCTCTTCGGCGAGCTGAATGACGTTAAAGCCCTTTTCTTTGATGGCCTTCTCGCCCTCTTCTATCATCGTGTGGGCCAAAACCACGGACGTCGTCGTGCCGTCGCCGACTCCTTCATCGGTCTTGTCGGCCGCCTGTTTCAAAAATTCCGCGCCCAGGTTCTCGTATTTGTCCTCCAATTCTATCTCTTTGGCGACGGTCACGCCGTCAAAAGTTACCTGCGGCGCGCCGTAGCTCTTTTCAATGACGGCCGCGCGGCCCCGGGGACCCAGGGTCATCCGCACCGCTTCGGCGAGCTTGTCTATGCCCTTTTTCATCGCCGCCCGGGCGTCTTCGTTGAACAAAATTTGTTTGGCCATATTAGTTGATAATCGCGAGTATTTCGTCCTCCTCCACTATAAAATAGGTCTTCCCGCCCTCTTCCATCTTCTTGTCGTCTCCCCAGGGCTTGCTGAAAATGACCTTGTCGCCGACCTTAACCTCCGGCGCGATGCGCGCGCCGTTTTGGACCTTGCCCGGCCCAACGGCCGTCACGGTCCCTTTGGACTGCTCTTTCTTTTCCGCCGAATCCGGCAGAACGATCCCGGACTTCGTGGTCTGCTCGTTGCTCAGAGCAAGCTCCACCACGACCCGGCCTCCCAATGGTTGGATGTTCATATTTTTACTTTTAGCAATGACGACCCTTGATTGCTAGTAGTCCTATTCTAGAAAAACGCCGTCCTTTGTCAACCGGCCCGAGCCGGCCTAAAATCAAATGAATGACCGGAACGGAGTGGCTTAAAACTTATCCCGAAGGAAGCGTGGTGCGGAGGGCTTATGACCTCGCGACTTTGGCGCACGAGGGGGCGAAACGCGAGAATGGAGAACCCTATATCATCCATCCCCTGGCGGTCGCGGAGACCGTAAGGGGCTGGGGGCTGGACGAGGCCTCCGTCGCGGCGGCGCTCCTTCACGACGTCGCGGAAGACACCGCCGTCACGCTCGCGGATATCCGGAAGGATTTCGGCCAAGAGATTGCTTTCTTGGTTGACGGGCTCACCAAGCTGAAGAACCTGAAATACCAGAAAGAGCGGGACGCCGAAAATATGCGGCGGTTTATCCTCGCCTTCAGCGAAGACCTGCGCGTCCTCATTATTAAGCTCGCCGACCGCCTGCACAACATGCGAACGCTCCACTTTCTGCCCAAGGAACGGCAGGCACCCTTCGCCATGGAAACCGCCGATATTTATGCCCCGCTGGCCTATCGCCTCGGCATGCAGAAACTTTCCGGAGAACTGGAGGATATGGCCTTCCCCTACATCTATCCGGAGGAATACAAGTGGCTCATGAAAGAAGTTAAAGAGACCTACGAAGACCGGCAGGAATATATGAACCGCGTCTTGCCGGTCGTGAAGCGAGCGCTTGAAGACCATGGCATCAGCCCGTTCGCCGTGGACGCCCGGGCCAAGCGGTATTACAGCCTCTACAAAAAGCTCCTCCGCCACAACATGAACTTGAACGAGATCTACGATCTCGTGGCTTTGCGCATCATCGTCGGAACGGTTGAGGAATGCTACGCCGCCTTGGGCGTCATCCACAGTTTGTGGCAGCCGATGCCGGGCCGTTTTAAGGACTATATCGCCCGGCCGAAAGCGAACGGCTACCGCAGCTTGCACACCACCGTCTTCTGCCTAGAAGGAAAGATATTGGAGATACAGATAAAGACACAGGAGATGCACGAAGAGAACGAACTGGGTATCGCCGCCCACTGGGCCTACGAGCAGGTCAAAAAATCGTCCAAGAAGCTCGCCGGCTGGAGCGGCGTGAAGGACAAGAAGGAACTCGTTTGGGTGCAGCAGCTCCAGAACTGGCAAAAGGCCTTCGCCACCCAGAAGGAGTTTTTGGAAGCCGTGAAGGTGGATTTTTTCAAAGACCGGATATTCGTCTTTACGCCAGGCAACGACGTGATGGACCTGCCGTCCGGCGCGACGCCGGTGGATTTCGCCTATCAGGTCCATTCCCAGATCGGCGATACCTGCGTTGGCGCCAAGGTGAACGGCAAAATCGTCCCCATTACGACCGAGCTTCATTCGGGCGACATCGTGGAGATCGTGACTCAAAAAGGAAAAAAACCGTCCGAGGACTGGCTTCAATTCGCGAAAACCGAGATGGCCAAGAAACACATTCGGAACGCCCTCAAAGAGAGCGTCGGCACCCTGCGGAAACGGGCCGGTCCCGTCGGCGCCGAGTTCAAAATTGTGAACGCCGACCGGCCGGGTTATTTGAAGGAGGTAACGGCCATCTTCGCCCGGAACAAGGTGAACATCACTTTTTTGAACAGCCAAACCGATCCGCGTCAGGCCTTTTCCACTGTCACGCTCCGCACATCCCCCGTTCTGCCGGGCAAAGCGGAAAAACTGGTGGTCAGCCTTAAAAAAATACCGAGCACGAAAGAAGTGAACTTCCGGATATTATTCTGAGCCGCCCAGCTTGTCGGTGAGGGCATGCCATTCGTCGTCCGAAAAGAATTCTACGGTTATCTTGCCGCGGCTGCCGCTCTTCGCGATCTTGACCGGCGAGCCGAGATTGTCTTCAATGCGCTTTCCCCAATAGGCGGCCTCGGGGTCCTGCTGGACCTTCGCCTTCTCCGCTTCGCCCCGCCCGGCCCGCACTGACATTCTGCCCGCGAGGGCGCTTTCAAAAACGCGCCGCTGTTCCTCCTGGCTTTGGAAACCAAGGAGCATGCGCGCCTGTGATTCACTGATTTTGCCTTCCGCCATGGCTTGCTGGATGTCTCCCGGCAGGTTCAGAAGGCGCAGGGTATTTGCCACCGCCTCCCGGCTCTTGCCCACCCGCGCGGCAATCTCCCGCTGGGTTAGGCCGAACTCGTCCTGCAAGCGGCTGTAGGCCTTGGCGGCCTCCAAAGGATTCAGGTTCTGCCGCTGGATATTCTCAATCAGGGCCATCTCCAGCTTCTGCCGGGCGCCGTCCGCGGTGCGGACAATGGCCGGCACGCGCTCCAAGCCGATAAGTTTGGCGGCCCGGAGGCGCCGCTCGCCGGCGATAAGCTGGTATTCCACGTCCGCCCCCGTCTCGGTCTCTTTGGTTATTTTGGAAACGACAATTGGCTGGAGGATGCCGAACTCGCGGATGGACCCCGCGAGCTCCGTTAAACCCTCGTCCGAAAATTCCGAGCGGGGCTGGTACGGGTTCGGGCGGATTTTTTCCGTTTCCAGCTGGTATATCATCTCGTCTCTCCGCTGCGGCTTGGGAGTTGCGGGCGCACCGTGATGTTCCGCGCTCGGCTGCGGCCGGGGCATTTCGGGAACGCGCTCCGGCATCACGTTCGGCCGGACGTTCTGGGT
>DAICZV010000038.1 GCA_027310975.1 bacterium
CCCGTGCACAGCGCCATCATTAGCCCCGCAAACAACACAACTTGTTTCACTTGCTACCTCCCTTTTTCTGCGTTTTTCAATTATTCAATTAGAAAAGAACACTCATTAACGTTTACATTATAACTTATGAATACGTATTTGTCAATATGTTAAAATCGCGGCATAAATAAAAATCCCCGTTCAATTGAACGGGGACGGTGACATTTTTGATGTTATAGATTGCGGAGAACCTTAGGCAGATCCTCAAGCTTGGGATGCGCGGGCACGCGCCACCAGACCTTGAAGAAGGCGATGGCGTAGGTGGCGGCCAGTTTCAAGAAACCGTCGCGGTCAAACCGGTCGTGCGAGCTTTTAACACGCAAGTCCCTGACGAACAGCACCTTCCCGACCATTCTTTGGATGAGCGTGGCAAGCAGAGCGTCGTCGCCCCAGAATTTGGCCGGCGGAATGCCGCCAATCTTTTCCAAAGCCGATCTCCGCACGGCATAGTTTCCGCCGATGATTATCGCGGTCCCCTTGAACAAGTTGAGCAAGCCGATGATGAAAGGGAAGATCGCCTGGGTGTAAACGTTCTCGGACCACGCTCTCATCCCGGTGAAACCGTAATCGTACGGCCCGGAAACAGCTTGGACGCTGTTGTCCTGGAAGATATCCATTATCCGACTGACCCAATCCTCCGGCGCCTGCGAATCGGCATCCATGCCGAAAATAAACCGAGAATCCGGATCGGCCGCCCTGGCGCCGCTGCCGCGGGCGATGTTCGTCCCCTTTTCCGGTTCGCGGATGACCTTGTCCGCTCCGGCCGCGAGCGCCTTTACGCGTACCTCTTCGTCCGCGGGGCCGTTGATGACAACGATTACCTCGTACTCGCTCCGCGCGATGCCGGATTGTTTCTGCAGGCTCCGCACCGTATCACCAATGGTTCCCGCGGCATGATAAGCCGGTATGACGACGCTGACCTTGATCATCTTGATCATTTTTCAACCTCCAATCTTTCTTTCCTTTTCTGTCTGTAGCGAACGGCATACCGAATGCCGTAGATAATTATTAAAAGTGCGATAGCTAGAAACGCGATGCTCTCATAGCCTCCCAATTGGCCGGCGAATTCCTGCCAGTACTTGCCCATGAATTGCCCGACCAATGCGTAAGAGCCGCTCCAAGTTATAGCGGATACGATTACGGCCGTCAAGAAAACGCGCGGACGAATTTTTAAAAGTCCGGCGGCGACCGAAGTATATCCCCGGAGGTACGGAATGAGCCGGCCGACGTATATTCCCCACTGCTCGCGCTTGGAGATCTTGTCGCTCAGCTTCATTATCTTTTCCTTGGAGATGGGCAGCCACTTCGGCTTGTGGTCCATTACATAATCGCCGAAAAGATAGAAGAAGGCGTAAAGGAGCGAAGTGCCGATGAAATCGGCCATGACCACCGTGACGAAAACGAGCGGCAGGCTCAGAACGTGGATGGAAGCGAGATATCCGGCGAAGAGTAAAATGAGCTCGTTCGGCACCGGGTTCGGAATGCCAATCTCCTGGAGAAAGACCAGGGAAAATATCGCCACATAGCCGTACCTGGTGATGTAAAGCGCAAGTTCCGGAGGCATTGTTTAAATATTAAACGCCTTTCGTCTTTTCGGCAAAGCGCGCCGGGCGGCTTTAGACCAAGCGATTCTCGCGGTTCCGGTACTCTTCCGCCTGTCTTACTATCTTCGCCATCATGCGCAATGACTGCACCGGGTATTTGCCGGAAGCGGTCTCGTCCGAGAGCATTACCGCATCCGTGCCGTCCCAAACGGCGTTCGCAACGTCCGATACCTCGGCCCGGGTCGGGTGCGGATGGTTCACCATTGAGGTGAGCATCTGGGTCGCCGTGATGGACGGCTTATTGTGCCAGGCGGCGTGGCGGATGAGGTTTTTTTGAATAAAAGGCAGTTTTTCTTCCGGCACTTCAATACCGAGGTCGCCCCGGGCAATCATGATGCCGTCCGCGGCCTGGATGATGGCGTCAATGTCTTTAAGCGCCAAGGCCGTTTCTATCTTCGCGATAATGCGCGCCTTCCCGCCCACGAGCTTCTTGGCCTTTAAAACATCCTGCGCGGACTGGACGAAGGAAATGGCGACAAACTCCACGCCGTGCTTCAAACCGAACTTCAGGTCTTTCATATCCTTGGCCGTGAGCCCGGAAACGGAAAGCTTCGTGTGCGGGACGTTCACTGCCTTGCGCGAATAAAGAATGCCGCCGCGGACCACTTCGGCGCTTATCTTGCCGCCGCTCACGCGGCGCACGATGAGCTCCATGTCGCCGTTCGCGAGAAATATCGGGTGGCCCACTTTTATTTCCCGCGCCAGGCGCGGATAATCCACGAAAATATCGCCGTTGCTCTTCGCGGCAACATTTAGAACGACGGTCTCCCCCTCCTTGAGGACGCGGCCCTCCTTAGGCATTTCGCCCACGCGGATGCGGGGCCCTTGAAGGTCTTGGAGGAGCGCCACTTCGCGCTTCAGGGCGCGCGCCGCCTTTTTCAGAAACTTTTGCCGGCTAAAAAACTCTTCCGGCGTGCAATGGGAAAAGTTGATGCGGGCGATGTCTAAACCGCCCTCCACGAGCTTGTGGATGGTTTCATAGGCGTCCGAAGCGGGACCGATGGTGGCGACTATTTTAGTGCGTAACTTCGTGGGCATACTAACTTTAGTGAAAAAATAAAAGGGCTCGCTGGCCTTTTCATTAATTTAGCAGAGGCATGGCCGGAAGTCAAAAAATAAAAAGCCGCGCATGAAAACGCGGCAAAAAGCAATAAGGATGGTTTCAGCGGCCGTTAGTCCAGTCGTCAATATAAGCTTGCAGAAGCTTATGCTCGCCGTCCAGGATGGCATATTCATAGTCAATCATGCCTCCTTCCCGAATCTGAACTGCGATCTGCGATGCATCACCAACTGCATGAACTTCGGCAATCACACCATCCTTAATGAAGAACGGCTTATTCAGCGGTTGCCCCTTAGCCAAGCGCTTTATCGCACGGAAGGCCACATGGCTACTCGGCACGATTGCGCTACCGTTATCAAAAATGATCTTGGCTTCCATTATCTACTACCTCCTTTTTGATTGTCAGAGAACAAAAACTTTTTCTTTAAAATAGCACGCTTAAGATAATCTGTCAATTATCCGTCAAGACGGCCGAGCCGAAGGCGGCAGTCCAGAACGCCCGATGATTGAACAACGGCCGGCGTTATAGTAGGCTGATAATCAAGATAAGCCAATTCAATGCTTACGTTCGGACCGGTTAATTTTTGGGAGACGCTCTTCGTTTTCGCCGCGACGGCCGTCGGCGATTTCTTGTGGGTGCTTTACATTCGGCGCACGAACTCGGGCGCCGCTTTGAGCGCCGCCGCGTTCTCCTCGTTCCTCATCCTTTTGGGAGCGCTCGTCATCGTGACCTATATTCAAAACAGCTGGTATCTTCTGCCCACGGTCGCCGGCGGCTTCGTCGGCACTTTTGCGACGGTAAAGATGGACTCAAAGAAGAAGCCCCGCGACTAGACGTTCAAGTAGTGGCGCGTGGCAACGATACTGGAAACGATGCCCAGCACGACGCCGAAGATGACCTGGTAAAACAATAGGGCTAAGAAATTGGCGTTGAAATAATTTTGGAGGTTGACCTCGGGAACGAAGTTCGCGATCTGCGGCGAAACGGCCGCGATTATCGGGATGAACACGAGGAAACCGACCACCGCGGCGATGACCCCGTAGAGGATGCCTTCAATGACGTAAGGCCCGCGGATAAAGTTGTTGGAGGCACCCACGAGGCGCATGACGCCGATTTGCTCGCGGTTGGAAAATATTCCGAGGCGGATGGTATTGAAAGTTACCGAGGCGGCCAGGAAGGCCAGGAAGAGAGTCAGGATGAATCCGCCGCGGCTCATGTTGTCCACGAATGACGACAGCCGGTCAATGACCACCTGGTTCTGAGCGTAAGTGACCTTCTGAATGATGCCGGTGAAATCCGGCTTATCCAGATAGGCGGCAATGGCGTCGTAATGATGGATATCCTTCGCCTTGATGTTCAGCGAAGCGAGGAGCGGATTGGTGTCCAGCTCCGAAAGCGTCTGGGTGATGGTCGGGTCGTTCGCGTGGGCCGCCTTGAAATTGGCGAGCGCCTGGTCCTGCGAAATGTATTGGACGTATTGCACTTCGTCCAAACCCTCCAGCGATTTCTTGAGGTTCAAGATGGTGTCTTCCGGCACGTTGCTTTGGAAATAAACGGTGATGTCCACCTTATCCTGGATCGCCTGCACCGCGCCCTGGCTCACGACGTTGAAGAGGATGAGCCCTTCAAAAACGAGGAGCGCCAAAATCATGATGCCGATCGTGGAAACCGAAAGCCAGCCGTTCCGCAGAAAGCTCTGGATGCCGTATTTAATTACCCGGAACAAAGTGACCATTCTAATCTATTAAAAATCTTCCGTGGGCCTCGTCGCGCAGTATTTGGCCGTTCTCCAGCGTGATAACCCGTTCGCCCAGCGTGTTCACTATCTCTTTGTCATGCGTGGCGAGGATGACGGTGCTCCCCAGCTCGTTTATCTTCTTAAGCAATTTTATCACTTCCCAGGTATTAAAGGGATCCAGGTTCCCGGTCGGCTCGTCGGCGATGAGGACGTCGGGCTGGTTTATCATCGCCCGGGCGATGGCGACGCGCTGCTTTTCGCCGCCCGAAAGCTCCGATGGGAAGTTCAGCATCTTGTCCTTGAGACCCACCATGTCCAAGACCTGCGGCACGAGCTCGTTGATCTCTTTCTGCAGGCGGCCCTCCACCTCCAGCGCGAAAGCCACGTTCTCAAAAGCGGTCTTCTTGGAGAGCAGGCGGAAGTCCTGGAAGATGACGCCGATATGGCGCCGGAACTCCGGGAGCTCCGAGGGCTTCAGTTTTTGGACCTCGTAGGAGCCGAAGAAAATCTGGCCCTTGCTCGGCTTTTCCTCGCCGATCAAAAGCTTCACCACCGTGGACTTGCCCGCGCCGGAACGGCCGACGAGCGTCACGAACTCGTTCGGCTGGATCTTAAAGCTTACTTTGTCCAGCGCGACGGCGTTGTGGTTGTAATTTTTGGATACGTTTTGGAAAACTATCATAATAAAAGGCCTTACTTCATGGCCTCGGGCGTTATGTGGGTATTATAAACCTCTCCCGATATTTGACAATTGACCTAATTACTCTAATTTCTAATTGATCTAATCAATGACTAATTGAGTTAATGTCTAAAAAACCGTGTTTAGGTCAATTAGGTTAATTAGAAATTAGAAATTTTTTAGCAAATCAAGCTTCCCTTCCAAAACTTCCTCCACCTTGCTTATCTTCTCGCCCGTCCGGTGGTCCTTCACCTGTTTGTAAGGATGCAAAACGTACGAGCGGATCTCGTGGCCCCATTCCGGTTCCACTTTGGTCTTTAGATTCTCCACGGCGCTCTCGTGCTTCTCCCGCATGACGGCGAGTATCTTGGCCTTGAGGAGTATTAAGGCCTTTTCGCGGTTCGCCGCCTGGGAACGCTCCGCCCGCGAGGCGGAAACGAGGCCGGTCGGCAGGTGGACGATGCGCACGGCCGTCTCAACCTTGTTCACGTTTTGGCCGCCGGGGCCGCCGGCGCGCGAGAAGTCCACCTTAAGGTCCTTCTCCGGTATCCGGATATTCGCTGCTTCCATCGCCGGCAGTTCCGGCAAAACATCCACGAGCGCGAATGAGGTGTGGCGCAGTTTTTTGGCGTCAAAAGGCGAAATGCGCACCAGCCGGTGCACGCCGGACTCGTCCTTCAATCTTTCGTAGGCGCCTGTTCCGCGGACCTCAATGGCATTGTCGGAAACCTCCTGCCACTTCCAGGCCTTGCGGTCGGCGTACTTTTGGTACATCCGCATAAGCATCCGGGCCCAGTCCTTGGCATCGTCGCCGCCCGCGCCGGCCATGACGGAAATCGTCGCTACGTTCGGGTTATTCATCTTGAGCCACCTCCCGGACTTGAACCGGGGACATCGTCTTTACGAAAGACGCGCTCTACCAACTGAGCTAAGGTGGCGATACATAATAATGTAATAAAAATAC
>DAICZV010000039.1 GCA_027310975.1 bacterium
CCCGGCCCAGGAAACGCCTCGGCTGGAGAACCCCTTATGAAGTCTTTGGTGTCGCACTTGAAGGTTGAATTCGCCTTAACGCCTCTGGACAGGATTATCTGTAAGTGGTAATTTATCCAAGCTCGTTAAAAAAGGAGAGTTAATTGAATGAACCCCCTCTCAAACTCGCCACGGCCAGGCGCGTAATGGTCATTGGCCCGTTGGATGCATTCGGCCGAGCATTGCGTAATGCATGCAGGACATTTGAAGTTTTGGACCAGGGCGACCGAGGATTGCTCGTCATCACGGACGTTTCGGAAACCCCCTCCCTGGAAACGCTCGCGCTTGGCATGAGCAATCTCGTGCCCTATCCGTTCCTGGATGCCTGCTTCTGCGCCTGGCCGCCCTGGCGACCGCCAAGACAGGCCTCTCCTGCTATCGGCATCCCCGATTCATGCAGCGCACTGTCGTGCGTTCGGCAGCCAATCCTGGAATATGCGGCCACTTACGGAAGGCCGCCGCCCTCATCATTTGCTCCACGCTATGCGTGGAGCTTTTTTATTCGTAAACTATCCTCCCCTTCCTCATTTTCAAAAACGACGTGAGCTTATGGCGGCGGGCCGTTTTGTGGCTTGAGATGTGATACACCGCCCATTTGTCCTTAGTGAGGGCGTCGGCGATGAGCGACCGATGGCATCGCCAAGGCACCGCTTCAGCGCACATGATGGCCGCTTTTTTCTTCCGGGCTAAACTCTCAAGTTTTTTTATGCCCGCGGAAAAAGCGGGCGTTTGCATATAGTCGGCAAAACCCCGGAAAGAAAGATTTTGCCAGCCGGTGTTCTCTGAATCTTTTCTCGTTCGCCGCAGGCCGCCCAATCCCTTCCCGAGCCAGCGGTAACCGATTCCCCGGTTTCTCAAGGCCCGGCTCAAGACATCGCGGTTAAACTGCGGATTGTGGCGCGATCTCGGGATGGTCCGCACGTCCGCGAGCTCCCGAACGCCGTGCGCCCGGAGCATTGAGACAAAGTAATCCAGCGTCCGCGTAGAATGTCCAATGGTAAAAATATCCTTCATTTAAATGATTCTACCACGTTTCCAAACCCGTTCAGTCCTTGGGCCGGAATTGCTTCAGCTCTTCCTTGGCTTTTTTGATGAACTTTCCGAAGGCCCGGTCCTTTTCCCTTTTCCCGGCGTCGTCCATTTCGGAATATTCGGTCTCTTTTTTAAGGTTGATGTAATTGGCATATCTCCCCTCGTCCAGTTCTCCGGCTCTGACGGCGGCCGTCACCGCGCAGCCGGATTCCTTGGTATGCGTGCAGTCGGTATACCGGCATTTTTCGGCCAGGGCCGCGATCTCGTCAAAAATGACGCTGACTCCCCGGCTGGTTTCGGCCAGGCCCACCTCCCGCATGCCGGGATTATCAATAACAATGCCTCCGCTTTCCAAAAAGTACATCTGCCTCATCGTGGTAACGTGCTTTCCCCGGCCGGAATAAGAGCTGATGCCGCCGGTCTTGATGACGCTTTTGCCGATTAGCTTGTTGATGAGGGACGACTTGCCGACCCCGGACGAGCCGAGAAAGCAATAGGTCTGGCCTCTCGCAATCCGGTTTTTCAGCGTCTCCAATCCGCGCTCGCTTACTGTACTCGCGGGTATTGCGCGTACGCCCGGGAATCTTTCTTGGAGTTCGTCCAATTTCTCGCCGAGCTCTGCGTCCGAAAGGAGGTCAACCTTGTTCAAGACCATCTCCGGTTCCGCGCCGCCGTCCCGCACGATGGCGAAGTATCTTTCAAAACGGTTTAAGTTATAGTCGCGGTCCACCGATTCCACTACGAACGCGACGTCAATATTCACGGCGATCACCTGGATTTTGCTTTGCTCCCCGGCCCGGTTCCGGTCGCCGAACTTTCTTTTTATCACGGTCCGCCTCGGCAGGATGCCGCGGATAACGGCCTGGCTATTGCCGAGTTCATCAAACGCGACCCAGTCCCCGACCGCCGGATAGTCCTCCCGCGACAAGGCCTGGAACATCTGCTTGCCGGTGACCTTGGCCAAATATTCTCCCGCAATGTTTTTTATCCGATACGCGCCCCTGGAGGCGGAAACGACCCGGGCGACCGGAAGGCCGCCAAAGCCCAGCCGGTTGCGGCCGGCTTCAAAGAACGGGCCGTAGCCCAGATCTGCCATCGTAATTTCCTCTCCCATGATGTTCCCATTCTACCACCCCGCACCAAAACCCGCCGTTCCGCTTACGCCAGGCGGCGGTAAATAAAAACCCGGAGATAGGCATCTCCGGGTCGGCAAATATAACAGCGGTGGGTTAGGCGACTTTCGTTAGGGTTCTGGAGGCACAATCGATTATCGCCGCTTCTCCTTTTTCCAAGTGCATGTACGGCGCTTTCGTGTTAAATTCGTGCTTGAAAAAATGCGCGGGGAAATTATCGGTATATTCGATGTGGGTTACGACAACGATGATATTGGCCATGTCGCTCTTCTCGTGTATGAGCGAAAGCGCTCCGTCCAGGTCCATATCGCCCTGACACTCGGATCGTAATGCATCGCAATACACGGCCGGGACATGCAAGGTGTTAGACAGGATTAAGGCGCTTTCTATGGCTCTATCTATCGGAGAAGAGAGTACCAGTACGCTGTGACTGTCAGTTAGTGGCCTTATCTGCTCTGCCAACTGCTTAATATCGGCGCTGCCCTTATCGTTTAGGTGGCTGGAATCCTTGTCGTAGTCCCCGTGCCTGACGATTATCAGCTTCTCCATTGCTTCCTCCCATGTTTGTTTGTGTTGTTGTAGCTAGATACAAATTACTCTCCCGCCAGAGCCCCGTCAAACAAAACCCGCCGTCTCGCGGGAAAAGGAGAGCAACAAGTCCCGAAATACTGGGGTATTTAAGGATAAGTTTTTATTGCGGGAGTAAAGAGATACGACTGGTATAATTAATTATACCACCCTAAAAGAGCGACAGCCTCGGCGGCGGGGAGGAAATTCAGGGCTGCCACTCGTTGCGCAGAATGCCCATTTGGATCTCGTCGTAATACTTCCCCTTCCAGCGAATGCGCTCGCGCTTCTTGCCCTCGAACTTGAATCCAAGGCGGCGATAGACGTGGATGCCGCGCGCGTTGTAGCCGTAAACATCGAGTTCGATGCGGTGGAGCTTCAGCCGGCGAAAACCGTAGTCCACGACGAGCTTCATCGCCTCCGTACCGCAGCCGTGGTTCCAATAACGTTTGTCGCCGATCACGATGCCGAATATCGCGCAGTTATCGCGCTTAATGATGCTCAAACCCACGCTGCCGATATGGACCCCGTCGCGGGTATCGATCGCGAAATGCACCTGGTCCTTCTTTTTCGGCAGGGAACGTATCCAAACGCGCTCTTCTTTCAAGTTGATCTTCCGGCGCGTCAGAAAACGATGGACCGCCGGGTCGTTGAACCATTTCACGAACCGCGGCGCGTCCACCATTACGATCGGCCGCAACACCACTTTCTCCCCTATTAATTTCATAATTTCATTATACCGCGAGACGGATCAAGTTTTGCTCTTCCGGAAACGTCAGGAGTTCAATCGCCCTCTCCCCGCTTACCCAGACCACCTCGTCTATAACCGCCTCCCCTTCATCTAGGGACACGGCGCGCGCAACTTCGTCTTTGGGCGCTTCAACCAGAAAAGAACTCACGTTGTGGTGGATGTCGTCCACCTCATATTCATACCCGCCGAGTTTCCGAACGATCTTCACGTTCACCAGTCCTACCTCTTCATTAATTTCCCGCTTTATCGTCTCTTCCGGTGTTTCTCCCGTCTCAATACCGCCTTTGACCAGGCGCATTTGGACCTTGCCAACATCGGCAGGATATCGCCTTCTAAGCAAAAGGAATTCTATTGCGTCGCCATTCTTACGAATGATAGCCGCCTGTGATTCATTGCGAATCCTCATTTTTTAATTCTACCACGTTCAAAAACCACCCGACGATATTATTACCTCCTTAAGCCCAATATTTTCAACGTTTCCAGCTCAGCCTCACTAATATCACTGAACACCTGCCAGCTATATTGCTCCCCTTCTTTTTTATACTTCTCTCTCTCACATAAGAAAAAACTTTCCGCCTCTTTCTTTTGCAGGTCCTCGGTTTTGCCCCAGCGCGGGTCCTTTTTATTACGTTCCAGTGTCACTTCCAATGATTCTCCCAAAAGTACGATACCGGGAAATTGGAAATCACGGCTGACTATGCTCGGCAGAAGGCCCACACCCTCAAAGATCGCAACGGGCACTGACCGCATTATCTCTTTTATTTTACTTGCGGTGAACGGCCAAAACGCCTCGAATTGAGCGACATCTTCGCGCCAGCGGTCTTCGCAGGGTCTCCCGAGATACTCCTCCTCGTCCATATTCCAGAAATGATTGACCCATGGAGCAAGCGCCGGATCTTTCTCCATTTCAACGCGGAACGAATCTGTGTCCACGTGCATCACGCCATGTTCTCTGGCTATTTTTCCCGCCAAATAACTTTTGCCGGCGGTCGGAATGCCGGTTATAAAAGCATAGGTCATGTCTCCATTCTACCAAAACCCTCCGCACTGCGACGGGGGAAGAAATGCGACTGGTATAATTAATTATACCACCCTAAAAGAGCGACAGCCTCGGCGGCGGGGAGGAAAAATTATTTGAAACCGACCTTAACAATCTGCGGCTTTATGTTTTTATGCACCGCCTTCCTTTTGCCTGGCTGCGGAAAATTAATTAAAAGCCCTTTCCCAATTTTTAAAGAATCGAGATAGTTCTGGAGTTGCTGTTTTTCTGGCTCACCCAATTCTTCTGCAATTGCTTTCAGTTCTAGTATGACTTTTTCTTTTCCAAAATTGACGATGATGTCTATTCTATTGGTGCCCACATGGTATTCTTTATACTTTACCTCTATTGTTCTTTGGCTCTCATATTTTATCCCCGCAAGGCGTAGGTCAACCTGCATTGCCTTATCGTATATGTCTTCAGG
>DAICZV010000003.1 GCA_027310975.1 bacterium
GTTTTCACCCTGACCTTCGGTGAAACCTTAAGGTCTTTGACGTAAATGCCCTCTCCGGCGTTCGTGAGCGCGCTGAGGTCAACGGAGAATTCGTGCGGCAGGTCGTTCGGCAAGGCCTCTACTTCTATCTCCGCAGTGACCTTAACGAGAACCAGGCCGGTTTTTTCGGCTGGCGCGCTGCCCGTGAAGACCACCGGCACTTTCGCTTCCAATTTTTCGTCCAGGCGGATGCGATGAAAGTCAACGGCGAGAATGGCGTCCGTCAGATGGTCGTAGATAACGTCCGCGATGATGGTCGGAATCTTCGCCCCTTTTTCATCCACAAGATTGATGACGGTCGTCTCGCCGGCCTCCTTGAACATCTTTTTAAAATCCTTCGCCGCAACGCTCACGTGTTCGTTCTCCGTTCCATGACCGAAGACCTCGCCGGGGATGAGCCCCGCCTTGCGCAAGTTCTTAGTCCGTTTTCCGAAAACGGTCCGGGTTTGGGTTTTGAGTTCCATGGTCTATTTTTTGTTCTTACCGACGCGCAGCTTTTTCCCTTTGGGTTCGGCCGAGGCCTTTGTGCGGCGGGCTTTAAACCTTTCCACGCGGCCGGCGGTATCAATGAGCTGTTCGCGGCCTGTGTAGAACGGATGGCACTTGGAGCAGATTTCCACCTTTATTTCGGGAACCGTCGCGCCGATGGTAAAAGAGTTCCCGCAGGCGCAGGAAACCTTGGCCTTAGGGTAATATTTAGGATGTATGTCTTTCTTCATACGAGTACTGCGATTTTTACATATAAAGCCTGGCTTGGCAAGTGCCGCGACCGGTCCCGCGACGCTGTTGACATTAAACCTTCCTTTTGTATACTTATCCCTGCCGTCAAAAACATCTGTTCATGCGGCGTATCTTAACAAGCTTAAATAACAAACAGTACCAAAGGTCCGTTCCCAAACGGATCTTAGTTAAAGATTTTTTTAGTTGTCCCTTTTTTGAACACGGATTTCCGCGGATTTAGGTCCGCACAGATCTGTGTTTTCTTAGAGGATTTGATCCTGGTCCAGGATGAACGCTGGCGGCGTGGATAAGGCATGCAAGTCGAACGGTACTGAAGCCGCAAGGCTGAAGTACAGTGGCGAACGAGTTAGTAACACCCTGGTACGTACCCCGAAGTGGAGCATAGCCAGCCGAAAGGTTGGGTAATTCTCCATGTGATCGCAAGATCAAAGTCGCAAGACGCTTCGGGATCGGCCTAGGCCCCATCAGCCAGTTGGCGAGGTAATGGCTCACCAAAGCTATGACGGGTAGGGGAGCTGAGAGGCTGTTCCCCAACGACGAGACTGAGACACGGCTCGTACACCTACGGGTGGCAGCAGTCGAGAATATTCGACAATGGGCGAAAGCCTGATCGAGCGACGCCGCGTGCAGGATGAAGGCCCTCGGGTCGTAAACTGCTTTTATGTTCTAGAAAGGGGTCCCTCCTCGGTATATTGCATTGCGCTTGACGCAGCGAATTTTGAGACAGATTCGCGATGCGAAGAACGAGCGCATCAGCGAAGAGCAGATGCGTGAGCGATGAGCAGCAAAGAAGATGGCCAAAATTCGCCCGCCCTTCGGGAAGCGGATTGAAAAGCCGAATTGCTTTGTTGCTTCTCCTCGGCGTATCGCTTCGGCTGATACGCCTTCGTCGTCGCGTCGCGCACTCGGCTTTTCAATTCGCTTTCAAGTAGCAATGGAATATAGCGAGGAGGGACTTCCTGATCGGAGCATGAATAAGGAGCGGCAAACTTCGTGCCAGCAGCAGCGGTAATACGAAGGCTCCAAGCGTTATCCGGATTTATTGGGCGTAAAGGGCGCGTAGGGGGTTTCGTGTGTTTTCGGTTAAATACCGGGGCTTAACCCCGGAACTGCCGGAAAAACTACGAGACTAGAGGGTGTTAGAGGTCTGTGGAACGCACGGTGTAGGGGTGAAATCCGTTGATATCGTGCGGAACACCAAAGGCGAAGGCAACAGACTGGGACACTCCTGACCCTGAGGCGCGAAAGCGTGGGGAGCAAAAAGGATTAGATACCCTTGTAGTCCACGCCCTAAACGATGCTGACTAGTCGTCTCGAGTATCGACCCTCGGGGTGGCGTAGCTAACGCGTTAAGTCAGCCGCCTGGGAAGTACGGCCGCAAGGCTAAAACTCAAAGGAATAGACGGGGACTCGCACAAGCAGTGGAACATGTGGTTTAATTCGACGGTAAACGAGAAACCTCACCAGGGCTTGAAATGTTCAGGAAGTTCGTCCGAAAGGATGGACGTCTCACAAGGACCTGAGCACAGGTGCTGCATGGTTGCCGTCAGCATGTGCCGTGAGGCGCTCCCTTCAATGGGGTAACATGCGCAACCCTCATCTCGTGTTATACGTGTCACGAGAGACTGCCGTCTCATAGACGGAGGAAGGTAAGGACGACGTCAAATCAGCATGGCCCTCTGATGCCCTGGGCCACACACATGTTACAATGGGCGGGAACAGCGGGTTGCCAAACCGTAAGGTGGAGCTAATCCCTGAAAACCGTCCTCAGTTCAGATTGAGGTCTGCAACTCGACCTCATGAAGTTGGAATTGCTAGTAATCGCGGATCATAACGCCGCGGTGAATACGTTCTCGAGTCCTGTACTCACAATAAAAGCGCTTGGCAGGTAATATGGCCAAAGAGTGCAAATCTCTTCCTTCCGTATCGTCTACGGAAGCGTAGCCGAAGGATAGGTCCGATTCCGCGAGGGTCGGGCTGGAGGATCCGGAGGCAAATTACAGTCCGAATGAATCTGTCTCCGCCATCTGGCGGAAGACGGAAGGGTAGATCGAGCCATGGATAGGCGGTGAGCATGGCGAAGATCCAAAGAAAACGCCCTGTTCGGAATGCAAGAAACGGTTAAATTACTGACCCAAGGAGATCTGATGCCGTTACCACAAAGTGGTATAATGTAACTGACGCGGCGTCAGAAGTCAGCTGGAGCGTAGTACTCTGTATTTATTGCAGGGGAAGGCCTCCACTCAGTGCAATGTTAAATGCGGACTATATAGTAGGTTTGGTGGATGGCGAAGGCAGTTTTACCTTTCACGTCAAAGACCCGGAAACGGGCAGGCGCGTGAAACGGCGCGCCAAAGCCGAACCGAGGTTTTATCTCAAACTGGTTGAGAAAGATAAGGAAGTTCTCGACGGCTTGAAAGCATACTTCGGTTGCGGGAACGTGTATTTCCAAAAAGATACGCGCCCCAATCACCAAAATTGCTATCGTTACGAGGTTGCTGGCAGGGATGATTTAAGGAAAACGATAATACCGTTCTTCCTAAAACATCGCCTTCAATTTCCATCAAAGCGGAATGATTTTGAAATATTCCGCAAGTTGATGAAAATGGTAGCCGCCGGCGTCCATTTAACAGACAGTGGTTTGCGCGAGATGCGCGAGCTGCAAAAGAAAATGCATTGAGCTCGCCGCATACGGGAAATCCGTCCGTGCGGTGGGAACATCAACTCTAAGTACATAGAGGATAATCGCCCGTCACACCAAGGGAGCCGGGAATGCCTGAAGTGCGCTTTACGCGTATCAGGGCAAGCTCGGTGACACGGGTGAAGTCGTAACAAGGCACGCGTAGCGGAAGCTGTGCGTGGATCAATTAAATTTACTTAGATACTAGGTGTTGGCCGATAAACCTTAAGTCTCGGCTGGGGCAACTAAAAAAGTCTTTAACACACCCTCCTTATATATTCTCTGGCACCGGCTGTCGGCGCGCTCCAGCGGCGCGCCGCAGCACTACACTCTCAGCGAAAAAAACCCCAGCTCTGCTGGGGCACCGAGCTTTTTTCGCTTCCGAGAGTTGCCATCAAATACATAAGGAGGGTGTTTTTATGATATTTACTTGTTTTTCGTGTTTTGATGATTTTTTGATATAATGACTCAAATGCCGGAAACGCAGGCGAAACAAATACTCCTCGTGGAAGACGAAGCGATGCTCGGCAGCGTGTTGAAGCAACGCCTGGAAAAGGAGGGTTATGCGGTGAGTTTGGTCCGCGACGGCGGGGAAGCCCTGAGTGCCCTCAAATCCACGAAGCCCGACCTCCTGCTTTTGGACATCATTCTGCCTAAATATTCCGGGTTTGAGATAATGGAGATGATGAAGAACGATCCGACCATGGCCCAGCCGCCGGTCGTCATTATCTCCAATCTCGGCCAGGAATCCGACGTCTTGAAGGGTCAGACCCTCGGGGCGGTCGGCTATTTCATAAAAGCCCAGCTTTCGGTGGAGGACCTTATCGGCAAAATAAAAGATTTTTTGACCGGGTAAAATTATGCACTATTTGCGTCCTTTAAAGGACGCATGGGTGTGCTATAATCAGGGAAGTTTAACTTATGCCTATAACAAAAAAAGGTTTTACCCTCATTGAGCTCTTGGTCGTTATTGCGATTTTGGCGGTTCTCGCCGTCGCGGTCGTCTTGGTCCTTAACCCGGCCGAACTTCTGAAGCAGGGCCGGGATTCCACTCGCCTTTCCGATATGGCTACTCTGAACAGCGCTCTGTCTCTCTATTATACCGACGTCTTGGGTGCTAATACTTCGGCCTGGCCCTCTGCCGGCAACTATTGCACGGTGGCCGCTAGTTCCACGGGCGGCTGGGCGGGGTGGTCCACCTGCGCCAATGTCGCGACGACGACTGGTGTGAATAGCACGAGCCAGACCGTTGGTTGGATACCGATAAACTTCTCGCTCATCTCATCCGGTTCGCCTTTGACCAAGGAACCAGTAGACCCAAATAATAACACCGCCTCCTGCCGCGGTTCGGGCAGTATCACTAATGCCTCGTGCGGCTATGCCTTCATCGCTTCCAGCACAGCTGGGACGTATAAGCTGGAAACCCTGATGGAAAGCGCCAAATTCAGCTACGGCGGGTCGTCCGACGTGACGAGTAAGGACAGTGGAGAAAGCACTTCAACTTACGAGATTGGTAGTAACCTGATGTTTACCGGAACTTATTAATAGGTTATAATGTCCAAAACAGTCGTCAGTTTGGGAATGGATATAAAGAAGGTAAATAATATGATTTCAAGCAACAAGCGCGGTTTTACCCTCATTGAGCTCCTGGTCGTCATCGCCATCCTGGCGGTTCTTGCCGTCGCGGTCGTCTTGGTCTTGAACCCGGCCGAACTTCTCAAAGAAGGGCGGGATACGACCCGCATTTCCGACCTTGCAACCTTAAATAGTGCGCTCGCGCTTTACACAGCGGATGTCATTAATGGCGCGTGGTCGGCAACGTCAACGTGTACGGCTTCAACGACGGCACCCGGTAGTGGCAGTTGCGGGGTAAGTTCTTCAACGTCGGTCACTGGTAATGGATGGGTTGGAATTAATTTCGGAGCAATTGCTTCCGGTGCACCACTCTCCAAAGAGCCGATTGACCCGAATAACACAGCGACGACTTGTAAGAACCCTGGCGGTACATCCACTGTTTGTCAGTATGCCTTCATAGCCTCCTCAACTTTGGGGGTTTATAAACTTGAGGCGCTTATGGAAAGCGTCAAATTCTCTAGCGGTGCTGGCACGGCTGTCGTCGGGAATGATGGCGGCATTTATTCCGGTGTTTACGAAATTGGCAGTAACTTGCAACTCACCGACTAGACGTGGAAAAGCTTATCTTGAGTTAAACACCCTCCTTTCGGCGGGTGTTTTGGTATAATAAAACCAATGAGGAAGGTTAACTCTGGAATTAATTCTGGGAGAGGTTTTACTCTCATTGAGCTTTTGGTCGTTATTGCCATCCTCGCGGTCCTCGCCGTCGCGGTTGTCTTAGTCCTGAACCCGGCCGAACTTCTCAAAGAAGGGCGGGATACGACACGTCTCTCCGACCTTTCAACTTTAAACAGCGCGCTTGCTCTTTGGACGGCTAATGTCATCAACACATCTGGGACCGGTGGTTGGCCCACTACGGGCGGTTACTATTGCACGGCTACGACTACCAAGCCGGGCGGCGGGGGCGGGTGCGCTTATGTCAGCTCAACCATCACGAACGGTAATGGCTGGATACCCATAGATTTCGGCCGAATCGCCTCCGGCGCGCCGCTTTCAAAACTGCCGGTAGATCCGAACAATGGCGGGACTTGTAAGGGCGTGACGACGACAATTTGCCAGTACGCCTTCGCCGCCTCAACTTCCACCGCCGGCGTTTACGAACTAGATGCCCAGATGGAAAGCGTTAAGTTCTACAGCGGCACTGGAACGGAGGTGGTCACGAACGATAAAGATGGCGGGGATGACGGCGCGGTCTACGAAACCGGGAGTAATCTGACGCTATTCTGAGGGATTTAGGTTATACCCTGCACTACAACGAAAGCGCACAGCTGAGTTATTTTGGTTGGCGTTTCTCCAGGCGGACGATATAGCTGATAGATAGTGACCAGCGTTGTAGTACGGGGTATAATTAATGGCAGAATGATTAGTCTGCCGCCCGCGAGGTTAAAAGAAATATTGGTTAAGGCCGGCGCCATAGATGCGGCCGCTTTTGACGCTTTGGCGGACGAGGCCGAGCATAAGCGCCAAAGCCTGGCGGAGATAATTATCTCCCAGGGCCTCGTGAGCAGCGATTATTTTTATTTGCTGGTATCCCGGGCGCTCGGCGTGGAAAGGGTCAACCTGGGAACGGTGGGCATTGACGAGAAGGTGTTGCGCCTTTTGCCGGAGGACGTGGCGCGCCAGAGGAATATTATCGCCTTCGGCCGCGATCAGAGCGGCCGCTTTGAAGTGGCGATGGAGAACCCGACTGACCTGGAAACGATAGACTTCCTGACCCTGCGTCTCGGCGGTCCGGTCGCGCCGTTCCTCGCGACGGAAGACGATTTGAACCGTGGATTTTTACTCTACCAGCGCCAGCTTTCGCAGGATTTTAAAAAGATAATTGAGGACAGCATTCGGGAGTCCCTGCGCGTGAAGGCCAAGGGCGACCTCAAGGAAGCGGCGGCGGACCTGCCGATCGTCGCCATCGTGGATAACCTGATGTCCTACGCCATCGCTTCCCGCGCGTCCGACCTTCACTTTGAAGTTTTGGACGACGTGGTCCTCGTGAGATACCGGATAGACGGCATCTTGCACGAGATCGTCCGCGTGCCGAAAGAAATTCACCCCGCCATCGTTGCCCGCATCAAGATACTTTCCAATCTCCGGGTGGACGAGCACACCCATCCCCAGGACGGCCGCTTCCGCTATAACGTGAGCGGCGAGGTGGTGGATGTCCGCGTTTCCATCATCCCGACCTTTTACGGCGAAAAGGTGGAGATGCGTTTGCTCTCGGCCGCCCAAAAACCGCTCTCTTTCGCCGAGCTCGGCATGAGCGACGAAACGGTGAAGCTTATATCCGAGGCCATCTCCAAAAGCTACGGCATGGTCATCGTCTGCGGCCCGACCGGCGCCGGTAAGACCACGACGCTCTATTCCGTGATGAACATCTTGAACCGGCCGGAGGTGAACATCGTGACCATTGAAGACCCGGTTGAATACGACATGCGTTACGTTAACCAGATGCAGGTCAACCAGGCCGCGGGCATCACCTTCGCCGCCGGACTGCGGTCCATCCTCCGCCAGGACCCGAACATCATCATGGTCGGCGAGATTCGCGACGCCGAGACGGCGGACATTTCCGTCCAATCCGCCCTGACGGGCCACTTGGTCCTTTCCTCCTTGCACACGAACGACGCCGCAACCGCAATACCGCGCCTCATGGACATGGGCGTGCCGCCGTTTTTGGTCTCCGCGGTCTTGAACGCCGTCACCTCCCAGCGCCTCGCGCGGCGGATCCATCTGGCTTGCGTTGAATCGTATGCGCCGAGCAAAGACCTCTTGGCCGGCCTGGAAAAAGAGATAGGAGATATGGGTGCTGCCGGCGAGAAGCTTAAGGTGCCGCACACGTTCTACCGCGGCAAGGGCTGCGATGCCTGCAACCACACCGGCTATTACGGCCGCATCGGTATTTTTGAAGTGCTGGAAATTACCGATGACGTCCGGAAGCTAATCATCAGCCCGGATTTCAGTTTGGACAACTTGAACAAGCTCGCCAGGAACGAGGGGATGACGACGATGCTGGAAGACGGCTTGCGGAAGGTGGAGCTGGGGCTCACGACGATAGAGGAGCTCTTCCGAGTCATCAAGGAGTAATCGGTTATACTATAAAAGATATGCAGTTTAGATATATCGCATCTCAGCCGGACGGCCGGGTGGTGGAAAGCCAAATGGAGGCCAAGGATGTTTCCGAGGTCCTGCAGTTTTTGGTCACGCGCAACCTGAAGCCGATAAGCGTCAAGCCGGCGGAAGACCGCTCGGTCACGAAAATCGGCCTGCGGGGCAAGATAAACCTGACCGACCAGGTCTTCATATCCAAATACCTGGCGCTGATGCTCAAGATTGGCACCGGGCTCCTGCAGGCCATTAACATATTGATAGACGATTTTGACAAGCAGGCGGTCAAGACGTTCCTGATGGAGGTGCGCGCCAATTTGGAGCGCGGCCAGCCGTTTTACTCAACCTTCGCCAGATACCCCAAGGTTTTCAGCCAGGTCTACGTCAATCTCGTCCGGGCGGGCGAGACGTCCGGCAACCTGGATACGGTTTTTGATAACCTCACCCGGTCGCTCACCCGGGAAAAGGAGCTGAAGGACCAGGTGAAAAGCGCCCTCGTTTACCCGATTCTGCTTTTGGGCGCCTCGCTCCTCATTCTTATATTTTTGGTCCTTTTCGCCTTGCCGAAAATAGCCGCCGTCTTCCAAAACGCCGGTTTTCAGCCGCCGCTCTTTTCGCGCATCGTTTTCGCCGTCGGGCTATTTTTCGGCCAATACGGAATTTTGATATTCGGAGTCCTGGCCGTGGCGGTGATTATCGCGGTCGTCT
Source organism: bacterium (assembly GCA_027310975.1). Taxonomy (GTDB): domain Bacteria; phylum Patescibacteriota; class Minisyncoccia; order UBA6257; family GWB1-50-10; genus JAMCRC01. The sequence continues at coordinate 8,900 of DAICZV010000003.1, forward strand.
TCTACAAAACTTCCATAGTTTTCAAGCGGGTCGTGACCGGTTTGTTCGGCGCCATCCCGGTCGTGAAGACGATAGTGAAGAAAATAGCCATCCAGCGTTTCGCCGCAACCTTAGCGTCCCTCATTCGGGCCGGCATACCGCTCACCGACGCGCTGGAAATAACGGCCCAGGCGGTCGGGAATATTGAACTTAAAGAAGCGCTTATCCGAGTTTCCAAGGAGGGGCTGGCGAAAGGCCTCACGGTCGGCGACGCTTTCCGGCGCGAACCCTTCTTCCCGAAGACGGTCGTGAATTTGATGGCCATATCCGAGAAGGCCGGCCACATTGACGACGTTTTGGAAACGCTCGCGAACTTCTATTCCGGCGAGATAGACAATTCTTTGAAGACCATGGTCGCCTTCCTGGAACCGGTGATGCTCCTCGGCATCGGCGTCGTCGTCGGCCTCATCGCCCTTTCCATCATCGTCCCCATTTATCAGTTGACGACCCAGTTCTAATGAGAAGGAACTCAGGTTTCACGATGATAGAGCTCTTGGTCGTGATCGCCCTGACCGCGGTCCTCGCGACCATCGGTTTTTTGAGCATCGGCGGCTATCGGAACGAAAGCCATTTGAAAGATGAGGGGAGCAAGGTGGCGGCCGTGCTCCAAAACGCCCATGACAATTCGGTTTCCCAGCTTAACGGCGCGCAGTGGGGAGTCCATTTTCTGAATGGTACTTCCAGCGATATTTACCAGCAGTTCAGCGGCGCCTCTTTCGCCACGGGCACGCCGGGTAACGCCTACTCTTTGGGATACAGCCTCGCTCTCGGCAACCCCGCCACGTCGTCCGAAGATATAATCTTCAATCCTATAACCGGCGCTCTGCCGAACGACGCGACCGTAAACATCGTCCCGAACTCCGGCAACGGAATGGCGGAAAACATCATCGTAAATACCTTGGGCCAGATTACGACGCGGTTTGAGACAGGCCTTGTCGGTTATTGGCCGATGGACGAGGGGACGGGCACGACCGCCTATGACGCCTCGGGGTACGGCTATAACGGCGTTTTTGTCGGCTCACCGAACTGGGTGAGCGGAAAAGTTGGCGATGCGATTAACTGCGGGAACACGACGAGTGATTACATTAACGTAAATAGCGTGCCCCTGGGTTCGGTTTGGACAATTACGGCATGGTTCCAATATCCGCTCGCAACCACCGGCGCTAATTGGCATACTCTAACGCGCGGTAGCTCATACGACCATCAGATCATCGTCCAGCGGAGCGACAATCAGTTGGGTATGTACGACAACAAAACCGGGACCGGTTTTAATGGAGCCGGGTATTTTATGACGAGTTTATCGAACGGATGGCACTTTATTGTCAGTGTTGGCTCTGGCGGTGCCGAAAAATTTTACATAGACGGTTCTTACGTTGGGCAGACAGCCCATCAATCTACGAGCGACGTAAAATCGATTGGTAACCATTGGGGCGGTGGGCAAAACTGGGGCGTCGTTGACGACGTCCGCATCTACAACCGCGCCCTTTCTGCCCAGGAAATCCAGGACCTCTACAACGCCTATTAGCTTGCAGCTTTCGTTCGGGTAGGGAATACTTTGAAAAATGCCAGGGTAGCTCAATGGTTGAGCAATCGCTTTGTAAGCGAAAGGCTGGAGGTTCAAATCCTCTCCCTGGCTCAAGTTAGAAGTATTTTGGTGTGTACCCAGACGATGGGTTGGTTATAGTATACTTAAATAAAAATGAGGAAGTGCATCAATTGCGGAATCGTCCTATCCGATCGTTACAAAATAAAATTTTGCTCTAATAAATGTCAGTTTGATTGCCAGCACAAAGAATGGGTTCGTAAATGGAAGTCCGGAAAGGTAAATGGGAATATAGGAGTCAATGTTCGTAATATCTCTCAGCATCTTAGGAAATATCTAATAGATAAATACGGCAGTAAGTGTTCACAATGTGGCTGGAGCAAAAATCACCCGGTAACGGGAATCGTGCCCCTAGAGGTGGACCATATTGATGGCGATGCAGAAAATAATTCGGAAAAAAATCTACGACTTCTATGTCCAAATTGCCATGCATTGACGCCGTTCTATAAAAATTTGAACCGAGGTAAAGGAAGAAAATGGCGCATGGACAAATATATAAGAAGTTAGGTAAGCGCTGGACTTTTGGGCGAAAGAACTTAAAATAAGCAGGAAGCAATTTTATAAAGTCACAGTGACCAAATCAAGGTCTCTCGGCACTTATCGTCATAAAAGCCGGTTCGGCGTTTTGACGGTCTATTATCTCAATAAAAAGGCGCGAGACATCTTAGTTGGTTTATTGCCGTTGTAGCCAAGCCCCGTAGCTCCGCCGGAGGCGGATGCTACCGGGGTCAGCGGTACCCCGCACAAAAAACAAGTTTTTGTACGGGGCAAGGAGCAACTCGCCGGAGTAGTTCAGTGGTAGAACGCCTTCATGGTAAGAAGGAGGTCGGGAGTCCAATTCTCCCCTCCGGCTCAAGTTTGCATTTTCCGTTATATTAGTGGTATATTCGTGTTTATCAGGGAGATATAAAATTATGGCTCAAGGAAAATTTACCGATCAACTCATTCGCCTGCGCTGCACCGTCTGCAAGCGCGCGAACTACACGACCCGCAAGAACAAAAAAGTCGTGGAGCGCAAAATGGAGTACAAGAAGTATTGCAAATGGTGCAAAAAGAGCACGCTCCACAAAGAATCGAAGAAGTGAGTCAAAGAGCCGCTTCTCGCGGCTCTTTTGTTTTCCGGACGCCTTGTTTTATACTTTCCAGGTAGGGGGCATATTTCAATGGTAGAATCGCGGTCTCCAAAACCGCTAATGTGGGTTCGATTCCTACTGCCCCCGCCGATGCAACCGCACACCAAAGAAGGTCTGATTACGCTCCTCATTGAGGACGGCTATTTGCGTTCGCCGCTCATCGTGAACGCTTTCACCCAGGTGGACCGGAAAGATTTCGTTCCGGCGGAGGCGGCCGAACAGGCGTACGCGAACCACCCGCTCCCGATTGGCTTCGGCCAAACTATCTCCCAGCCGCTCACGGTCGCCTTCATGCTGGAGCTTTTGTCTCCCCAGCCCGGCGAAAAGATATTGGAGATAGGCGCCGGTTCCGGCTGGCAGGCGGCGCTCCTCGCGAAGATAGCGACGGACGGAGGCGCGGCCGGGAAAGTTTTCGCCATTGAGCGCGTCGCGGCCCTGGCGAAACTCGCCGAAGAAAATATCGCTCGCTGTGGATACGTAGACAGTGGCACGGTCCAGGTCATAAACAAAGACGGCAAGCTCGGCCATTCGGCCGAGGCGCCTTTTGACAAGATAATCGCCGCGGCCGCGGCCGAGGCCATTCCGCCGGTCTGGAAAACTCAGCTCAAGATAGGCGGGCGCCTCGTTGCGCCGGTGGGCCGGAACATAGTCGTTTTAGACAAGAAAAGCCAGAAAGAATTTGAGGAAAGGCGCTATTTCGGCTTCAGTTTTGTGCCGCTCCTCGGGGGTGTGGATAAAGCCAAGGCGCCTCTTGACGGCGTAAAAGGTTTTGATACAATGGAGCTCACGAATGGAAGTGATGGAAAAATACCCCGGCGGACGCCTTAAGCGCGGGTTTTAGCCCGCCTCGCGGCGCCCCGCCAACTTGGCGGTTTTTTGTTGGCTGAACGGTCCTTGAAAAGTGAATATCTGATTGAAGACAAAAAAACTCAAAGAACTGTAGTCGCAAATCGGTTTTTTGAGGTAGAAATTAAGAGTGCTTCATTTAGCGATTAATGAAGCGAATCAATTAAGGGTGGATGGTGGATGCCTAGACACTAAATGGCGATGAAGGACGTGGCGTAGCTGCGATAAGTCTCGGGGAGGTGCGTAGCAACCTGTGATCCGGGGATTTCCGAATGGGGAAACCTATTGCGGTAAACCCGCAATGTCTTTTGCGTTAACTATGCAAAAGAAGCGTACCCGGTGAAGTGAAACATCTCAGTAGCCGGAGGAACAGAGAATAACAATTATTCCCCAAGTAGCGGCGAGCGAAAAGGGAAGAGCCCAAACTTTTTCAGTCTCGCAAGAGGTTGGAAGAGGGTTGCAAGGTAGAGAACATCCTTAAGTCCCGAAGCTTAGGACTTAAGGGAAGAGTCAAAAATCCGTTGGTTAGCTGAACCCTCTGGAAAGAGGGGCCAAAGTGAGTGATAGCCTCGTAAGCGAAAATCGGCGGACTCTTTGTTTTTTATTCTTAAGTACTTCGAGGAACGAATGCCTCGGAGGAATCCGGGAGGACTATCTCCCAAGGCTAAATACATTTAGTGATCGATAGTGAACTAGTACCGTGAGGGAAAGGTGAAAAGCAGCCCGGTTAGGGCGGTGAAATAGTACCTGAAACCATCCACTTACAAGGAACCGGAGGCTCAAGTAGCGGTCGCAAGATCGTTGCGGGCTGACGGTGTGCCTATTGAAGAATGAGCCAACGAGTTTACGCATGTTGCAAAGTTTAATCCGCTTCGGCGGAGCAAGCGCAGCGAAAGCGAGTCTGAACAGGGCGTTACTTCCTTAACTTACATCTCATGACCTCGTGTTGTGAGCTGTGAGTTACGGTAGTTAGCAGCTTGCGTAAGACCCGAAACCAGACGAGCTTGCCTTGGCCAGGGTGAACTCCCGAGAAATCGGGAGGGAGGCCCGCACCGGTCAGTCGTTCAAAACTGTCGGATGAGCTGGGGTAAGGAGTGAAAAGCTAATCGAGTTTGGTAATAGCTGGTTCTCTCCGAAATAGTTTTAGGACTAGCCTCATATGTTTCTTTTTGGAGGTAGAGCACTGGATGATCGTGAAAGGGAGCAATCTCGCGCGATCAATCAAACTCCGAATGCCGAAAAGTTCAAGTATGGGAGTCAGGCTGTGGGGGCTAAGCTCCATGGCCGCGAGGGGAAGAGCCCAGATCGTCGTCTAAGGTCCCCAAATTTCTGCTAAGTGTTAAAGGAAGTCATTATCCTATGACAGATAGGAGGTTGGCTCAGAGGTAGCCATCCTTTAAAGAGTGTGTAACAACTCACTATTCGAGGATAGTGGCGCCGAAAATTTAACGGGGCTAAAGCAGAGTACCGAAGACACGGATGTCTTGCGCTTCGCGCAAGGCGTGGTAGGAGAGCATTCCCACTGCTGTGAAGCAGGACCCGCGAGGGCCTGTGGAGCGCTGGGAAGAGAGAATGTTGGCATGAGTAATCGCAAAGCACGTGAAAACCGTGCTCCCCGCAAATCCAAGGTTTCCTCCGCAACGAAAGTCGGCGGAGGGTTAGGCGATCCTTAGGCGATGGCGAAAGCCGCAGCTGAATGGGTAGCCGGTTAATATTCCGGCCCTTCCGCATAATTCGATGGGGGGACGAAGTACAGTAGATCCAGTGTCTTAATGGTTTGGCATTTCTGACCGCAAGCGGTGTCCAGGCAAATCCGGGCACCTGCCTTTAATGGCGTCTCCAGGGTAGGAATTACTTCGGTCTTTTGACCGGAGAAGTGGATCGAGCGTGCTTCCGAGAAAATCCTCTAAGATTAGTTATGTGGAAATCGTACCGTAAACCGCCACTGGTGGATGAGGCGAGCAGCCTCAGGGGAACGGGTGATTTTTCGTTAAGGAACTCGGCAAACAAGCTAGGCGTAACTTCGGGATAAGCCTTGCCCGCCCAAACTTCTCTTCGGAGAAGAATGTCGGCGGGCCGCAGCTAAAGTTTCTCGGGTGACTGTTTACCAAAGACACAACTCCCTGCGAACTCGCAAGAGGATGTATAGGGGGTGACGCCTGACCGATGCGAGAAGGTTAACGGCGGGGGTGCGTGCCGCAAGGTGCGTGCTCACTGCCCGAAGCCCTCGTCAATGTCGGCCGTAACTATAACGGTCCAAAGGTAGCGCAATTCCTTTCCGGGTAAGTTCCGGAGCGCATGAGTGGCGTAACGACCTGAGAACTGTCTCAACGAAAAGCCCGATGAAAATGCGACACCCGTGAAGACGCGGGTTACTGGCAGCAAGACGAAAAGACCCCGGAAGCTTTACTGTAGTTTGATATTGGCATTAATTTCTTGGTGCGTAGCGTAGTGGGTAGGATTTGAAGTTCTGGTTTCGGCTAGGATGGATCCAACAATGAAACACCCATCTCTTAGAGATTAATGTCTAACCCCCAGGGCAAAAACCTGGAGGGACAGTGTCTGACGGGCAGTTTTTCTGGGGCAGAACCCTCCTAAAAAGTAATGGAGGGGCCTATTAAGGTCAGCTTGGCGCGGATGGACATCGCGCCTAAAGTGCAAAAGCAAAAGCTGGCTTGACTGCAAGGCCTACAAGCCGCGCAGGCGCGAAAGCGGAGTTTAGCGACCCGACCGTCCTTTATAGAAAGGCGGGAGATACCGGACAAAAGTTACTCCGGGGATAACAGGCTAGTGAGATCCGAGAGTCCCTATCGACGATCTCGCTCGGCACCTCGATGTCGGCTCACCACATCCCGGGACTGGAGAAGGCCCCAAGGGTTTGGCTGTTCGCCAATTAAAGTGGTACGTGAGCTGGGTTCAAACCGTCGTGAGACAGGTTAGTCTCTATCTGCTGTCAGCGTGAGTGTTTGAGGGAAGTCGACCCTAGTAAGCAAAATTGCTACTTCAGGAAGTAATTCCTGATGACAATGCGGCTAATAACGGTGGACTCTTTAGCGGATTTGGTTCGTTGATAGCCATTTTTACAACATCGGTCCAGTAAAAATGGTACAATTACTTGAGGACCAGAAACGCATAAAGACAATACCGTGGGAAGTCGATCTAAAACTAATTTAGCCTACATCGCCGGATTTTTAGACGGTGATGGCAGTCTAATGCTTCAAATTAAGAAGCGAAAAGATGGCCGGACGAAATATCGGTTCATGTGCACGATCTGTTTTTATCAAGACAGCCGGCATGAAAAACCGCTCCATTTCATCCGCGAAGTTCTTGGGATTGGGTACGTTTCTAAGAGAAACGATGGCATGAGCGAATTGCGTATAAACGGATTCGCCCAAGTCAACCAAATAATCCGAGAACTTTTACCCTTCATTCGTTTCAAGAAACTTCAGGCGGAAGCTCTTTATAAAGCCTCGGGAATCCTTAAGGAATCCCGCAAGCTTACGCAGAGCGACCTATTGAAGCTAATCGATTGCATATTCGTCATTCAGACGGAAAACTATGCGTCGAGAAGCAAAAAGACGAAAGAAGAGCTTAAGAAAGTTTTAGGTTTGACCCCGTAACGACTGGATTTCGCCTACGGGCGAATGAAGATGGCGCTTTCGAGCGTCATAATACGCCGCCCCCGCCCAAAACTATGCGATAGCATTGTTGGCGGGTGAAGATATAGTCTGCGCACGCAGTGATGCGTGATTACGCGACGAGAGGACCGGGTTGAACGAACCGCTGGTGTACCGGCTTTGCCACCAGGTGAATTGCCGGGTAGCTATGTTCGGAAGGGATAAGCGCTGAAAGCATCTAAGCGCGAAGCCTCTCCCAAGATTAGACACTATGAACTCCTGGAAGACTACCAGGTTGATAGGCTCTAGGTGTAAGAACAGCAATGTTTTTAGCCGAGGAGTACTAATATGTTCAACGATTCACTTTACGCTCATTGGAGCACATTAATTTCTATCTCAAAAAGCCGACCTGTGCCGATTTTGTTCCCGAATTAATGAGGGATAACAAAATCGAGCATCCCGCAACGTGCGGGACAACGTCGGCCCAAAAGGGAGTTTTTGTTTGTCGGTGTTTAACCTAAGCGTGGCCCACCTCATCCATTCCGAACTGAGAAGTGAAAGCGCTTAGGCCTGATGATACTAACCGTTAGGTTGGGAAAGTAGGGTACGCCGGCATACAAAAGCTCCTTTTCTATTTTCTGCTACGCAGAAAATATCCTGAGCCGCGTCGAAGGATTGTTTTCACTTGTTCCTTATTTCTGCTATCGCCTGGGTAAGTGACGTAGACGGGGATGATGCTGATTTTTGATAGCTTGACGCAATAGTATAAATACGCTATAATCTAGGCAGAAAATCGAGAATTACATATTAGCAATACTCCTTTAGAATGTTTGGTTATTTCACTGAGGTCGTGATTTGATCGCGGCTTGAGTGAAATAACTAAATCGAAAAGGGAGGTTAAAGTGAAGATCCTTGTTGTTGATGATACGCAGCTGCATCTTGATGCAGCAAAATATCAGCTAGGCTCCGCCAATGAGTTGGTTCTGTCCTCAACTTTCAATGAAGCGAGACAAATGATGTGGGATAGAGAGCATGGCAAGTTCGTATGTGACTTCGACGTGGTGCTTACGGATTTTCTTATGCCAGCAGAAAAGCATGGCCTTGAGCACTCCGACGAATTCCGAGGGCAACAAATGCCATACGGGCTAATACTTGCCCTGATAGCGCTTACTGCTTCACCCACGGTTAAGGTTGTGGTGGCCTCCGCAGGAGTGAGTCATCACGACCATCCTATGGCATGGGCAGTGGACACGCTGAATAATGTTGAGTTTATGGGTAGGTTTAAATTACTTATAAGCTACCGCACTAATGCCCCAACAAGAGCAGTCATCCTTGATAAGCCCTGTCCTCACTGCGACAAAGGAAAACGCCAACGAGTGGATGGATCGACTTATGACTGCGTCTATTGCGACGGCATTGGTAAGGAAATATTCCACGCCAAGGATTGGGCTAAGATCCTCGATGATCTACTCGCAATGAAATAAAGTGTGGATGAAGGTGACTGCTTCTCGCCCGGGATTTGAGGCTGTAAATATATAGCCCGAAAATTCAAGGCCGTAATTTATATGGCCAGAAGCAATTAGGTGTTCGACCGCCGTCCGAATGGATAGGCGGTCTTTTATTTTTCATAATTTTCGTTTGCGCTATACTGAATACCGATGATCAAATACTTGAGCGGACAGAATCTGAAAAAAAACTCCGGGAAAACGTGTCTTTTGCGCGTGGACTTGAACGTGGAGCAGGGAATGCCGCTGGACTCATACCGCCTGGAAGCGGTCCTGCCGACCATTAAGCTGCTTTTGAAAAATAAGGTGAGGGTGGTTCTTTTAAGCCATCGCGGGCGGCCTGATGTACGAGATAAGAAACAAGCGGCGAGGGATAAGGACGCGCTATCGCTTTTGCCTTTCGCGCCGATTTTTGCGAAAAAGCTTCAAACGCCAGTGGCTTTTATTGAAGTGGCTCGGCTGGGAGCGCTTAAAAAAGCCGTTGAGAAGTCAGTGGATCACTTGGTCCTGGTTGAGAACCTGCGGTTTTTCAAAGGTGAAGATACGAACGACCCGTCGTTCGCGCGCGAGCTGGCCAAGTGCGGCGACTTTTACGTGAACGACGCCTTTGCCGTTTCGCACCGGGCGAATGCTTCGGTCTGCGCCATTACGAAATACCTGCCGTCGTACGCCGGTCTTTTGATGGAAAAAGAGCTCAAGAATTTGGGTGATATAATTGATTACACCAAGCATCCGTTTACGCTCATCATCGGTGGAGCGAAGATATCGGATAAGGTGGGAGTGATACAAAACTTTTGGTCCGCCGGCCGGCGGGAGGCCGACGATGTTCTTGTCGGCGGCGGCCCGGCCAATACCTTCCTCCGGGCGGAGGGGATGAATGTTATTGACTCGCTCGTGGATGGCGCCGCCTTGCCCCTCATCAAACCGTATTTAAATTCAAAGAAGGTCCATTTACCGTCCGACCTTAAATGGGATAAGACTGCCATTTTGGATATCGGTCCGAAGACCGTCAAAGAATATGCGGCCGTCATTAAGCGTTCGCGAGTCGTTGTCTGGAACGGTCCGATGGGCTGGTTTGAAAGGAAGGAATTCGGAAATGGCACGAAGGGGATTTGGAAGGCGGTTTTAGCCAACAAAAAAGCGAAGGTCATTATTGGCGGCGGGGAAACTGTTGCTTCGCTACAGCTCGTCAACCGCGGAATTACGCGGACTGAACGCGGAATGACGCAGAAACGTTTCCGCGACGGTCTGCGTGATATCCGCGTTGGTCGGCGGATATGGATATCAACGGGCGGCGGCGCCATGCTGGACTACCTTTCCGGCAAAAAATTGCCGGGCATAGAATCGCTCAAATGAAACCCATCATAGTTTTCTATCACGCCAGCTGTCCGGACGGGTTCAGCGCCGCCTGGGCGGCCTGGAAGAAGTTCGGCGCGAAGGCCCAATATGTGCCGATAAACGCGAGCCAGGGCAAAGACCAGCTGGGCGGCATGGAGGTGGCAGGCCGCGAGGTCTATTTTCTGGATGTCTGCGCTTCGCCGGAAAATCTAAAAAAGCTCACATCCGCGAACAAGTCGGTCACGGTTATTGACCATCATCCGACCAACCATGACCGCGGTCCTTACGTCACGAACTTCATCTTCAATCTCAAGCATTCCGGCGCGGTTCTGGCCTGGAAGCATTTTTACCCCGATAAAGATATGCCGCTCCTTTTGAAGTATGTTGAGGATAATGACCTGTGGAAGTTCAAAATGCCGAATACTTATGCCGTTGGAAATTGGCTCGGCCTTGCGAATTTTAAATTCAAGGAATGGAACAAGCTTGCGGAGACGCTTGAGAACAAGGAAAGCCGCGTGAAGTGCATTGCCGAAGGGAAGGTCATCGGCGAGTACCGGGACGGCTTGGTTCAGGACGTCCTAGCCCATGCCTATGAAGTGGAGTTTTGCGGTTACCGGGCCAGGGTTGTAAACGAGGGCGCGGCCCAGATCCATTCGCTCGTCGGCCACCGGCTCATTGATAAGGACCATCCGATCGGCATCGTTTGGTACGAGAACGGAAAGAACCGTAAATATTCCCTGCGGTCCAAAGGCGATATGGACGTTTCAAAATTAGCGGCCAAGTTCCCCGGCGGAGGAGGCCATAAGCACGCGTCCGGATTTACGTTGCCGGCCACGGAACCATTCCCATGGAAAAACATCAAAAAATAATCATCAATACGGATGGAGGAGCGAGGGGCAACCCTGGACCGGCGGCGATTGGCGCCGTCGTGGATGGCCGGGAATACGGCGAATATATCGGCAAGACCACGAACAATATCGCCGAATACAGCGCCGTCATCTTCGCCCTCAAGAAGGCCAAGGCCCTTTTAGGCGGCAAGAAAGCGGGGGAGGCGGAGATAGAGGTGCGAGCCGACAGCGAACTTTTGGTGAAGCAGATGAACGGGGAATACAAGATAAAAGAAGAGAGTTTGAAATCGCTCTTTATTGACGTTTGGAACCTGAAGTTGGACTTCAAGTCGGTGACGTTCAAGCACGTGCCGCGGGAGGAGAATAAAAAAGCCGACGCCCTGGTGAACCGGGCGCTGGACACGTTGATTTAAATTATTCTAATTGTTCTAATTTCTAATTGCTCTAATCAATTCCTAATGAACGAATGTCTAAAATACGTTTAGGTTAATTAGAGTAATTAGGTTAATTAGAAATTCAAAGGAAGACCTATTTCAACCTCTCTTCTAAGATTCTTTTTGCGATATTCGGCTCTGCCTTCCCCTTGGTCCTTGCCATTATCTGGCCGACGAGGAATTGCAGGGCGTTCTGTTTGCCCTTCTTGAAATCGGTAACGGACTTGGCGTTTCCGGCGATGACCTCGTCGGCGATCTTCCCAAGCTCATCCTCGCCGCTCATAAGCTCCATGCCTTCGCTTTTCATCAGAGTCTCCGGGTCTTCGCCGGTTTGGAACATCTTGCCCAAGACGTCCTTGGCGAGGCGGCTCGTGAGCTGTCCCGCGCTTATGAGCGCCACGAGATGGGCGATGTGCTCCGGCGGAACCTTCACGTCAATAATTTCAATGTTCGCGTTCTTCATCAGCCCCCGGAAGTCGCTCGTTAAATAGTTCGCGAGGGTTTGGAAGTCGGCTTGCGGCGAAAGTGCTTTTAGTTCCGAGGCCGCCTCTTCAAAATAGGCGGCGAACTCCTTGTCCATCGTGAGTGTTTCCGCCTGGGCCTGGGGCAAGCCGAACTCCTGCACGAAGCGGTGCCGCTTCGCTTCCGGCAGTTCCGGCAGTTCGTCTTTTATTTTTTGGATATCAAAGGCCTGGCGCAGGTCCATCGGCGGCAGGTCCGGCTCGGGGAAGTAGCGGTAATCATTCGCCTCTTCCTTGCTCCGCTGGCTCACCGTCACGCCCTTAACGTCGTCCCAGCCGCGCGTCTCCTGTTTGAGCTTGCCGCCCTCGTCCAAAACCTTGGACTGCCTTTCTATTTCGTACTCTATGGCGTCATGGACGGCCTTGAACGAATTTATGTTTTTAACCTCCACCTTCGTGCCGAGTTTGCCCGCGCCTTCCGGAGCGACGGACACATTGGCTTCTATCCTCATCTGGCCCTTCTCCATGTCGGCATCCGAGGCGTCGAGGTAGCGGAGTATCTGCCGCAGGGCGGTCGCGAAGGCGACGGCCTCCTCGGCGTTTTTAATGTCCGGTTCCGTTACGAGTTCCATCAAGGGGACGCCGGCGCGGTTGAAATCTACTAGCGTCGCGGAATCTCGCTGACCGGACGCAGAATTACGCGGAAGTTTTCCGCGACCTTCCGCGTCTATTCCGCGTTTGTCCGCGCTGTGAAGAAGGCGGCCGGCATCCTCTTCAAGATGAACGCGGGTGATGCGGATGCCGTTCAAGAGTCCCTTTTGGACGATGGGGAATTCGTATTGGGAGATCTGGTAGCCCTTGGGGAGGTCGGGGTAAAAATAGCTCTTGCGGTCAAATTGCGAAAAACCGGCGATTTCGCCGCCCAAAGCCAGACCAATCTTCACCATCAAGGCCACCGCCTCTTTGTTGATGACGGGGAGCGTGCCGGGATGGCCGAGGCAGACGGGGCAGACGTTCACATTGGGGCGCGCTTCGTCGGGATCGTTCTTGCACCCGCAGAACATTTTGGTCCGGGTTTTTAATTCAGCATGTATTTCTAGTCCTATTGTCGGAATATACATAAGAGTTAAGCATGCTTGCCCGCCGTAGCTTTAGCGGAGGCGGGGATCTCCAGGCCTATCGTGGGGATATACATTGAGCTTATTTTACGTTAAAATTGAGGCAGAGAAAAGCTTGCAACGTAAATGACCGACCTATCCAAATTGGAGGGGACTTTAGGGGTTAAGTTCAAAAACCAGGAGGTTTTGAAGGAAGCCCTAACGCACCGCTCCTACTTGAACGAGCATCCCGCCTGGCCGCTTCCCCAAAATGAGCGGCTGGAATACTTGGGAGACGCCGTGCTGGAACTTGCCGTCACCGAACGGCTTTTTACCCGTTTCCCCGACTTTCAAGAAGGCCGGATGACCACGCTCCGGGCCGCTCTCGTGAACCGTGAAATGCTCTCCGTCATCGCCAAAGAAATTGACCTGCAAAAGTTCGTCCTCATGTCCCGGGGCGAGGCCAAGGACAGCAAGAAGGCGAAGGACATCATCCTCTCCAACGCTTTTGAGGCCCTCGTGGGAGCCGTCTATCTGGACCTCGGCTACGAGGTCTCGCGCGAGGTCGTGGACAAACTCGTGATACCGCATTTGGAAGAGATAGTGGAAAAAGGTCTGGACCGTGATCCGAAGAGCGTTCTTCAGGAGGTCATTCAGGAGAAGCTGAAGGTGACGCCGACCTACGAAGTCGTGCGCGAAAGCGGCCCGGACCATCAAAAGCAGTTTGAAGTCGGGGTTTATTTCAGCGAAGAGCTTTTCGCCGAAGGCCAGGGCTCTTCCAAACAGGAGGCGGAGAACCGCGCCGCCCGGAATGCCCTTACGAAACTGGCAAACGAAGCGAAACGGCATGACTAACTTTTTGACGCGGCTGGAGCTCCAGGGCTTTAAATCTTTCGCCGGAAAGACGGTTTTGGAATTTCCCTCGCGCGTCACGGCCGTCGTGGGGCCGAACGGTTCCGGAAAGTCCAACATCATTGACGCCATTCGCTGGGTCTTGGGGGAGCGCGAAGCGAAACAGCTCCGCGGCGAGACCTTAGGCAACCTCATCTTCGCCGGCACGCCCAAAAAACCCGCCGTCGGTTTCGCCAAGGTGGCGCTTTGTTTCAACAATCAGAAAAAGCTCTTCCCGGGCGAGACGGCCGAAGCGGTCCTTGAAAGGCGCATTGACCGGTCGGGCGAATCGTCCTTTGCGTTGAACGACAGCGAGGTCAAGCTCAAAGACCTTTTGCCGCTCCTCGCCAAAGCGCGCCTCGGCACGCGCGGGCTCATGATCGTAGGCCAGGGGCAGAGCGACATCTTCGTTCGGAGCACCCCGGAGGAAAGGCGGCTGATGATAGAAGAGGTGCTGGGCCTCCGCGAATTCCGTTTGAAAAAGAACCAGGCCGAAAGGCGCCTGGAAGCGAGCGAGATAAACATGGAAAAGGTGCGGGCGATGCTTGAGGAGCTCGCGCCCCACGTGCGCATACTGAAGCGCCAAAAGAGCCGCTTTCTGCGCCGGACGGAGGTGGAGGAAGAGCTCAAAGCCCTGGAGGACGCCTATTTCTACGTCCGCAATAAGGCGCTCTCCGAAAGTTTGGCCAGGGTGGAGACGCCGCTTAAAGCGCTTCAAGAAGAGCTCGCCGCGGCGAATCGCGATGTTTCCGGCCAGGAGAGCGTTTTGGAAAAAGAGAAGAATACCGACGCCGATTTTGAAAAAGCGCGGAGCATTCGGGAAAAGATAAAAGCGGCCGCCCAGGAAGAATCCGGTCTCGCATTGGAACTGGCGAAGCTGGAGGCGCGGCTTGAAATGCAAAAGGCGGTGGCCCCGACGGACCATTCCGCCGCGGAACTCAAAATGCTCGTGCAGGACCTGCGGAAGGACCTTGCGGTTTGGCGCGGCGCCGATGACCTTGCCGGCGTCAAGCGCTCCATTGACGAATGGCTCTCGCGCCTCAAAAAGTTCATTGAAGGCGAAAGCGCCGTGCTGGACAAGGACCTCGTCCTTCAAAGCGATAAGCTCAAGGAGGCGCTCAAGGGCAAAAAAGAATCCATCCAAAAACTCCAAAAAGAAGAGGAAGAGATCGCGTTAAGCCAACAGAAGTCCAGCCAGGTCTTCCGCGAACGGGTGGAAAATTTGAACAAGGCCAAGAATGCCGCCCGGGCGCTGGAACAGCGCATCCAATCCCAGCTCTTGGAAAAGGAAAAACTTCAGATCGGCCTCAAGGATTTGGAGCGCGAATGGCTCGCCTTGGGCCGCGCGCTTGCGGAACTCAAAATGGCGAATCCGCCCATCGGAACGGACGCCCTGGGGCCGGAGGCGTGGAGCGAAACGGAAAGGAAGCTGATGCGCCTGCGGGGGGAATTAGCCGCGATAGGCGAAATAGACGCGAGCTTGATCAAGGAGGCGGACGAGAGCGAGGCCCGGTACGATTTTCTGACCCAGCAGATAGCGGACCTCACGAAGGCGAGCGCGGACCTCAAGGCGCTCATTAAAGACCTGGACGAGCGCATCCGCGAAGATTTTAAAAAGGCCTTCCACGCTATCAGCGAGGAGTTCAACAACTACTTCCGATTGATGTTCGGCGGCGGCAAGGCAAAGCTGTCTTTGGAGGTTAAAAAGCCCCCGGTGATCACTGAAGAAGCGCCGCCAAACGGAGAGGGCGGGGAACAGCCGCTGGCCGGCAATGGCAGCGATGAAGAGCCGGATTTGGAGATAGGCGTGGAGGTGGATGTGAGCGTGCCGCGGAAGAAGATAACCAACCTGGAGATGCTCTCAGGCGGGGAAAAGACGCTCGTCTCCCTCGCTGCCCTCTTTGCTCTCATCGCCATCTCGCCGCCGCCCTTCCTCGTCTTGGACGAGATAGACGCGGCCCTGGATGAAGAGAATGCCCGGCGCTTCGCCGAACTTATCAAGGAATTCGCCTCAAAGACCCAGTTCGTCATCGTCACCCACAACCGCTCAACCATGGAAGCGGCGGAGGTGCTTTACGGGGTGACTATGGGGGATGACGGGGTTTCCAAGGTCCTTTCGCTGAAGCTCGAGTAACGGCGGCTTCGCCTCTTATTCCTCAATCGCCGGTGGTTCGTCCGCTCCAGCGGCGGACGACCACGCTGCACTCTCGGCCGCAAAATCCGTCCGTCGGCTGACGGATGGAACCGAGCTTTTGCGGCCTCCGAGAGCCGCTTTCGGAACAAGAGGCGAAGCCGCCTTAGTTAGTGCCAGTTCAAGAACCCGTTCCGGTTTTTCTAAGTTATTTAGCCATGGCTTTTTAACTTTGAGTGATGGTTGACAAAATAGGTAGTTTTAGGCACTTTAAAGGCGGAAGTTTGAAATGGTTTCTAGTGTCCGTGAACGAACGATCGGACCCATAGAATCCTTAAATCTAGTGAAAGGCGAAGAAATGAGTGGAACCGTATCGCGTGGCCAAGCTCTGCAGGTCAGTGCCCGAGTAGCAACCCAAATCAACTGGGATGAGCTCGATGGGGATGCTCTTCAAGCAGAGGTTATCCAATTACCTCCTGAAGAGTTCGGTAGTAAATTTACCGATTTCCTTAAAACCATGGCACGTGTTCGCATGGTGCACGATTACTTTCAGGAAACAAAATTGCGGCGGACAATTTATATCCCACCCATGGGACGACCAGACATAGAAGAACTTTCCGCCGTTTTACAAGGGTCTTCTGTGAAAATCGCATACGATATCTCACAGACGGGGCCAATACAGCTTGCTTTGGGTACGATACTGTCTCCCGAGGAAAGCGAGATATCAATGGCGGAGTTGGACTTCAGGTTGAGCGCCATAGCCGGAAGGCTGTTGGGATATCAACATGCTCAATGGCTGGTCAGAAATCAAGATGAATATCCTGAATTCAAAGAGTTGACCGGCAAAATCGAGATTATTTTTATGCCAGGCCTGGAGGTCAGGGTTGATGGCTTCCTGTATTTCACGCCAGCTCTGGTGCCAGAAAAAAGTAAAGAGCGTTGGGAGTTAGAATGGATCGGGTCAAGCGGCGCTTCACGTAGCAATCGTTTGATAGCCTGTGCGCATCGTGCTCAAGTGTGGCGCGCTGTAGCATCTGATTAATTCTTGGCGCACCGCTTTTAAATGTGGCCCCGTTGACGAATGTTATCGGGGCCTTTTATTTCAAAACTTGCCTTTTTGGCGGGTTTTTTGTATCCTTGCCTTTGTAGTAAATACAGCCAATGCTAGCGATAAAGCTTAAAAGAATAGGGAAGAAGCACCAAGGGTCCTTCCGGGTCGTGGTGGCGGAAAAGCGCTCCAAGATGGTGGGCCGCTTTACCGATGATCTTGGCTGGTGGAACCCGCGGACGGACAAGTTTGACGTGGTCAAAGAAAGAGCTTTGGAATGGATAAAGAAGGGGGCTCAGCCGACGCCCACCGTCCACAATTTGCTCATCACGGCAGGCATTCTCTCTGGCAAGAAAATACCGGTCCATCATCAGCCTAAGAAATCCGCCGAGGTTGCCGCACCCGCCGCGCCTGCTGCTGCCGCGCCGGCTGCTCCGGTTGCTCAAAAAGCCCCGGAAGCTCCCGAAGCTCCAGCGGCCGCCTAATCATCTTGACTTTTTATTATATTTGTGC
>DAICZV010000040.1 GCA_027310975.1 bacterium
CTATGGAAGTTCGACTTCCCAAATATTATCGTCGTTTCGTGTTAAAATGATATCAATGGGAGGTTTTATGGCGAAAGCGTTCGCTGTCGCCGGGGAGGTCATCTTCCCGCCCGCCTGCCTCGCCTGCGGCCAAGGCCTCGCCCGCGCGGAAGAAAAGCTGTCTTGGGTCTGCAACTCCTGCCGGAGCCGGATAAAGAGCGGTTTGCCCGGCTTCTTCTGTCCGGTCTGCGAGCGGCGCCTGCCGGACGACACCCGCCATCCGCACGCGCAGTTCATCGCTCTCGCGCCCCTAAGTTATGCCGACCCGGTGGTTAAATCCGTCATCCGCAACTTCAAATACGGCGGCGCCAAAGGAGCGGCGCGGTTTCTCGCCGAATTCGTCGGCGCAGATATTGAAAATTGTAAATTGAAAATTGAAAATTCCGTCCTAATCCCTCTCCCCCTTCACCCCCGCCGCGAGAATAAGCGCGGGTTTAACCAGTCGCTCCTTATCGCCAAAGAGCTTATAAAGCCCAACGGCGTGCTGGGTGGCGTTCCGCTCGTAAAGAACGTTCTCGTGAAGGTCCGCCCGACCGGTTCGCAAACGAAAAAAGAGACGGCGGCGGAACGGGAGCGGAACATCATCGGCAGTTTCGCCATGCGGGACGCTGCCGCGATCGCCGGCCGGGACGTTTTCATTGTGGATGACGTCTTCACGACCGGGGCGACGCTCCGCGAGGCCGTGCGCGTCCTAAAAGAAAGCGGCGCGGGGCGCATAATTGCTCTTGTGGCGGCAAGAGCGTGATGAGTATTAAGTAGATAGTATTAGGTAGCTAGTAGCCGATACTGGATACTTTCTACTTCATACCCGCTACTAAATCGACTACTGCTCTTGCGTCTGCTGGCTGGCCCGGCCCACGCTCCGGCAGTCGGCGTTGAACGTACACTGCGTCTCGCTCGTCTGGGTAAAGTCAGGTGAATGGTATCCGGCCACGTTGTAGTTGCAGTGACCGTAGGCCGTACAAATATGAACCGCGCCGGTCGCCGTCTGGGAACCCGACGGCAATGTCACGCCAGCCACCATATTGGAAGGCGTGCTCGTTTGGCCGTTCGGATAAACCAGCAGGACGCGATACATATAGACCGTTCCAGGGGCAAGGCCGGTATCGGCCAAGGCCGGGGTGGTCGTCGTCATGATGGTCTTGAAATAATTTTCGTAATTGATGGTCTGCGGGGTCTGGGCTTCCGCATCTGGCGTCTTAAAGAGCCACGCCATGGCGCTTTGCAGCGACTGTTCCAGGAATCCGACCGGTCCGGCCGGCGGGCCGTACGTCGCGTTCGCGGTCGCATATCCGCTCGCGGGCGCGGCCGGCTTCACGACGGTACTCCCCGCAGGACTCTGATAAAAACTCTGCACCGGTATCTGGGAAATATTGGAGATGCGGTAATAGTAGGTCGTCCCGGCTTGCGCAGTGGCATCCGCATATGACGTCGCCGTTGAGCTCACGGTGGACGAGACAAGATTAGTGGTGAAGTTCGCGTTCGTGCTCCTTTCTATAAGCGTGTAGAATGGCGCGGTGTTCACCGGCGTATTCGTCCAGGAAAGCATAAAGGCGCTTGGAGCCGAGATAAGGCGCGGGTTGCTCGGCGTAGCCGGCGTCACCTGGAATCGCTGAACCTCAAACGTGGAAGTGGCGGTGGATGTGGAGTTGTCTTTCCAGTTCAGGTACAGAGTTGTCGGACCGTTCGTGAAGACACGAAGCTGGGACGGGGCATCATTAGAAACCGCAGTGAGCGTCGTGCATGGGCCAACGGTATTGCTCAGCGCATTATATTGGCTGTCCGTGATAGTGAAATATTCCGTGCTTCCGGCCGGCGTGTTCATGACATAATTGCCGGAACCGTTCGCGGTCGCTATGGCCGTGCTTTGGCGAGGGGTGAACGTGGCATAAGCTGAGGCATAAACCGTGCCGACGGCCGGCGATGAGGTATTGGCCGTCCAGCCGACATATATTGAGTTGGCCTGAGGCGCGCAAACCAGGGAATAAGTATTGGAGCCAGAGACAGGCGGAGTAGACGTGGCGGCCTTCGTCGTCACCGTCACGATCTGGGAATCCACGAAAGGCATTAAAACATTTCCACTCACGGAAGCAGAATTTGCTCCTTGCGAAGCTTGCACGGTATATGTGTATGGACCGCCTCCCGCGCTCGTGTTCGCCGGAAGCCATTGCTGATTTTGGTTGGTATCAGTGTACGAGGTTGCTGTATTAGCGATATTTGTTGGGGGAATACCGATATTACCACTAGGATCGTGTCTTGTAAGCTGCAACGAGCTGTAACTCCCGTTATTCGTCCAATTCAATTGAACGCTGTATCCGTTCGGCGCCGTCGTGGAAATAACTTTCGGCTGTTGAAGATTTGGCGCCGTAACGGCAAAAACAAGGCCAGGGGCTAAGATAGCGGAAATCGCAAAGAGATAATATATCCTCTTCATTCTCATTATTATATCACACCTAATCACGGTAATAATGGGAATGCATCGGATACGATTGAATATGTCATCGCCTTAATAAGACCAGTTTTCTCATAAAATTTAGCGGCCGGCGAGCCAAATTTATTTTGCACTAAAGTGTACAGAGCGCCTTTCCGACGAGCGATATCCATCGCTGTTTCCCAAAGTTTTTCACCATAACCTAAACTCCTAAATTTTTTACTAACGCCGAAATAGGACGGCAAAAGCCACTTGTCGCCCCACCCGTCGTACGCAACATCCACCGGCCCAATAGCCCCAATAATCTTATCCTCTGTAACAGCACATATTACGGACGAAGGGTGTTCCGTTCCTTCGTCAATATTTTTCGCAAGAAATGAGAATCCTTCAAGCTCAGGTTCTTTACCTAATAGACCCAGCGTGCTTCTTACTCTCGGCGACAATTTATCAAGGGCAGTAATAGCCGAGAGGCTATGATTAAGTTCATCGGCCGCACTCATTATTTTTAGGTAGACAATATTCTGATCGCGCCCTGCTTTATTGCCAAACGCACCAAAAAAGTATAACGATATTTTACTCAACATTGCGAAAGTAGCATCGGTTTGGATTAAACGTCCAATCCATTGTTTAAGCATTTGCAACGAAGCTATATTACCATAGCAAAAAATCTTCAATTTGTTATTTAACTTGTCTTTAACCGGAATCATGAGGCAATTATTTTCTAAATGAATTGCTGGCAGGATGATCCTTTCTTGCGTATCGGCGAACCATCTTCTGTTCTTATCGTACGGCAAGAACTCGTCCGTTTTAGAATTCTCAAGAATATCGCGAAGAACCTTCTTAATTGGGTGATTGCCCGCGTAAACTGGTCCCAATATGGGGAGGTAAAAAACATTTCCCCGAAGCAGTGCAGACCAGATATCCGCTATCTTATTCACATCCAAATTGGCAGGGGGCATATGTCTCATTATAGTGCTTACATAATAAAACAGGCTTGTGGCATGAAGCCACAAGCCATTCCGTTCAACTGTGCGGGTTGTCATCACCCGAATTGCAAGAACAGCAAATGGAATTTTCAAGTTCATCAAGATTGACGACTTGAACCCAATCTAATACTGCGCTAAGCATGGGTCTCGCTCCTTTCGTCAAGTAATTTTCGGCTGTAAATTTCCCTGCAGACATAGAACGGTACCACTCCGCTCTTACGGCTAAGAGCTAATTTGGGCGTACAGGTTAGGCAGGAATTTCTAAGCTCACACGTCGTACAAATTGTAGCTGGAAGTAGCAGTCGATCAGCTATCGCCGGTAATCGTCGCAAGCCATCCAAGCCATCTGAGATCAAATCAACGTTTGGTTCCCTAGCTATTTTACAAATGCTCGCTTTCCCAACAGCATTCACATGGAAGAAGTCTCTGCCAGCCGAACATCTGTTAGCCGAATGGCCAGATTTGGTTCCCGTGACTGATTTACTGGCTATTAATGTCCGACAAGACTCCGCGGTTAGTTCAAGTGGATACGACTCACCATCCAGCGACGGTGATAATTTCGGGAAAACGTGATACTCAAACCCAAACTTTTGAGCGATCATTTTCATTGCTTCCAGCTCACTTTCATTAAAACTGGTCACAATAATGTTCAATCTCGCTTGGATACTATGTTCTCTCAGCCAATGCAATCCTCCCAAGAATTTACGGAATGAGCCCGGTGTTTGTGTAAGAGCTTCATAAGAAGCATCGGTGGCTCCATACACACTAACAGTTACCCTGTAAGGAGGATGGGATGTTAACATCTCTTGTATGATCGGCCGTGTAAGTAGGGAGCCATTTGTGGATACCGTGACCAGAAACCCCAGTTCATATGCAAAACGATATACAGGAACGAAATCTTTGGAGGCGAGCGGCTCTCCACCTGTTATCTGGAGCCAGAGAGCGCCGGACTCTTGAATCATCCTCAGCACCTCAAGTTTTTTCAACAACGGCAATTCTCCTTGCGATTTCTTTCCTAGATAGCAATGCCTGCAATCATAATTGCATCTCTCAGTTATTTCGTAGGATGCTTTTCCGAAAGAAAAACTTCCTTGATTTCTTACATAAATCACTTCGTCCAATCGATGCTTTAGAGCGTCAGGCGCGTCGTAGCCGATTTTTCCTACAAGCATAGTTGCCCATTCTGGCATATCGGAACCATCTATGAAAATCTGCCTAAGTTGTGAAAACAGATTTTCGTCTATTGTCATACCAATCGGCCTAGAACGGTTGGCTAGTAGATATTTGTCTAGGAATTTACCGCAAACAAATGCTCCCATTTCACACCATTCCTTTCAATAATGTCCTTGTCTTTGCTCACTTTTTAAACCAACTGTTGTTATTATGCATTACCCAATGTTTACGTGTCAATAGTTAATTACTTGCTTTTTTATAAGTAAAGTTGTATAATATAGGC
>DAICZV010000041.1 GCA_027310975.1 bacterium
AAACCCCAGCGTGGTTTGGCCGCTCGCTCTCGGCCTCGCTCTCCTTCGACGCGGCTCAGGAACCATGCCCGCTCGGCCTGCGAGACGGTTTTCTTAGCGGTAAAGTAGAAGTTTCAAGTACCCAACTAGTTTTTCCCTTACTGGCGGTCGTTAGCGACCGGTGGAAATTTCTGTTAGACTGGTAGAAATGATCACGGTGATAGTGATATTGAGCTTGGCCGTGCTCGTGCTTCTGCACGAGTTCGGGCATTTTATTACCGCCAAGCTTTTCAAAATTCCGGTGGACGAATTCGGTATTGGCTTTCCGCCTCGGCTTTTCGGCAAAAAAATGGGAAAGACGCTCTATAGCGTAAATGCACTGCCTTTCGGCGGCTTCGTTAAGATATACGGCGAAAACGGCGAGAGCGAAGATGGCCGGAACGACGTCGGCTTCAACGGCCATAAGGCCTGGCACCGGCTCATAGTCGTTGCGGCGGGAGTGCTGATGAATTTTATCCTCGGATGGGTCGTCCTTTCCGTCGTCCTCATGATCGGCGCGCCGTCGCATCTTATCGTCGCGAGCGTCATCCCCGGTTCGCCGGCGGAATCGGCGGGACTTAAAAGCGGTGATTTGATACTTAAAATAAACGCCAACGGCGAGACCTTGAGCGACCCGGTGGACGTGAACGCCTTCGTGAGCCTGGTGAAGGCGAGTCCGGAAAATAACATCGCGCTTGAGATTGGCCGGGGGAGCGAGACGCTGAACGTTTCGGTCGCGAAGCGCGTGCCGGCCCCGCCCAACCAAGGCGAGCTCGGGGTTTCTTTGGCGGATGCGGGTTTCCCGGCCGAAGGGTTCTTTAGGGCCTTCGGCGACGGATTCATTGAGACCGGCAGCATCATCGGCCTAACGTTCGCCGGTTTGTACCAGCTGGTCGTGGGCCTCTTCACGTCGGGCGGGGCGGCTCTCCAAGGCGTGGCTGGCCCTGTCGGCATCGTCTTCCTCGCTTCGCAGGTAACTTCTTTGGGAGCCGTCTATCTGCTCCAGCTTCTCGCGCTCATCTCCATTAATCTCGCCGTTTTGAACCTTCTGCCGTTTCCGGCCCTGGACGGCGGCCGGGCGCTCTTTATCGTAATTGAAAAGCTTAAGGGCAGCCCCGTGCCGCGCGCGGTGGAGAATTGGGTGAACGGCCTGGGATTTGCCGCGCTCATCATTCTGATGCTCTTCGTCACGGCCCACGACCTGAGCCATTTTCTAAACTGGAGCATCTGACGGGAATTTCCAATTTCCAATTTTCAATTTACAATGAAGGTACAATTTGAAAATTTTCAAACGTTTGAAAATTGATTGAAAATTGCAAAATTGAGAATTGAAAATTAGGTACTCTTATGTCGGGTAACAAAATAAATAAAGAGCTAAACGACCATAAAGGACGGCGCAAGAAAGTGGCGATTTTCGTGGGCGGGCCGTCGCCGGAGCATGAGGTTTCTTTAAGGAGCGGCCAGAACGTTTTAAAGCATCTGGACCCGGAAAAGTTCGAGGGATTTGAATTCGTCATTTCCAAAAAAGGCGAATGGCCGATGGCCGACGAAGCGCTCCGCGCCCAAGCCGATCTGGCCTTCATCGCGATGCACGGCCCCTACGGCGAGGACGGCACGGTCCAGCATCTTTTGGAGATAATGCCCTTGCCCCATACGGGTTCTTCGGCGGCCTCGTCCGCCTTGGGGATGAACAAGTTCATCTCGCTCCGGCACCTTGCGGACCACGGCCTGCTCGTGCCGCGGACGTTTCTTTTCCACCGCTTGGCATGGCAAATGGACCGGGCGGCGATATTGCAAAAGGTGAAACTGTATCTGGAAAAGCCGTGGATAGTTAAGCCGAACCGGGGCGGTTCAAGCATCGGCGTGCGGATAGCGAAGACGCCCGACGAGCTCTTCCACGCGCTGGATTCTGGATTTGCCGAAAACGCGGACCTGATTGTGGAGCCCTTCATCGCGGGGAGGGAATATACCTGCGCCGTTTTGGATTCTGGCCTCCCGGGCGCGGCCTTTGCCTTGCCGCCGACGGAGATAGTGCCGCAAAAGGGGAGCTTCTTTGACTACGATGAAAAATATTCGCCGACGGGGGCGCTCGAAATAACCCCGGCCCGGGTGCCGCAGTCGTATGCGACCGCCTTCCAAAAAATCGCCCTCCAGGCGCATCGCGCCCTGGGTTGCCGCGGGTTTTCTCGGACGGACATGATATTGGGGAAAGACAAGAAGATATATGTTTTGGAAGTGAACACGATACCCGGCCTCACGGAAGGGAGCTTGCTCCCCAAATCCGCCGCAGCCTACGGATTACCGATGGAGAGGGTAGTGGAGATAGTGATAGAAGCCGCGCTTCTGTGAGCCGAAGCTCTGTTGTTTATATTGACATAACGGCGGTTTTTGATATATAACTTCGCTGAAGTCAGGAGAGCTGATTTCAGGAGTTTTCGGTTATTTTCAAACTTAAAAGGAGGTAGTGATGATTACGGCACTAATAATCATCTTAATAGTTGCTATGGTAGGAACCCTTATTCTGGGCTCGCCGCAGCAGTGGTTGAAAGACAGGGCGTGGATACGTTCCGTCTGGTCGCTCGTTGTGTTTTGCCTGCTGGCCGCCTATTTGATCAGCACCTTGGTATACACAAGCACGGCTGGTCTGCCATTGGCCATCCAGGATATCAGCTATAACCAATATCAGCTTTTGTCTTATTCTGGAACGGATACTGTAAATGCGCTGGTCTATGGCAAGAATTCAAATGCCACTTACCAGGACATAGCAACCACTGCATTGGTCTGGACCGTTGCGGTGCCGAAAGATCAGTGGAAAATTCCAAGCGGATACACCGGTCCGGTGTACATTTCCAGGGTCGCTATCAACGGCGAGTCCAAGGTGGTGATTACCGACAGTCCGCCGAAATTTCCGTAAGAAAGGAGAAGGTTGAATGAAAACTATCGGCGTAGTCCTCATCATTACCAGTGTAGCAATCATGCACACAGGCTGGAGATTAATACGCCAATGCCATCGCGATGGTGTGACACTTTTCGGTGGCCTAATTATGGCCCTTGCCGGAATCATCATCGGCGTTAGTGGCGTTGTCGCCATTGTCGTCGGGTTATGATTTTAATATCGGCCGTGCGCAAGCAACCCCATTAGAAGCCCATGCGAGAAGTTAATCTCGCGTGGGCTATTTTTATAAAGTTTACCCCAATGCAAGAATATGAACATTTTTTGCTTCTAACGGGGTAAAATTGCATACGGCCTTTTTCTTTGCTAATATGGCTCCGATGAGGCAATCCAAAGCTTTCTTCAAGACCCAAAAGGACTTCCCCAAGGACGAGGTGGCGATAAACGCCCAGTACCTCATCCGGGCGAACTATGTTCAGAAGCTCATGGCCGGGGTTTACTCTTTTATGCCTTTGGGCCTTCGCACGTTGGATAAGATAATGGCGATCATCCGCGAAGAGATGAACGCCCTCGGCGCAAACGAGATACTCATGCCCGCCCTCCATCCGCGCTCGGTTTGGGACGCGACCGGCCGGTGGGAGACGATGAAAAAGATAATGTACCAGTTCAAGGACGAGGGCGGCCACGAATTCGGATTGGGGACCACGCACGAAGAGGTGATTGCGCCCCTTGCGAAGAGCATCATCAATTCTTACGCCGACCTGCCCCTTTCGGCTTACCAAATTCAAATGAAATTCCGGAATGAACCGCGAGCCAAGTCGGGTTTGATCCGCGGCCGCGAATTCATCATGAAGGACCTTTATAGCTTCCACGCCGACGAGCAGTCATTGGAAGATCTTTACGAGCGGTCCAAGCGAGCCTATTTGAACGTTTTTGAGCGCTGCGGATTAAAGGCCTACGTGACCGAGGCCTCGGGCGGCGATTTCACGAAAAACTTTTCGCACGAGTTCCAGGTGGAAACGCCGGCGGGCGAGGACGAAACTCTCCTTTGCCGGCTGTGCGGCTTCGCCCAGAATGCGGAGATCGCGGAGGTCAAAAAAGGCGGGCGCTGCCCGAAGTGCGAGAGCGGCGTTTTGGAGAAGGTGAAGAGCGTGGAAGTGGGGAATATTTTCAAACTCGGCACCAAGTTCTCCGAAGCGGCGGGCCTCTACTTCAAGGACAAGACCGGCGCCCAAAAGCCGGTCATCATGGCCTCGTACGGCATCGGCGTGGACCGTTTGATGGGCACCATTGTGGAGGTTCACCACGACGAGAAGGGTATTATTTGGCCGGAGGCGGTCGCGCCGTACCAGGCGCATCTCTTGCGGCTGGGGGACGAGGCGGAAGTTCAAAAATTCGCGGACGGGGTCTATAATGAGCTCTCTGCAGCCGGCGTGGAAGTCCTTTACGACGACCGGCCGGACATGTCGGCCGGGGAAAAGTTCTTTGACGCCGACCTCATCGGCATTCCGTACCGCGTTATAGCGAGCAGCAAGACGATGGTGCAGGAGAAGGTGGAGCTGAAGAAACGCAACGAGAAAGAATCCAAGCTGATGAAAGTTGAGGAACTGGCGAAACA
>DAICZV010000042.1 GCA_027310975.1 bacterium
GTGTTCTCCCGCCCCCTTCCCCGTTCAAATCCTGCCGCACATAGGAGATTTTGTT
This sequence comes from bacterium, assembly GCA_027310975.1. Taxonomy (GTDB): domain Bacteria; phylum Patescibacteriota; class Minisyncoccia; order UBA6257; family GWB1-50-10; genus JAMCRC01. The sequence continues at coordinate 56 of DAICZV010000042.1, forward strand.
GCGGTTTCCGCAACTGGAGTGGGGTCGGGAGAACACTTTGGTCTCCCGTTTCGGAAAACAGCGAGCGGGAGCGAGCGTTAGAAACCGAGGGTTTCTAAAACGCAGGAAAACCGCAAAGCGGTTTTCCAAGTTGTTGCGGGGGCAGGATTTGAACCTGCGACCTTCTGGTTATGGGCCAGACGAGCGACCGGGCTGCTCATCCCCGCGCCGGTATGATATCAGCAAATTTGAAAAAAAACAAGGCAGAACCTATAATCTTTTTAACACGGCTGGGTAGCTCAGTTGGTAAGAGCGTGGCACTCATAACGCCAAGGTCGTGGGTCCGACTCCCACCCCAGCCACCAAAATATGAAAGAAATGACTATAGACAGTCCCGAGGAGAAAAAATTGCGCGAAGAGATTGCGCGGCGGACGGACGCGGACGGAAGGCGCATGGAACGCTTCCTTTCAATGCCCGACCTCTCGCGGACGAAAGGAAGTCCCATTGCCGAGATCGTGGACCGGATAATCCGCAGCCCCTACTTCAAAGATTTGGATATTATAAAGACCCCCGAGATCGTGCCGGCCGACATCAGTTTTGATCTCTTTGATTTTCCGCCGGACCATCCCGCCCGGAGCCGTTCGGATACCTATTACGCCGACGACCAGAACATACTCCGAACCCACACGACCGTCATGTGGTACTACTATTTGATGGACGCCGGGGTGAAGGAGCGCATTAAAAATAACGAACCCGTGGGCGCTTTCAGCTTCGGCAAGGTCTACCGCCGGGACGAGATAGACCGGCGCCACATGAACGTTTTTCACCAGATAGACGGATTTTATCTGGCTCCGAAGGCCGTGAAGGTTATCGGCCAGCAAGAGCTGGAAGAATCGCTGGGCGCGATTGCGAAGGCCGTTTTCGGACCGGACGTCAAATACCGCCTCAACAAAGACACCTTCCCTTACACCAATCCTTCTTTGGAGATGGAAGTGGAGATCGGCGGCAAGTGGGTGGAGGTCGTGGGTTGCGGCGTGGTGAAAGGGAGCGTCCTTCAAAAGCTCGGCGTTGACCCTTCAAATTACACCGGCTGGGCCTTCGGCTTCGGATTGGAGCGCCTCGCCATTGTTAGCATGGACCTGCCAGACATTCGCCTCTTATGGTCAGACGACCCGCGCGTGACGCGCCAGCTCCGTTTGGGCCAGAAGTTCGTTGAGGTGAGCAAATACCCGCCCATCACGCGCGACATCTCCTTCGTCGTGGACTCCTCGTTCACGCCCAATGATTATTTTGACCTCATCCGCGACATCGGCGGCGACCTGGTGGAAGAGGTTTCGCTTTTGGATAAATACGAGAACGCGGCCAAGTTCGGCGCGGGCAAAGTGAGCTACACCTACCGCATCATCTACCGCTCAACCGACCGGACTCTCAAGACCGAAGAGATAGAGCCGCTCCAGAACAAAGTGATAGAAGAGACGCAGAAGCAGTTCCACGCCTTAGTCCGTTAATGTAACGGAGCTGAGCTCCCTAACATCATTCCGGATGGACCTGGCCCGTAAATCGGGCCAGCTCTTTTTTGAGGAAGGGATGGCGGGCCAGATTCTTGTCGTCTTTTAAAATATCCCACGCCTCGTCCCGCGCTTCCTTCACAAGGTCCGGATTTTGGATGGCCTTCATCGCGAGGTCGGGCATGCCGGTCTGGGAATTGCCCAAAAATTCCCCGGGACCGCGCATTTTAAGATCCTGTTCGGCGAGCTCAAAGCCGTTTTTAGCCGCGATTATCGCCTTGATGCGGGCGTTGACCGTTTGCGAGGGAGTGTCGGACATCAGGAAGCAATAGGACTGGTGTTCGCCCCGGCCGACGCGTCCGCGGAATTGGTAAAGCTGGGCCAAGCCGAAGCGGTCGGCGCCCTCTATCATCATTATGGTCGCGTTCGGCACATCCACGCCGACCTCTATGACGGCCGTCGTGACGATGACGTCCGTCCGGCCTTCCGCAAAATCGCGCATCGTTGCCTCTTTTTCGGCGGCCTTAAGCCGCCCGTGGAGCATCGCAATCTTGAGGTCGGGGAATATCTTCGTCTTAAGCTTTTCGTACTCTTCCTTCACGGATTTAAGCTCCAGTTTTTGGATCTCTGCCGTGGAAACCTCTTCTTTCGGCTCAATGCGCGGACAGACGACGAAGGCCTGGCGTCCTTTGCGGACCTCGCTCTTTATAAAGGTGTAGGTTTTCGCCCGGTCGGCCGGTCCGACTGCCTTGGTAATTATCGGTTTCCTGTCTTTGGGCATCTCCGATATGAGCGAGATGTCCAGATCGCCGAAGAGGGTGAGCGAGAGCGTGCGGGGAATAGGCGTCGCGGACATGCTCAAAAAATGGGGGATCTCCCGTTTTTTGTCTCCCGTCTGGCGCACGAGCAGGGCTCTTTGCTTGACGCCGAAGCGGTGCTGCTCGTCCACGATGACGAGCGCCGGGTCGGACAGGGTAATACCTTTTTGGATGAGGGCCTGCGTGCCGAGAGCGATTTTTACCCGGCCGGAGCCGATTTCGGCGACGGCTTTTTCTTTGGCCACCGCGCTTTCCAAACCGTGGCCGTAGAAGAGCCGCCGGTCGGAAGCGGTGACGAGCGCGACGCCGCCTTCCCATTCGGGGAAGAATTTTCGGAGCGTCAGATAATGCTGGCGGGCGAGTATCTCGGTCGGCGCCATAAGGACCGCCTGGTATCCTGCGTGGGCGGCGGAAAGAGCCGCAATCGCGGCGATAACCGTCTTGCCGGAACCGACGTCGCCCTGAAGAAGCCGGTTCATCGGCCGAACGGCTTCCATGTCCTTCAATATCTCCCACAGCGCCTGTTTTTGGGACGGGGTAAGTTCAAATGGCAGGTGGCCTAAGAGGTCCTTGACAAACGGCAGGTCCACTTTTATTTCCGGCGCCTTTTCTTCGGAGAGGGCGATTTTCTGGCCGAGGTTGTAGAGCTGAAGATAAAACAGGTCCTCAAAAGCGAAACGCCTTTTCGCAAGGAACGCCTCGTCCAGCGTGCCGGGAAAATGGATATCGCGGAGCGCGGTCATGAGGTCCGGCAGTCCGTTCTTCGCGAGGATAGCGCCGGGTATCGGATCGGGGAGGGCTTTCAATTCGTCCAGGACGGGTTTCACCATGAACCGCAGGCCTTTGGAGGTGAGTCCTTTGGTTTCGGGATAGACCGGCACGATGCGGGCGGTGTGCTTGGTCTCTCCGAGCGCCTCCGCCGATTCATAAGTCGGGCTCGCGAAATGGATCTCGCCGGTCTTGGATTGAGTGACGCGGCCGGAGAAGTTGAAGGTGCGCCCCGGCTGTAAGACGTTGCGGACGTAGGGCTGGTTGAACCAGACGGCGCGGATGGAGCCGGTCTCGTCCGATATGAGGGCTTCCACGATGTAGAGATTGCGGCGGAAGGCGCGGCGGCCGTCTATCTCGTCCACGCGCGCCTGGACGGTCGCTTCCTGGTTGGGAATGAGGTCCGCGATGTCGTAGATCCGGGAAAAATCCTCGTACCGGGCGGGGAAGTGGAAAAGAAGGTCGCGGACGGTTTGAAGCTCCAGGCGCTTGAGCTTCGCTCCGAACCGGGCGCCGATGCTGCGGACCTCGGCGAGCGGCGTTTCCGGAGTAAGAGCGCCCATTTGCCGCATATTCTAGCGCGTTTCGGGAAGTTTTTAAAGTTATATTTGTCCACCCCCTGGGACTCGAACCCAGAACCTTGCGCTTAAGAGGCGCTTGCTCTAACCAATTGAGCTAGGGGTGGATAGTCGCTTATAAGTTTACCGGTCGATTGGTTTTAGTCAACCGAATCCACTTCCTTTCTATCTTTTCTACTTCTGTGTTTCTGTCTTTGAGGACAGCTCGAATCCATCCATATATCCGGTGGGTATAATTGCCGCTCTTTGGTGCCTCAACTCTTATAGTTCCGTAATAAAGGTTGTGTTTCTTGTAGCCCTTGCTGAGCGGTTTAATATAACTTTTACCGAAATTTTTCATAGGGATTCCAGTTAAATCAGACCAAAATCTTTTTATAT
>DAICZV010000043.1 GCA_027310975.1 bacterium
TTAAAAAGCTCTTAGCTCTTAAGGACTTTTTTCAGGTAAGCCCCGGTATAACTTCCATCCTTTCTCGCAATATCCTCCGGCGTGCCCGCGGCGACTATCTGACCGCCCTTCTCCCCGCCCTCCGGCCCGAGGTCAATGACGTAGTCGGCGCTTTTGATGACGTCCAGATTGTGTTCAATGACGACCACGGTATTGCCGCGGTCCACCAGGCGGTTCAGGACGTCCAAAAGGTTCTGGACGTCGGCGAAGTGCAAACCGGTCGTCGGTTCGTCCAAAAGGTAGATGGTCCGCCGGGTGTCGCGCTTGCCGAGTTCCGCCGCGATCTTGATGCGCTGGGCCTCGCCGCCCGAAAGCGTCGTCGCCGACTGGCCGAGCTCAACGTACCCGAGGCCGACCTCGTCCAGTATCTTCAGCCGATCATAAAGCCACGGAATGTCCTCAAAAAACTTAGTCGCTTCTTCAATGGTCATCTTGAGGACTTCGTAGACGTTCTTCCCCTGGTATTTAACCTCCAGCGTTTCGCGGTTGAAGCGCTTGCCGCGGCAGACCTCGCATTCCACGTAGACCGTGGGCAGGAAGTGCATCTCAATGGCGATGAGTCCGTGACCCTCGCAGTTCTCGCACCGGCCGCCCCGCACATTGAAGCTGAAGCGCCCGGGCTTGTAGCCGCGCACGCGGGCGTCGTCGGTTGAGGCAAAGAGCTCCCGGATGAACGTCCAGGCCCCGACGTAGGTCGCGGGGTTGGACCGGGGCGTGCGGCCAATCGGCGACTGGTCAATGTTGATGACGCGGTTTATGTATTCCAATCCGGTAATGTCGCCGAAAGTGCCGAGCTTGTAGTGCGCGCCGGAAAATTTGTTCGCCAAGGCCTTGTAAAGCACGTCGTAGACCAGCGTGCTTTTGCCGGAGCCGGAAACGCCCGTCACGGCGACGAGGCGCCGGAGAGGTATCTCCACGTTCAGTTTTTTCAGGTTATTGGCGTTCACCCCCTTGAGGCGCAGGTAGTCGTGGTGCTTGCCGACGCTCCGCCGCTCTTTGGGAGTGGTGATGAAGCGCTTGCCGCGCAGATATTCCAGCGTGAGCGAGTCCTGTTTCGGGTCTTTGAGGATGGCCGGCAGAGGCCCCGCCGCCGTCACGTGGCCGCCGTGGACGCCCGCCCCCGGGCCGATGTCCACCAGGTAATCGGCCGCCCGGATGGTCTCTTCGTCGTGCTCAACGACGAGGATGGTGTTCCCGAGGTCCCGCAGGTCCAAAAGCGTCCTGATGAGCTTTTCGTTGTCCCTTTGGTGCAGGCCGATCGTCGGCTCATCCAAAATGTAGAGCGTGCCCACGAGGCGCGAGCCGATTTGGGAAGCCAGGCGGATGCGCTGGGATTCGCCGCCCGAGAGCGTGCCCGCCTTCCGGCCGAGCGTCAGATATTCCAAACCCACGTCGGCCATAAAGCGCAGGCGGCTTTTTATCTCCCGCAAAGGCACCTCGGCGATGGCCTGGGAGCTCTTTTGCTTGCCGAGCCTGGTTTCCAGCTTGGCGAAGAATGTTTCCGCTTCGCTCACGGACATATCCACCACGTCGCTCACGTTCTTACCTTCAAGAAGCACGTTCAAGGCCTCCGGCTTCAAGCGCTTGCCCAAACAGGCCGGGCAAATCTTGTCCGACCAGATATCCTCGGTGCCGAGGCCATGGCAGGTCTCGCAGGCGCCGAAAGGGCTGTTGAACGAAAAGAGGCGCGGCTCTATCTCGGGAAAAGAAAATCCGTCCGCCGGGCATGTGAATTTTGCCGACAAAGACGTCTCTTTGTCCGTGATAAGAGTGACGACGTCATGGCCGTACTTCAAGGCCGTTTCAATGGCCTCGGCAAGGCGGGTGCGGTTGTCCTTTTGAGTGAAGTCCACGCCGGCCGGCAAGCGGTCCACGACAAGGTCTATGGTGTGCTGTTTGTAACGCGAAAGTTCTATCCGCTCCCTTAAGCTCTGGAGTTTGCCGTCTATCCGCACCTCCGAAAATCCGGCGTTCAAAAAGTCGTAGAGCATTTGGTAATACTCCCCCTTCCGGCCGCGCACGACGGGCGCGAGGATGATAAAGTTCCGGCGTTCGGCGTTCTCGTCGGATATCTGAACGGCGACGTCCACGATCTCGTCGTTCGTCATCTTCCTTATCTCCCGGCCGCAGATAGGGCAAAAGGGCTTGCCGGCGCGCGCGAAAAGTACCCGAAGGTAATCGTAAATTTCGGTTATCGTTGCGACCGTGGAGCGCGGGTTCGCGCTGTGGTGCTTTTGGTCTATGGAAATTGCGGGCGACAATCCCTCTATCTCGTCTACGTCGGGCTTGTCCAGACGCCCCAAAAACTGCCGGGCGTAGGCCGAAAGCGATTCAATGTACCGCCGCTGGCCTTCGGCGAAGATGGTGTCAAAAGCCAAAGAGGACTTGCCCGAACCGGAAAGCCCCGTAAAAACGACCATCTTGTCCCGGGGTATCTCCAGGTTGATGTTCTTTAAATTATGTTCCCTGGCACCCTTGATGATTATCTTATCCTTCATACAGAAATGTCCCCTCGGTTCTCCTTCCTAAGGGGGTATGAGCCGAGTTTAGTATAAAACCCGCCGGATTTCAATAAGTCAGTTAACTGCGTGTGAGCTGAGATTTGGCATTGTGTTACCACTTCCTTTATGAAGAATAGCTAGCACAATGCGTTCTTCTATCACCTTATTCCTGCGGTCGCCTGGATAACTGACCGCGGCTTGATATTTTGGATAAAAAAATCGGGCCAAGCATTGCTTGAACCCGATGATGACTCCTACGTTGCGGCTCATACCGAGCGGCTCCCGCGAGGAGGAAGCGTTCAGCGTGGTCTTGGACACCGCACCTCCCGTTTCCCGTAGTCTTTGCGTCTGAATTTGTGATTTAGCGATAATAATCGGTGATGTGCTCTTGAGTCGTGAAGCCATACCATTTGAATAGGTTGTGAGCTTTCCAAAAAGTGGCCTTTCGCCTTTGACTGTTTTTATGGTCCTCTTTCAGTCTAGTCATATGCATGGCTTCAAACTCGTTTCTGGCTTTCAATTTTTCCTGGATTTTGCGACTTGCTTGGTCATCCGTCATGGCTACGAATTGCGATTCAAAAAGTTCGGGTGCCATTTCACGCAGGTTCCATCGTCGCTCGGAATCCTCTCTGTCAAAGGCATACTTGGCCTCAATGGCTAGCCCCAGAAGCACCTTATAAATCAACGGCTGGGCGATCTGTTTGCCGGACTCGTCGGATATGTCGCTATAGCGCAATCCGGTAAGTTTTTTCAGCATTCTTTCGCGCAATAGTGATTTTACCAAGAAGAATGCGCATGCAGCGAGTAATACATTAAATAAAGCATCGGCCGCATAATTTGCATATTGCATATTTCCTCCTTGCACGGCGTTTCTTTGACCGCGACGTTTCAAGTCCGTTCTTGCGGACCGGAGTTTGGAGAACCAGCGATCCTTAGGAGCCGTTTCTTATCAGCTCGTTCGTTTCACTGCATTATTTGATTTTCAAATAACGTTTAAATTGTAGCACCGCTATCATATTCTGTCAACCGCCAAAAAACCAGCCGCCACACAACGAAAAACCCCTCTTCAACCGAGGGTTAATTTATGCTTGGTATAATTAATTATACCACCGCCATTTCACCCGCTGTTTTTATGTGATTGTACGAGCTAGTTCTGTACAAGATAGAGGTCGTACAATCGGAATTTTGGATAAAAAAATGCACCCGGTACAAATTTAGCGCATGTTGCACTGAAATTTGTATCGGGTGGCCCGCAATGTAATCCTGCCGGTTTTTCCGGCATGGAGTACCTAATAAAAATGTTTCATCAGGCACCTATAGAATTCTGGCTTGGTACGCACCGTCGTTAGTTCGGGGGCGTCCATTTGCCTGTTCGCTGCCTCAAGTTTCTGATTAGATACTAGCACACTATGCATATTTTGTCAAATACATAAAAGGCGAATTCAACCTTCAAGTGCGACACCAAAGACTTCATAAGGGGTTCTCCAGCCGAGGCGTTTCCTGGGCCG
>DAICZV010000044.1 GCA_027310975.1 bacterium
GATTCATCCGTGGCGGCTTACTTGCTCAAGAAAGAAGGTTACGACGTGACCGGCGTTTTTCTGCGCTCATACAACTTGGACGGGTGCGCCGAGCGGGATGCCGAGGACGCCCGCCGGGTGGCCGAGCATATCGGCATTCCTTTCTATGTCTGGGACACGGAGGAGGATTACAAGAAAAAGGTGGTGGACTATATGGTTAAGGGGTACGCCAAAGGGGAAACGCCGAACCCGGACGTAATGTGCAACAAAGAGATAAAGTTCGGGCTCTTCTACGACAAGGCGCTCGCCATGGGTGCGGATTATGTGGCGACCGGGCACTATGTCAGGGTGCGTCGGGATTCTCTTTCTAGAACCGCGGTGAGCGCCCGCTGCACTCTCGGCGAAAAATCCGCCTGCGGCGGAACCGAGCTTTTCCTCCTCCGAGAGCTTCTCTCGAGAGAATCCCGGCGCCCCCTTTTCTTTGTTAGAAGGGGTGGATAAAAACAAGGACCAGTCGTATTTTTTGTGGACCTTAACGCAGAAGCAACTCGCGCACTGCCTTTTTCCGATAGGCGAATATACAAAGCCCGAGGTGCGGGAGATCGCGCGCAAAGCGGGCCTGCCGACGGCAGAGAAGAAGGACTCGCAGGGCATCTGTTTTTTGGGCCAGGTGTCGCTGGAAGATTTTTTGAAGGACTATATAAAATCGCGACCGGGCGAGGTGGTGACGGTGGACGGCCGGCATATCGGCCAACACGCCGGCGCGGAGTTCTATACCATCGGCCAGAGGCACGGATTGAATTTGGGAACAAAGAACAGAGAGCTGGGGATTAAGGGCCGCACGGCGACGAAGCCGTATTACGTGGCCGAAAAGGATGTCGCGACTAATACCGTCGTCGTCGCGGAAGGCGATGATAATCCCGCCCTCTTCCGCAACGAGATTGATATCACGGATGTAAACTTTATTTCATCGGAGGCATACCAAATACTAAATACTAAATACCAAATACCAGTGATGGCTCGCGTCCGCTACCGCCAGCCGCTATTTCCTGCCCAGCTTCAGTTAACGGCATCGCATGTCGTCAGATTAAAATTCAAGGAGCCGGTCAAATTCGTGGCCAAGGGCCAGTCGGCCGTCTTTTATTCCAAGAGCAAGGAAATGCTCGGCGGCGGGGTCATCGCATAAGCGCACATTGACGACGCTGGCCATTAGGAGTACGTAGTTTATAGCCACCTTAAAAAAGGAGAGACGTATGACGCGCTGGAACGACGTGGAAGTCCGTAATGGTTTGGTGCGTTCAAATGGCGCGCCAATGAAGGTCATACTGATCAAGTGGACGTTGGATTTGTTTCAACGCCTCGCCAAGGTTTTAGAAACCGCCCTGTTTTAGGGCGGTTTTTTATTCCCAAGTGCTAAAATACAAGTGATGCCGCCGGGGGAGTATTTCTTTTTCGCGGCACTCTTCTTCCTTGGAGGAGTGGGAGGGGCCAGCTTGGACCTGAACATATGGATCCTGGTGTTTAACGCGGTTTTAATGGCCGCTTTTTTGTTGATGTGGGTGCGGAAAAAAGAGCGCCGATTCCTCGCGCTCGGCGCTCTCTCGCTGCTTGTAACCGCAGGAGCAATCTATTGCCGCGCTTCAGTCGCGGGATTGCAAGATTTGCCGGTGCCTTTTAACGCGAAAACGTCATTCGTCGGAACGGTGGATGCCGATCCGCGGATTTCCGGCGGAAGCCTGGACGTGGTTTTGAAAGTGCCGGACTTAGGCGGCGCCCGCATTCTCGCCAAACTGCCGCGGTATCCGGAACGCCATTACGGCGATGTTTTGAACGTGACGGGCGAGATAAAAAGTCCGGCGCCAGCGTCTTATGCGAACTATTTGCTTAAAGAGCGCGTCTTGGGCACGATGAGCTTTCCGCAAACATCCCTGGCCGCGACCGGCCGGGGTTCGCCCGTCATGGCCTGGCTGTACGGTTTTAAGGGTTCCATCGTCGGCGCTTTGAGCAGGGCCCTGCCCGCCGCGGAGGCGGCCTTGGCCGCCGGGCTCACCGTCGGCGAACGCGGCGGTTTTTCCGCGGCCTTCAACCAGGCGATGCAGGGAAGCGGCACGACGCACCTCGTCGCCCTATCGGGGTACAACATCATGGTCATTGTCACTTACGCCATGGCGCTCTTTCTGCTCTTTTGCCGCCGGCGCGCCGCGGTCATCCTCACGGTGCTCCTCATCGTCGCCTTCGTCCTTATGACCGGCGCGGAGGCCTCCGTCGTGCGCGCGGCAATCATGGGGTTCATCCTGCTTCTCGCCAGGGAAGCCGGCCGGCTCTTTAACGTAAGGAATGCCATCATGCTCGCTGGCCTCGTTATGGTCGCGGTAAATCCGCAGGTCCTTGTCTTTGACGTCGGGTTCATCCTCTCGTTCCTCGCGCTCATCGGATTGGTCTATTTGGAGCCCGTCCTCCAGGGGGTTTTTAAATATTCCGGCCAGCCGGGGTTTTTGGCCTGGCGGGGAAATCTCTTCACGACCGCTTCGGCTCAGGCAATGGTCTTGCCGGTGCTTGTGACAAACTTCGGCGGCTTTTCGCCGGTCTCGCTTGTTTCAAACATCCTGGTCTTGGGCCTCGTGCCTCTCACGATGGGTTTGAGCTTTGCCCTCGCGGGGCTGTCGTTCGTCTCATCCTTCCTGGCCTCCATTGTCGGGCTTTTTGTCTGGCCACTCCTCAGGTTTGAGGTTGGCGTCATTGAATTTTTCGGCCGGTTGCCGTTTCCGGCTCTGCCGGCGCCCGGGTGGGTGCTCGCGTTAATCTATTATGCAGCCATCGCCGGGTTCATAATCTGGTGGAACAGGGCTCACAGCAATGTTCAAGCAAATAGAGGATAAGATCAGAGATAACAAAAAGCGCGCCTTGAGCGCCTTGGCGCTCGGCATCATCGCCGACGTTGTTCTGCTTTCCGGAATATTTTCCGTTCAAGCCGACCGGGCCGCCGTTTATTTCTTGCCCGTGGGCCAAGGCGACAGCGAACTCATCGTGCTCCAGGGAGGAGCGAAGGTCCTCGTGGACGGCGGGCCGCCGGGCGGAGCAGTCCTGGATTCGCTCGGAACCATCCTCGGACCGCGCGACCGGTACATTGACGCGGTCATTCTGACGCATCCCCAGCTGGACCATTACGGCGGACTCATTGACGTTCTGCGGCGTTACGATGTCGGCATTTTTATCGGGAACGGAATGACGACCGGCGTCGCGGCCTACGGCGATCTTCTTCAGGCGCTCAAGGCGCGTAACGTACGGCAGGTGGAACTTTCATCCGGCGATTCCATTTTATCCGGGGACAATAAACTTTCCGTCGTCTGGCCGAACGCGGCGGCGGTCCAAAGCGGCGATTTGAACCTTGCGGCCATGGTCATGGAATATTCCGGCGGGGGGATGAAGGCGCTTTTTACGAGCGACATTGATTCCGGAACGGAAGCGGCGTTCTTGCCCGCATTGAGCGGGACGGTGAACGTTTTGAAGGTCGCGCACCACGGCTCCAAATATTCATCCTCGCCTGGATTTCTGGCGGCCGCCCGGCCGCAGGTCGCGGTCGTTGAAGTGGGCAAAAACTCTTACGGCCATCCGGCTCCAGAAACGCTCGCGCGCCTCGCGGATATCGGCGCTCTCGTCCTCCGCACCGACGAGGACGGGCTCATTAAAATTTCAGCGTTGGGCAATATCCTCGCTGTCTCAAAATTAAGCTATTGAACGATCAATCCTTGGATCTGACTTAATCTCACTGCATAGTATAATTAATTATAC
>DAICZV010000045.1 GCA_027310975.1 bacterium
TACTGGCGTTTATATATTCCTCATCGTGCTCACGGTCGCCGTTCTCGCCGGATTTTATGTAATCTTCCGGCAACTGAACGTCATCCAGCAGGTCGTTTTGAACGTGCCCGGTAACGTCCAGCCGTCTGCCACGTCCACCGCGACATCCACGCCGGGCAACCAAACTCCATCCTCTACTCCGACTTCCACCCCATCGGGCGGCGCGGTTTCCATCCCGACCGGCATAATCTTCACCGTTCTTTCGAGCCCCGTGCTCCAGCCCCAGGCCAACGTGACTATCACGATAACGAGCGTGGCTCAGGCCGCCGACGGCACCGTGACCGTCAGTCTCAAGGCCTATACCAATCAGGCGACGAGCTACAGCGCTTTGAACCCGTCGGACTTCCTCCAAATCGTGAACCTCTCCGGAAATAACGAAACGGTCGTCTCCACGACCGGCAATTGGAGCTCCATGCCGCCCCAGGGCGTCACGACCGGCACGGCGGTTTTCAAAACGGCTCCGAACACCAACCCCATTATCCTCCAGGTCGGCGCTCCGTCTTCGGCCGATTATTACCAGTTTGACTTCACGACGCAGAGCTACAAACAGACAGTACTCGGATAAATTCTGAAAATAATAAGACCCATCGACTTTTTTGCCGATGGGTCTTTTTAAACTTTACTTTATGAGTATCATCTTCTCGGTTTTCGAGAAGCTGCCGGCTTGCAAGCGATACAGGTACATACCGCTCGGCAAGGATAAGCCATTAAATATGGCTTCATGTTGGCCGGCGGACACAAAACCGTCCACTAGCGTCGCTACTTCCCGACCAAGCAGATCATACACTTTAAGCAGAACCTTGCTCGTCTTGGGAACGGCGTAGGATATTTTCGTCGCCGGATTGAACGGATTCGGATAATTCTGTGCTAAGGAAAAATCCTTTGGCGCAGACGAGCGATTTGTCACGGCGGTGACCGTTTGATCCACCACCGTTATCCGTGTGCCGTTATCAACCGTCCCCTTCACCACGACATCCTTAGCGCGCGTGTTCGGTATAAAGCCAATCTGACCGCCGATACTGCCGCCCTTTGCTATCAAGCTGATCTGGTTGCCGTTCGAGTTTGTCTCGAACATCCCGTTTTGAGAGATGTTCCTATCAACCTCCACTGCGGAAGAAAATGACAGGTCAGCACAGCTGATGCTAACGCTATCCGGAAGGGACACTTCAACCCCTCCATTAGTTTCGGTTAGCTGGATTGCTATTGGCGTCTTCGTGCCAGGCACCTGCACCGTACTACCTTTCGCGCCACTATAGTTTCCTTGAAGAACCTCGAAAGTCCAGTAAGGGTACACCGTTCGCATCAGCACTTCATATGCATCCCATGAAGTGATATACCCGTCACCGGATACGTCAGAGCGAAGAGAATCAATCGCAGATGCAGGAGATTGGCTGGTAGCAATCTCCAGAATTTTCAGCGGATCCAGAAGCGTATACTGTCCATCACCGTCAGCGTCTCCGGGAAGCACGTTCGGCCCGCCGGTGATGTACCCGCCAGAGTAGTGAACGTAGATTAGGGTGTCTTTCCCGCCGATATTCTCGGCAACACGCGCTGAGATACCCAACCGGACTGTCTGACCTTGTGGAAGATTACTGATATGTAATGGAAACGTCCCCAAATATATCTGGCTGAAACTGAATGATCCTCCCATGAGAGCAAAGTGCATCGTGTCCTGTGATGCACTTACGTAAGCTCCAGAATACCACCAATCGGAAGGGAAGTTCCATGTCGCCACGTATTCTCCGTACTGGTACTGAAGTGGCGAAGGGTACGTTATGGTGACGTCCAATCCCTCGATGGACTGTCCGACAGCACCGTTCAGGTACAGTGGAATTGTGATCCACCAGTTTGAGTTTACAATTCGGTTTTGCGCTTGAATTGCATACCCGTTGCTGGTCACCGTTTGCGAAAAGGCAAGTGGCGAGCTTATTAAAATAAGCACGACTGCGAAGAAACTTATCAACTTTTTCACATTTCCTCCTTTTTGTTTTGTTCCGATATTTTGAAGGTTTTACCCTTCATCTTGGGCGCTTTTTGCCCCAAGCTTTTTAAAAGAAACCGGTTTGCAGAATACAATAATAGCTAATTTGAGTCAAGGTTACGCCGCAATATCCAGCACGGATATTGACATTCGGCATTGAATCCCTTATTCTTACTTTGTTATGAGACAGTGCGCCAAATGCGGAAAGTCCTACCAGATGGGCGGGACAAGAATAAAGCTCCGCGGAAAATTTAATCCGACGAACTCAACCAAAAAGAAGGCCAACCTCCAGTGGACGCGGCTTTTGAACAATAAAAAGCGCTTGCTCGTCTGCGTGAAGTGCTTGAAGACGCTTACCCGGGCAACCGCCGCAAAATAAGAGATACCTAAAAGTAACACCCCATTTTGATGGGGTGTTTTTGTGCGCGGCCGTTATTCAGCGATGCCTCCGACCGGAGGGACGAATGGACCGATATCATCATCATCGTCTTGGCGGATGTGCGAATCGCTTTTAACGACTTCCTTGTCCTTATCAGGGACAGGCTCGTCTTCCCCTTCCCAAGGGGCTTGGCGGCCAGGCGGAATATTATTCATGTCTCCTCCTCGTTTTAAAAGTTCGGGATACTTGATACTTTATACAGTATATCAGATACTAATCAAGCAATTGGCCATAGCCCCGCACAATCGCTTCGCGATTGAACGGGGTAAATATAACGGCAGCTATCGGGCTGGAGTATGGTGGTAGTACACGCGCATGGGGTGCGCGCAGACCGGGTTCGATTCCCGGCAGCCCGACAAAATAATGACGGATATCCAGAAAAATAAGATAGTTGAGCTCGCGAAAGGGCTTATCGGCAAGCCGTACAAGTACGGCGCGAAACCGGAGGAGGCCCCGGATTTTTTTGACTGCTCTTCCTTCATCCAATACATATTCAAAGAGGCCGGCATAGAACTCCCCCGCAGCACCATTCTCCAGGCCGAGAAGGGCGAAGCGGTTGAACTCAAAGATATCCAACCCGGCGACCTGCTTTTCCTCCACGGCACGCAGGGATTTTATAACCGCAATTTCCCTCAGGGCATCGGCCATGTGATTTTGCATATCGGGGGCGGCCGGACCATCCACGCCGCTTCCCGGCGCGTCCAGGAAAACCCCGTCGTCATTGAAGAAGGCGCCGTCGAGGAAAACGACCTCCAAACCATCATCCAAAAAGCCGGCCCGCTCGTCACCGTCAAAAGAAATTAAAAAAAACCGCTTGATAGCGGTTTTTTCGTACTCAATACAAAATACCAAATACTATAT
>DAICZV010000046.1 GCA_027310975.1 bacterium
AGACAGGTAAATTTGGCTTATTTTCGATTTAAAAAGCGTTTTTTTAAAATTACATAAGTTTTTTTAAAATAAACATATATATGTTCCGTCGAATCTTCAAATCCATCGAATTTTAAAATTCATACATCAAACTTCAAATATATGTATATTTATAGTTTGAGGTCTGAATTTGCAAATTCGACAGACAAATTTCGAAATCTGCAATGAAAATTTTGAAATCTATGAATTAATTTTCAAATTCAGTACACGGTCAAGGTTTATTTTAAAATTGAAAATTGTGAATTGCAAATTCGGGCCAGAGACATAATAATAGCCACAGGGCTAAAAATTGACACGAATAATAAGTTGTCCTAATATTAAAGAACTATGGGTGGCGTACCTACAAAGCATCATTCCAAGTCCAAGGTCGGCCGCAGGCGGTCCCAACTCGCGCTCAGAAAAGTGAACGTGGTGGTTTGCCCGACCTGCAAAGGCCCGACCCTGCCGCATCGGATCTGCCCGAACTGCGGCACGTATGTAAAATCAGGCGCCAAGCCGAAAGCGGCGCCGAGCGCAAAGTAGCAGAGGAACCGTAATCCCTGAGGGAGCGCGGTTATCAGAATTTTTAAAAACCATGGCGACCCGCCACTTAGCAAGAACGATCGTTCTGCAATCCCTTTATGAGTGGGATTTTTACGGCCGCGAAACCGACCTCACGACCGTCATTGAAAGGAATTTGAACGAGTTCGGGCCCGGCATAGACGAGCCGGATTTCGTTTGGCGCATCGCCAAAGGGGTCATTGAGCACCTGAAAGACCTGGATGCGACCATAATTCGCGTCGCCCCGGAATGGCCATTGAACCAGATTGCCATCATTGACCGCAACGTTCTCCGGATCGGCCTTTACGAACTGATGTACGCCGACCAAAACGAGGTTCCGCCGAAGGTCGCTATCAACGAAGCGATAGAGATCGCCAAGAACTATGGCGGCCAGAACTCCCCCAAATTCGTGAACGGCGTCCTCGGAACCGTCTACCGCGAGATGGAGGCATCCGGACATATCCAAAAACAGGAGGAGAAACCAGAAAAAAAAGGCGCCCCGGAAAAATAACGGGGCGGCGGTTGTTGTGAGAACGCGCAACTATATTGGAGCGGTCTCAAAATTAAATTTAAAGACCTTCCGCACGCAGGCCAAGACGCTCTGGAAAACAACGTCTATGGATTGATCGGCGTCAACGATGAATGTCATGCCGCCTTCATCTTCCTTCAAGGCAATAGCCTGCTTATATCCCTGGGTCGTCTTTTCCAGGCCGTAAAGCGTTTCAAATATGTCCACTTCCCGACCTGCCTTTTTAAGGCGCTCTAAGCATTTCGTGGCCGGAAGGTCCAGGTATATCTTTACGTCCGGATAACGATAGATCCCGGAGAGCACTTTGCTTTCCAAAGCGAACGTCTCCGCGACCGGAATATCGTGCTGACCGAAACCATAAGCGCCGG
This sequence comes from bacterium, assembly GCA_027310975.1. Taxonomy (GTDB): domain Bacteria; phylum Patescibacteriota; class Minisyncoccia; order UBA6257; family GWB1-50-10; genus JAMCRC01. The sequence goes on from DAICZV010000046.1 coordinate 1,477, forward strand.
ATGAAAGACTGTACCTATCCGCGATAACCCATACCCCCTTTTCCAAGCTGGGGTTTATTGCATCGCGGATGTCAAAGAACCTATCCAAGAAGAACAGAAATTGCATATCCAGTCCGGTCAGGCGCTTGCCGGCCTCCAGCAAACGCAAAATGCCGTCCGCCCGGATTCGCAGCTCATCGTAATAATGATTGACCACTATGCTCTCGGTGAAACAGCTTTCCATGGACCTGCGAAACCATTTTTGGGTTTCAACGATGAAATCTTGAGCGGTCGTCTGTTTGTTCAAGATTATCTTTATCATCCGGCCGAAATCGCCGCTCGTCGGTTCATGGTCTATCACAGCCTCAATTCCCTTCTCGGCGAGTGCATCTTTTAGCATGATGCTATGCGTGGTCTTACCGACTCCGTCGGGACCCTCTAGATTTACTAGCAAAGCTTTTCCCATGGCATTCTCCTGCTTATAAGTTTAACAAAAACAGCTGGTGTAAGATTACCAGCTGTTCTTGCGGATGTAAACTCGGGCGTTAGTGGCCTAATCAACCACCTTGATTCCCATACTTCTCACCGTGGCTCGCATAATTTAAAAAACGTGGAAACCATCAATTACTAAAAGTTTTAAGCTGCAATTTGATAATAGCACAGCCACCGGTCGTGCTGAAACGTCGGCTGTGGATAAATCACCCTCTATGACATGCTTTGAAAAAGCTACTCTCCCCTTAAACTCCTATAAGCGTCTTCCCGATCCTTCCCAAAAAGCATCGTATACGGATACGAGCTCTCAACCCGAGCGTGTCCCATCATGCTCGATATGACGAAGTTGTTCGCCTTCTTCTTCGCCAGATCGCGCCCGAACAAATGCCGGAAGGAATGAGGGTTGATGATTGGCAACTGCGCCCTGTTCGAGTATTTGCGGAACAGTTCGGAAACGTAATTGACCTGCAACCGCTTCCCTTTTGCCGAGTAGTTCGAGGCGCCGCTTCCGGCCTTGATCCCAAAGAACACGGCCTTCGGTTCCTCCAGCTCCATCGTCGCGATAAACTTCTCACGGACGGCGACCCACTTTTTAAGTTGCTCGTTCGCCTCGCGGCTCCAAAAGATTTCCCGGAATGGAATTTCGCCGCGCGACTTCTCCGTCTTGATTCGCGCCGACTTCCTGCCCAGATCGATGTCGTCCATGTCGAGCGAAGCGATCTCTCCATTTCTTGCTCCGGTGTCGTGGATAAGCATGATGATCGCTTTATCTCGCACCGCGTAAGTGATCTCGCCACACTTCCCCTCATCTTTCACGGCAGCGAGAAGCCGCTTGTATTGATCCTCCGTCGCCACCCGTGGAAACTTGAATATCTTTCTTGGCACAGGTATTAAGTCCGGATCAAAACCGATTGAGATGCGGCGGCGAAACATATGCTCAAAAAACAGTTTAAGCGCTAACGCTTTTTTTATTCGAGTGTTGTCGTCGTATCCCAACTCTTTCACTAGCGCCAACCAGCTTTCGCATTCTTCGAGGGTGATTGATTCAACCTCCCGGTCCGTATCCCTCATGTAGAACATGAAATCTGAGAGGTGCATAAAATCCATCGTAACCGTCTTTGATTTTCGCGTCTGATGGCGAGAACCCAGGTACAGGTTTATTGCATCGTTTAGTTTCATTATTTTGTTTTTTGACGCAAAAGCCCACCGA
>DAICZV010000047.1 GCA_027310975.1 bacterium
CCTACTTCGGCCAGGCGACCAGCCCGACGCTTGGCGCATACCTTACGGACCATAACGGCATGACCCTTTACACCTTCACGCACGATTCTGCCGGCACAAGCACGTGCGCCGGCGCCTGCCTCGCGAAGTGGCCGCCTTACGGCCCAGGCGTGAGCGCTACCGCTACCGGCACCTTAAACCTTCCAATGCTGCCGGCCGGGGTCGGCACAATTAAGGGCAATAACGGCATGGTCCAGTTCACCTGGCAGGGGATGCCGCTCTATTATTATTTTGAAGATAAAGCGCCGGGCGACCTGCTGGGCCAGGGAGTCCTGAACGCGTGGTACATCGTTAATCTCTAAGCTGATTTTTGAAGCGTTTCCGGGTATAATGAGACGGTTCTAATGTCCGTCTTCAAAAACAAGGCCCTTTGGATACCCTTAGGCCTCGCCGCCGCTCTTGCCACAGCGAGCTTGGCGCTCGGCCTCATCAAGGTGAGCGGTTTGGGGTATCCCGTAATCATCCACTTTGACCAGTTCCGGGGAGTGGACTTTATCGGCGCGGCCGGCGATTTCTGGGGCATTTGGTTCGGCGGCCTCGCGATGCTCGTCTTGAACGCCGCTTTGAGCGCCGCGTTCTTCCGCCGCGAGCGGTTCCTGGCCTATCTCTTCCTTTCCGTGAACGTCCTGCTCGCACTTTTCATGCTCATCTTCACAGCCGTCGTCGCCGCGGCCAATTAACCACAATTCTATGGATATCAACAGCGTCATACTAATCATCGGCATCGCAATAATTATCTTTTTATTATTCAAAAAGCCAGCCGCTACCAACAAAGCCGATGATAAAACCGCATTTAGTCTTATTCAAGATCGGATAAACGATCTATCAAAAATCGTCAACGAACAATTGCAAAAGAATCGTGAAAGCCAAGATAAAAGTAGCCAAGCATTTTACAAACAAATAAATGATTTCGCTACTGGTATTGCAAAAGTAAACGATGCAATCCAAAAGGTGGAAACATCGGTTAAGGATGTTTCGTCCTTCCAACAAATTTTCCGCGTCCCAAAGCTACGGGGCAGGTGGGGAGAACTCGCCTTAGAACATATTCTTTCGCAAAACTTCCCTCGAGATATGTTCGAGCTACAGCACCAATTCAAAAGCGGCGAGGCAGTTGACGCTATCTTGACATTACCCGACGGAAAAATACTGCCAATAGATGCCAAATTCCCGCACGATCATTTTGAAAAGATGATAGCGGCACAGAACGAACAGGATAAAAGCGACGCGCGTAAATTATTCGCCGCCGACGTAAAACGTGAGATTGACGATATCGCGAGTAAGTACATATTGCCGGCAGAAGGCACGACTAGCGTCGCATTAATGTATATACCAGCCGAGGCTGTTTATTTTGAAATTATCACTTCGGTTGCAGAACTTTCCGATCACGCAAGATTAAAGAAAGTTTTTTTGGCGTCGCCGAACACGTTTTCTCTGATGCTGCAAGTGATTCAACAATGGTCAAGGGATTTGCAGATTGGTAAACACACCGAAATAATCATAAAAAGGATACAGCGTATCGCAGCCGACGCACAAAAACTTAGCGAGTCGTTTAATAAATTAGGGAAGCATCTTAGTGACGCTAGATCTTCTTACGAAGACTCAGATAAAAGATTGAATCTCTTTGTTGAAAGAACTGAAAAATTAATTGAAACAGAAAGCGGTGATAAAGAGCATTTAGGCATTGAACCTCCCAACCAAGATGAATAATGTATGGGAGCTTCGCTCCCATACATTCTGGGGATAACTCGGAGAGCTTCAAAAACATGGATACCGAACGGATTTTAAAGCTTTATTCGGATCTCGGCCGGCCGATCACTTTAATGGAAATTGCCCGGCTGACCGGTCTTTCACCCAGGCTTGCCAGGGACGAAATCCAGGAACTGGCTGCTCGCGGAAAACTTAAGGAGGAGGACGGTTTTTATAGCGCCCCCTCGGCCGGCTTGAGCGCCGCCCAAAGAAAAAAGCAGGACCTGCTCTTGGACGTTAAATGGCGCAAGCTCGCGCGCCTCGCGAAGCGGCTGCGCTTCGCGCCGTTCGTTGACCTCGTCATGGTGAACGGCTCACTGGCCATCGGCAACGTCAATCCGAACTCGGATTTTGATGTCCTGGTCGGCGTGCGCGCCGGGCGGATATTCACTGCCCGCTATTTTTTAAACTTCATTTTCGGCATCGCGGGCGGCAGGCGGCTGGATGATGAAAAGGATTCCAGCCCAGATAAATTCTGTTTCAATCATTTCACGACTAAAGCGGTCTTTGCAAAACCTCCCTTTAACGCCTATCGGCGCGAGCTTTACCGCAATATGGTCCCGCTCTGGGGAAAGCCGGAGATAGTCCGGGAATTTTTCCGGGCGAACGCATGGTGCGGAGTAACCGAACTCGCCGCCCAAAATTTGAGATTCCTGCCCGGCGGAAGAAATTGCGTCGGACGGTTCTTGGAACTTTCCTTAGGCGGACAGTTTGGGAACCTTATAGAGAACCGGCTCCTCGCGCCGATAGCCAAACGGCGGCTGGCGGCCTACCTTTCCGGCAAGCCAAAAGAGGGAAGGACGGTCGTTTCCGACGCCGAGCTGGAGTTCCACTTCAACCTCCGGTATGAAAAGAGGCTCTCCTGACCGTAAGTT
>DAICZV010000048.1 GCA_027310975.1 bacterium
ATTTAAATGTTTAAATATTTAAATATCAATTAACATGGCTCAAAAAATACAACCTAATTCTTACCGCCTGGGACTCAACGTCCCTTGGTCCAGCCGCTGGTTCTTTAAGAGGTCCCTGCGCTACTTTTTGGCGGAAGATCTTTTGATCCGCACTATCATCAAGAAAAAGATTCTCCAGGCCGGCATCGCCGGAGTAGAGATTGAAAGGACGCGGGACGCCATCCGCGTGAACGTCCGGGCCGCCCGTCCGGGCCTCATCATCGGCCGCGGCGGCAAGGGGATAGACGAGCTTAAGGACGCGGTCATCAAGGCCGTGAAGGCCTTGCGCCGGAAGAACAAGGTGCCCGCCGATAAGTTCACATTGAACTTGAACATTGAAGAACTGAAGCGCTTTGAGGTTTCCGCGCCGGTTTTGGCCCAGCAATTTGCCTTTGATCTGGAGAAGCGCCTGCCTTACCGCCGGAACATGAAGCGCCTGATTGAATCCATAATGCAGAACCGCGACGTGAAAGGGGCGAAGATCCGGGTCGGCGGTCGTTTGGACGGCGCCGAAATAGCGCGGGTGGACGGCATGACCAAGGGCAATATGCCTTTGCAGACGCTCCGGGCCCACATTGATTACGGCGAGGCGACGGCCTTCACCACTTACGGCACGATCGGCATCAAGGTCTGGATATACAAGGGCGACATATTTGAAAAATAGACCATGCTTACCCAGCCCAGAAAAACCAAACACCGGAAGATGCAGAAGGGCCGCTCCAAGAAACGGATGACGGAGACCCGCGGTTTGACGTTAAGCTACGGCCGCTACGGCTTGCAGGCCACCTCGGCCTCTTGGGTCACGGCCGCGCAACTTGAAGCCGGACGCAAGGCTATCACTCACGTCCTTAAAAAGGGCGGCAATATGTGGATTCGCGTTTTCCCCGACAAGCCGATCACGAAGCTCCCGCCCGAGGTTACCTTGGGAGGCGGCAAGGGCAACGTTGAGTATTACGTGGTTCCGGTGAAACCCGGCCGCATCCTCTTTGAAATGGACGGCGTTTCCCGCGAGCTGGCCTTTGAGGCTCTGAAAAATGCCGGTCACAAAATGCCGGTTCGGACCAGGATAGTGGAAAAGCAATAACATGAAAATCAAGGAGTTCAAAAATTTCAAGGATAAGCCCCTGCCGGAACTGCGGAAGGAGCTCCAAGCGCGCGAGGAAAAGCTCTCGCAGTTGCGTTTTGACCTCTCGGCCGGTAAGGTGAAGAACATCCGCGAGATCCGCCACATTAAAAAGGACATCGCGCAGATAATGACGCTCATAAAACTATCCAACCATGCGTAAACTACAAGGGACCGTAGTGTCCGACAAAATGCAAAAGACCCGCGTCGTGACCGTGGAATGGCACAAAAAGCACCCGCGGTACGGCAAGTATTTCAAGGTAACCCAGCGCTTCAAGGCCCACGACGAGAAGAACGAATACAAAGCGGGGGATAAGGTCACGATCCAGGAGGTCCGGCCGCTTTCCAAGGATAAGCGGTGGATTATCGTCGGGAAAATATAAAACATGATCCAAGAACGTTCCATATTGAAAGTTGCGGATAACAGCGGCGCCAAGACCGTTCGCTGCTTCCGCGTGCTCGGCGGCAGCCGGAAGCGCTACGCCCAGCTCGGCGACATCATCGTCGCTTCCGTCCAAACGGCGGAGCCCCGCAAACAGATAAAGAAGAAGGACATCGTCCAGTGCGTCATCGTCCGCCAAAAGAACGCCATCCGCCGCCCCGATGGCTCTCTGGTCCGGTTTGACGACAATGCCGTCGTCATTATTGATAAGGCCAAGAAGGAACCGAAAGCGACCCGGGTCTTCGGACCGGTGCCGAAAGAGATAAAAGAAATGGGTTACGACGCCATTGCGTCTCTGGCCGAAGAACTGGTTTAAACATATGAGGATAAAGAAAGGCGACAATATAAAAATGCTCTCGGGCAAGGACCGCGGAAAGACGGGCAAGGTCATCCGGGTGGACGGCAAGTCCGGCCTCCTCACCGTGGAAGGCGTGAACATCTTCAAGAAACACGCCCGCCCGCGCAAGCAGGGCGAGAAAGGGGAGATCGTCTCCGTGACGCGGCCGGTCAAATCCGGTAACGCGGCGCTGGTCTGCCCGTCCTGCCACAAGGCGACCCGCATCGGCATGCGGATAGAGGGCGACAAGAAATCCCGCATCTGCAAGAAATGCGGCGCCACTATATAGCGAAATATTTAAATATTTAAACG
>DAICZV010000049.1 GCA_027310975.1 bacterium
ACTGGGATCACCCTGACCGGTCGCGCCGAAAGGCGTGGATGATCGCAAGGTCATCACCCAGCGGTGGGCTTTGTGTTTTTATCGCTGGGATTCGGGCATAAAAAATAACCGGTCAGGGTTATGCCATCATCCAAAGGAGAAAGTGCTTTCTCAAGGGAGCGCGTTGAAGCGCTTATCGCTAAGTATAAGAGCTCGACGCCTCAGCAACGGAAAGCCCTCAACGAATCTCAAAATTGCAAAGACTTCATTCTGCCGCTTTTTGAAGCGCTTGGTTGGAATGTGTATTCCGATGAAGTCGCAACCGAAGAGAATATAGGCGGCAAACGAGCAGATTATACCTTTCGACTGAATGGCGTCGCCAAATTTTTTGTCGAAGCGAAAAAACCGAGAGTCGATCTTCGTCAGGAAAACTTCGCTGAGCAGGCGATTTCCTATGCGTGGCACAAGAGCGTGCCATGGGCAATCCTCACTAACTTCGAGACACTGAAGGTTTTTAGCGCGGAGTGGGACGAGGTAGATCCAGATCGTAGTTTGGTTTTTGAAGTGAAATATGATGACTATGCCGTGAGCGAGAAGTTCGCCATGCTGTCTCGGAAATCGATTGAGAATGGAGAACTCGATACGTGGGCGCAGAGTGAATTCAAAAAACCGAAGCGGGAAAATGTTGATACTCAGCTTGCAAAGGATTTGCTTCATTGGCGAGACCTTCTTTTCAAAAATTTCGCGCAGTGGAATAGCAAATCAATAACCAACAAACAGATAGCCAAGGTAGTCCAAACGCTTCTTGACCGTCTCATCTTTATTAGAACCACCGAAGACCGCCTTTTTGAAAATGAACATCTGCGCGAGCTGCTCCGCGAAACACGTATTGGAGGGAAATCCGATCTCGAAAAAGAATTAAAATCTCTATTTGAAAGTTATAACGGATGGTACGACAGTAAACTCTTTGAGCCTGGGCAGATCAGCGACGAAGTCGAATACGAAGAGTCATCCCTGAGAACGGTACTCAATGAGCTTTATAAGAATGCGCGGGGGATACGTTATGATTTTGCGAAGATCAACGCCGATGTTCTCGGAAGCATCTATGAACAATATCTGGGGCAGATCCAGCAGGGCGATACGAAGAACAGCAAACGCAAACAGCAGGGCATTTATTATACGCCTCGCTACGTTGTCGATTTCATCGTGCGGAATACGGTTTATGAAACGATTAAGGACAAATCAGCGCATGAAATCGCAAAGCTGCGAATTTTGGATCCTGCATGCGGTTCGGGATCGTTCTTAACGCGGGCGTTCGAGGCTGTCGATTCATCGTTGCGGAAGCAGGGATGGGATGACGCGGGAACACGGCTCACGGTAACCCCACGGTGCGTTTATGGCGTCTACCTTGATAGTGAAGCGGTAGAGATTGCCCAGCTCAATTTGTTGCTCAGGATGGTTTACCACCGTGAGCTTTTGCCCAATCTCACTAATAACATCGAATGCGGCAATTCACTCTTGTCCGGTAAACCCGAAGATCTGGAAAAGGTTTTCGGCGATGGATGGAAGGATAAAAAACCATTTGATTGGCACGGAAGATTTTCGAACGTGTTTGAAAATGGCGGCTTCGATGCGATTATAGGAAACCCTCCGTATATAAAGGAGTATGTCGATAAATCGGCGTTCGATGGGCTGCATAACAATCCTTACTATCAGGGCAAAATGGATATTTGGACGCTGTTTGCGTGCCAAGCGATTGATCATTTGAAGGACGGCGGCTACTTTAGTTTTATTGCGCCGAACAGCTGGCTCACAAATGCGGGATCCAGTATTTTCAGAGATAAGATTTTGCATGAAGGCGAGATCATATTATTTATCGATTTCGGCGATTTTAAGGTATTCAAGGATGCGGGTATCCATACCATGATTTTTACATT
>DAICZV010000004.1 GCA_027310975.1 bacterium
TTGAGTGGTATAACGCGTTATACCACCCATCAAATTTCCGGTGTTCTAATAATGTATGGGAGCTTCGCTCCCATACATTCTGGGGATAAGAGAAATAAAAAAGCGGCCGATGGAACTGGCCGCTATAACTCTCAATGCATGAACCTGTCTTCATTCCCTATCGTCCACTCCGTAGCGATAGAGAGGAATTGCCAGGCCTTTCTGATATCAAAACGGGATTTGTCCTGGGAGCGCACACCCGTTTCAACGTCTATCCAGATCGGTCCGTCCGCCACCTGTTCTATCTTTTCCAATTCGGCGTGGAGATTATGGGGCGCCAAGCCGCCGGCATAACCCGTAAAGCCGTTGACCTGAGGCGGCCAAATCCGCGGCAAGACACCGGTACCTCCCGACATGTCATAGAGCGGCAGAATGACTATCTCTGTTTGATTCTTCCGAAGGAGCTGGAACTCCCACTGATTGCCGGCGCCCAACTGGAAAATGACGTGCCTCTTTTCGCCGTATTGCCTTAGAATATCAATTAACCTTTTGGCATCCAGATGGAACGACTTATCGCCGAAGTTTATCTGCAATCTGCTGAACATGGATTGGACTCCGTCCAACTCTTCAAAGAAATCGGGGCTGCCGCCGTACAACGATTCGGCCCAGCTGCCGCAGATGTGGCCGGCCAATCGCAGGTCGTGATTTTTCTTGAATTCCAGCATTTTTTCCAGCCATCGGGACGACGGGTATCGAGGGTGGCCCTTTTTATCGCGGGAAAGCAGAATACCGAACTCAACGAATGGGAAATTGCTGCGTAATTCCATCAGATCGTCCGGCATAACGCTGTCATCCGCTCCGGTCAATGTCACCAACTTGATCATCTCGGACATGACTTGCCTCTCTTTTTTGTTAAACTCTTTGTCTGCCAATAAAATACCGCCCGGAGGCGGTATGTGTCAATGGCGCTTTAATTTATTAAAGCTTCCAGCTCGGTTAGAGCTATAGGCAGCTCGGTGAAGCCATCCTCAGACGTGAAGTGGCCGGCGCCTTTTATAACCACGATTTTAGAACCAATTTCCTCAAACTTTTTCTTATTCTCTTCAAAACAGTCGTACGGGTCGTTGTCGGAGATGATAAGCGTGGATTTCGGCAAAACGGTTCTGATCTTAAGAGGATTGATAGCTCTTTCAAACCATGGTTTGGCTATCGCTCTCGTTTCGTCATCTTCCAAATTCTTAAGGTTGAACCAGCCGGCGACGAATATCGCTCCGCCGACCGTTCGCTCCGGCTTGAACAAGTGCGCGTCTAGATATCGCAATATCGTCTGGCAGCCGATGCTGTGGCCGATAAAATAAGTGTCCTCGTCCGGTTCACCCACGACCTCCGCGAGCTTGCCGACCCATTTTTCAATTACCGGTGCGTCCCGGTCCGGCATCTCGGGCATCAAGACCGCGTAGCCCTGCTTCTCTAATGCCGCCTTTAGCCACGGCCGCCAGTCCCCTTCGGCTCCGGCCATCCACTGGTGGACGATAACAATCCTCTTCATATTTTTATTATACAACCAAAAAATAAAAAACGCCGTTTCCTTCATGCCGAAGGGCGTGCGTTTATCAACTAAGCTGCCTGTACGTCTGCAGATTTCCGCCGTTTTGGGCATGCGTCGCAGACGAGTGCATACACACCTAGCTGCGCCATAGATACGCTCGTCGGTTCGACGATCCGCATCTCTGAACCACAACATAGGCAATGTGCGGGCTTTTCTTGGACTTTTTGGAGCGGCGTATTTTCCGGTACATCCGGTTTACCGCAAAGCCCGCAGGCGTGATCAATCTTTGCAGAGGTGACAATGTTACGTTTTTTCGCCATATATTTCTCTCCTTCTGGCGTTAGTACAATGCGGTTTTTGATAATCGTCCAATACCACGTGCCGCTTTCGTAATCCGTGCGCTGGCCTTGCTGGCGGTAGACCTCGTACGCCATGTTCGCTTTGCAGTTGTAGAGAGCAAGGTGCATATCCTTGAGCTCTTGCTTCCCTTCATTGATATTCGCTTCAGAGGGTATTTCCCCGGACGGATAGTCAACCTCAACCGCATCGGCGAAATCGCAACAAGCGCAGGCCCCGAGTATCCAAAGGCCGGTTCCTATTCCTCCGCCCATTTTTACCTCCTCTTCCTTTTTACCGTTTTTCGCCCAATGCGAGGCGAGCAGATGATGGCCGCCTTCACTATGAGCACTTTCCGTGGATATTCCCTTACCTTGACCATCGTTGCGCCGTTGCGCGATTTTCTGATCGCAAGAAAGCGCTTCTTCCTGCCGCGGTCTTTCTTCTTACCGACGTTCCAGACCGTCAGTATTTCGTACTGTCGGCCGTGATACATCACAAACCCAACGACCTTATCTGTTTTCTCAATGTCACGTCCAGCCATACAGGACTCCTTTCCTTTTTGTGAATGTTGGTCTGCCCCTAAAGTACCACCTCTTGGCGGCTACGTCAATACAAAAATACGGAGGTCCGACCTCCATATTTTCCAAAACTAGGGTAAATTGAGGCGTCCAGTCACAAAAAAGCGGCCGATGCTGCATGGCCGCGCTGGTAATTGACCGTGTCCCTATGCTCCTGCACCAAGAAAGGCCTTCGCCTCCCTGATGCCGCAATCGCAGACGTATCCGTTGTATCTGCCGCAGTCGTTGGCATGCCTTTCAGCGCCGACCAACGACCTCAACTCATCTTCGGCGGGCGGACGTTCATGAACGTCGTTCCCGAACATCTTGTCTATGAGCGCACCTACGTAACGCGCCTGTTCCACGGCATTCATCTGCAATAATGGTTCTGCCGACATACTATCTCCTTTTTTGTGCTGATATAAAAATACATTACCCCAGCAGAACGGGTCAAGACTGCCTCTACCGCAAGGGTAGAGAAAAAGAAAGAAAGCCCATAAAGGGCTTTCTTTGTAATTATCTTTTTCTCCACTGCTGAGGTCTCCTCGCTTTGCGAAGGCCCGGCTTTTTGCGTTCCACCATGCGGGGATCGCGTTTCAAAAACCCGAGGGATTTGAGCTTCACGCGCCAGAGCGGATTCAAAGCAACCAGGGTGCGGGCGAGGCCCAACCGAATGGCCTCGGCCTGGGAGCTCGTGCCTCCGCCCGAAACCTGCGCGGTCGCGGAGTATTCCTTGAGAGACAGGGCGTCAAACGGCGCCTTGACCACTTTTTGGTGCTTCGGCAGCGAGAAATACTTGGTGAAGGCGGCGCCGTTCACCACGACCTCCGGCTCCTTGCTCGTTTTCGCCCGGCCGCTCCAAAGGCGAACGCGCGCCACCGAGGTTTTGCGGCGGCCAACGGCCTCAACGTACTTCTCTTTATTGCCGGCTTTGATCGGCTTTTTTGTTTTCGGTTCGGTTTTGGTCGGCATTTTATTTTTCAAATTTTAATCGCGTCAGGCGCACCGCCCGCAAGCGGTTTTTGGGAAGCATCGTCCGTACGGCGTTCTGCAGGACCCATTCGGGCTTCTTTTTGAAGACGTCGGCGAACTTGCGCTCCTTGAGGTGGCCGAGCGGCCCAGTGTGGCGGTAATAGATCTTCTGCGTCGCTTTCCGGCCGGTCACCGTGAGGCCCCGGACGTTTTTCACGACGACCTTATCTTCCCCCGCTTTGCGCGGATCGTAATCGGCGTGCTTCTTCCCCTGCAAAATGGAGGAGATCTCCGAAGCGAGCCGGCCCAATGTTTTTCCTTTGGCGTCTATCTGGTACTCCATGTTATTTGACGAATTCTATTACGGCCATTTTGGAAGCGTCATGCTTGCGCGGCTTCGCGAGCTTCACAACGCGCAAATATCCGCCCCGGCGCTCTTTATACCTCGGCGCGAGTTCATTGTAAACCTTATAGGCCGCCTTCTTCGGCAGGGCCTGGAGCAAAAGGCGCATGCCGGCAAGGTTCTGCTTTTTGCCGTAGGTCACGTAGCGCTCCACGATGGACTTTATTTCCTTGGCCCGCGCCTCGGTCGTCACGATGCGCTCGTGGCTCACGAGGTTACCGGCTAAAATCCTTAAAAAAGACCGCCGGGGGCCTTTTTTCAAACCGAATTTTCTGCCTTTGTTCAAATGCCTCATTATTCCTTCTTCTTGGTCTTTTCTTCCCCTTTGTCCATGTTGAAAGCCGAGATCTTCTCAAAGTGGTCCTTTAAGATATTGCTCGCTTTGTGGAAGGCCTCGCCGGGAGCGATGGAACCGTCGGTCTCTATCTGAAGCTTCAAACGATTGTAATCGGTGCGGTCGCCGACGCGCATATCCTCAACTTCAAAGGCCACTCCGACGATGGGCGAAAAAATGGCGTCCAGGACTATCGTGCCCACCGAGAGGCGCTCCATTTTTCGGGATTCGGAAGTGACGTAACCCAGGCCCTTTTCCACCGTGAGTTCCATATCCAGGTCCGAGGTCTTTTTGTTCAAAGTCGCGAGGTGCAGGTCTTTATTGATGACCTTGGCGAGGGTGGTGGATTCAATATCCGCGGCGGTCACTTCCTTGTCGCCCTTCACGTGCAGTTTAAGCGTCTGCGGCTCGTCGGCCGAAAAATCAAAGCGGACCTTCTTGAGGTTCAGCGAAAATTCAACAATGTCTTCCTGCATGCCCGGCAAGGCGGAAAATTCGTGGTCCACGCCCTTCACCTTTATTTCCGTGATGGCCGCTCCCGGGAGCGATGAAAGGAGCACGCGGCGCAAGGCGTTGCCCAGCGTCGTGCCGTATCCCGGATACAGGCCTTCCACGTGGAAAACCCCGAGATTGCCCTTTTCGGAGACCTTTTTCGCTACGACTTCTTCGCTTAAATAAGAGTATTTCATAATGTTTTATCTTGCGTAAAATTCGCCGACCAAGTTTATGTCAAAAGGAAGCGAGCCCATGATGACCGGTTCCTCAACGCATTCACCCTTGAGGTTCGGAGCATCCAGCTTGAGCCAAGCGGGCGGAGCGTATTGCTTAAGGCGCGCCTGGATATCTTCAAACATCTTGGAACCGCGCGATTCCGGCCGAATCTCTATCTTCTCCCCTACCTTAACATAATAGGAAGGGATTGTCACCTTGCGGCCGCCGACGAGGATATGGCCGTGGGAAACGAGCTGGCGCGCGATGCGCGGCGACTTGGCGAACCCCAAAAGAAAGACTACCCGGTCCAAGCGCTTCTCCAAATGCTTCAGTATCTCGTCCGGTGATTTTGCGCCAAAAAGGTTCATCATCTGGCGGTTGTTCAAGCCGTAAATGAGCTGGAGCTTCTGCTTCTCGTGGAGCTCCCGGCCGTATTCCGAGGGCTGCCGGCGGCGGGCTTGGCCGTGAACGCCCGGCCGATAGGGCCGGCGGACGGTGACGCACTTGGGCGAATTGCAGCGGTCGGCTTTGATGAAAAGCTTTACGCCGAGCGCCCTCTCCTTTTTTTCCTTGATTGATTTCATGGTGTTTAAACTCGGCGCGTCTTGGCCGGCTTCGGGCCGTTGTGCGGGATGGGCGTCACGTCCTTGATGGCCGTGATGTTCAATCCCTTGGCCGCGAGCGAGCGGATGGCGGAATCGCGGCCGCTCCCCACGCCCCGTACGTAAATTTCCACCGTGGCGGGACCCGTCCGCTCTATCTTCTGAGCAATGGCTTCGGCCACTTTGGAGGCGGCAAAAGGAGTCGCCTTCTTCGGACCGGAAAATCCGAGCGAACCGGCCGACATCCAAGCCAGCACCCGTCCGGCGGAATCGGTCGCGGTCATCAGCGTATTGTTATAAGTGGCCTGAATGTATATCCGGCCCTCCAAAACGCGTTTGCCGGGGGCGGAAACTTTGGCCGGCGCCTTTTCGGACGCTGCCTTCTCCTTCACGCTTTCTTCCTTTTTTTGTGCGACCTTAAGTTTTCCCATAATTATTTCAGATCAACCTTGCGCTTGCCGCTGCCGGCCGTCTTCCGAACGTTGCCGCGGACCGTGCGCGAATTGGTTTTCGTCCTTTGGCCACGGACCGGGAGCTTGCGCATGTGGCGCAACCCGCGGTAGGCCTTGATGTCTTTCAAACGGCTGACGTTCTGCTTGATGACCTGGCGCAGTTCGCCCTCCACTTTATAGTTTTTTTCCAAAAACGATTGTATCTTGTTCACCTCCTCCGGCGTCAAATCCTTGGCGCGCTTGTCCTTGTCTATTTTCGTCGCCTCCAAGATCACGAGCGCGGAGGCCTGGCCGACGCCGAAAAGATAGCCCAAAGCAATGAAGAGCTTTTTGTTATCCGGTATGTTGACTCCAGAGACGCGCATTGTTGTTTTTAGCCTTGCCTTTGCTTGTGCTTCGGGTTCTTGGCGCAAATGACGTAAAGCCGTCCTTTGCGGCGGACGGTCTTGCAACCCTCGCAAATTTTTTTAACGGATGCTCGTACCTTCATTAATTAATTATGTTTAAAGTCTCCTGACGATACGGCCGCGTTCGTCGTTCGGATCGGACATTTCAACCAAGACCCGGTCGCCCGGAATGACCCGAATGTGGTTTATCTTAAGCCGTCCGGCGAGGTGCGCCAGAACGGTCTTGGCCTCGCCCCCGACCTCCGCCTTTACGCGGAAGAGCAACCCGGGCAATGCTTCTTCAACCAAACCTTCAAATTTCAAAAGGGGCGAGCTCGTAGCCATCAGTAAACAGGTTCAATCATAAGAAATAGTGCCGAAAAAGTCAACTGGTTGCTCGCCGGGCCTTTCCGCTTAGTTAAGATTGAGCTCAATTTTGGAGGGGTCTTCGGGAGCGCTCGTCACGTAAAAGGGCCAGAAGGAGATATTGGCCTTTTCAAGGCCCGTAATGCCGAAAATGATGGTTTTAAGGTTTGCGGCATCTTGTCCGATGATCTTTTCTTTCAAGCTCGCGACGTCCACGGCCGGTTCATAAACCAGGTTGCCGCTCACCTTGAAGGACATAAGGCCTTTTCCCAATGAAAGCGTGGTGGAACTGTAATTTATAGTGAATTCGTCTATCTTCGTCGCCGAAGACGAAGCGCCCGAAGCGGAAAGGAAGGCGTCTTTTAGCATCCCCTCGTCAAAGACCATCTCGCGCATGGAGCCGGCGATAATGACGGAAAACTGGCTGTCGGACGTCGCCGGGGTCACGGTCTCGCTGGACGTCGCGAAGACCGAAGAGTCCGGCAATATCTTGAACTTGTCCGCCCAGAGTATCGCAAGCTGGCCCTGTAATGAATCCTGAAGGTTGGCCTCTGCCTTCGCTTTCGCCGCCATAATGTCGTACTGGGTCGCGATTGGCATAACGCCACTCGCGCCGCCGGTCATGCCGCTCGGCGCGTCGGCGTAGAACTTGGCGTAGCGCGGCGTTCCTTCAAACCCCGGAATGGTCCAGTGGCTGCTGGAGGCAACGTTGTAGTCCGGACCGGGTTCGGCGGCGACGACCGCTACCGAGACGGACGAGGGCGCAATGACGCCGCCCGTGACCTTCGCGCCCGGCACCGTCACCTGTTTTGTGGAACGGAAAAGGTGCCCATCCGGAGAAACGAAGCGGGTGGACGCAACGAGAAGCTGCGGCGCGGAACTGTAAGCGTTATAGACGATGAGCGTCCCGCCGGCTTTGTTTGAAACAGTTGAACTCCCCGTGGCCGGAAAGTTCATTACCAAACTGCTGGAAGCGATAAGAAGTTGGCCGGGCAACGTTACGGTTTTGCCATTATCATTCACGCTTGTTGCAGCCGAACTCACGACCACGCTTTCGTTTATATCAAAAGGCGTTTTCTTTATGGACAGGTCTATCGTCACCCGAGGCAAAATATATGCCGCGAGGAGATAGCCGACGCCCAAAACAACCAGAAAAACGGCGGTGACGGGGACGAGCTTGAAGCGGCGCTTTTTCTTTGCCGCCGGTTCCTCCCGCACCTCCGGCTCCATCTCCTCTTCCACTACCGGCGCGGCCTCGCGCTCCTTCTTTTTGAAAAACGACCGCTTGGGTTTCGGCTCGGCGGCCGGCGGCTCAAATTCCGTCTCGGCTTGGACCGGCTCCGGCTTAAGTTTGGGAATAATGTCGGTCACCGTCCGCTCCCTGGTCCGGAAGATCGGGTTCTTGGCCGATATTTTGGCGACGGACGCAAGCTCTAAAATGTGTTCGTCAATGGACTCCACCGAAAGCTCCTTGCCGGCGGTGTCGCACTCGCGTTTCAAGATCTGGAAATTATGGACCGATTCCCCCAGGACCGACCGGCGCGGGATGTTCAACACTACCCGCTCGGCCTTGGCCTTGGCTATAAGGTCCACCGCCACCTGCAGGGTGTCCGTCCGGTCCAAAAATATCTTCTTTTCCAATGCCATTGTTACAATTTTAATTTAAAAACCCGGAATCAGCCAGCGGGCGCGGCGGCGCAGAACGCCGTTCAAAAACCCGTATTTGGGAGCGTCGTACGAATAAAGAAGGAGCGCGAGCGTGGCTTGGTCGCGAGTAGGCGAAAATCCGGCGGCCGGCTCTTTAACTTCTATTGTAAAATTCTCTCTTTCCAGGCGCTCGTCCAAGCGGAGAATGCCGCCGCGCAGATACTTCAGCCATTCCGCTTGGGGCGCGAGCGGCAAGCGGAGGTGGAAATATACCCGCGGCCGGCTCTCCGGATGCCCCTTAACGACGTGCGCGTGCACCGTGTCCCCCAGTTCCGCAAGGCCGTTCCGAATTATGGCATCCATCAACCGCTTCAGTTTGTCCGACACCTCGCCGAGCTCGTAGCGGCGAAAAAGTTCCGGCAGGTCCTCTTCTTCCAAAAGGAGCTCGCGGCGGACGCTTTCCGCAATTCGGCGGATATCCCAGCTGACCTCGCCTTCAAAGGCGCTTTCTCCTTCCAGACGGCGATAGATCGGCGTGCCCGCCTCGTTCGGCAAGGCCAGCCACTCGCCGTCTTCCGGCACGGCGTCCGCTAAAATGCTCCCGCCCTCAACGACCGTGACCGGCCCCCAAGAGCGGAACTTCGCAACGAGCGGTAAAACGGAACGGCCGATGAACGTGCCGCGCAAACGGAAGGATATTTCCCGTCCGTCAAAACCAATGGGGTTGAATATGCGGCGATCGTCCAGCAGCACGTCGCGCACCTGGATGTCGGAAAGGATAAGGTCAACGTCGGGAGCCTTGAGCTTTTTGCCCGCCCACGGACGGTATCGGTTAAGAAATTCCCAAAGTGCCTTGAAAACCAGCTGCTCCAGTTCCTCGCCGGCGATGCGTTCTCCGGGAGCGCCGCGCCGGACGGCAATGACGCCTTCCGCCGTCGCGGCCTTTTGTCCGCTGAGAGAGAAGATTATCTTCGCCGGGGGCCGCCACGGCCGCCGGATATCACCAGGATTGCCGACCGTCCTGCGCCGAAGAACGAATATGTTCTTGCGCTCGCCGTCCAGCGCCGCCCGGGTGGCTTCAAACCGCCCATCGCGTTCTTCCACGATGAGATAATGTTCCCGTCTTCCTTTGAAGATCCCGTCCAAAAAGCTGAGGATCTTTCTCGTCATCTTTATTCTATGGCCGCCCGGATGCGCCGAACGCCCGCCGAGCTCGCCTCTTCTTTAAGTATTTTGAACTTCCCTATCTCGCCGGTGTGCGCTACGTGCGGCCCGCCGCAGAATTCCAGGGAAAAGGCCTTTTCAAATTGCGGGTTTTCCGCCGTCGCGCCTTTGGGGCCGACGGAATAGACCGAAACGCGGTCCGGATACTTCTGGCCGAACTCGTGCTCGGCGCCGAGTTTTTCCGCCTCTTCGCGCGGCAATTCGCTCCGCGTGACCGGCAGGTCTTCTTTTATCTTTTCGTTTACGATGCGTTCCGCCTCAGCTTTCTGCTCGTCCGTCATCTTGCCGTCGTAAGAAAAGTCCATGCGCAGCCGCTCGCTCGTGATGTTGCTCCCCCGCTGCTTGACCTGCGGACCCAAAACCATCTGGAGGGCCTTCAAAAGCAAATGGTGGGCGGTGTGGAGCCGCGTCGTTTTTTCGGAATGGTCGGCTAATCCTCCCTTGAAAGCGCCGGCCGAGGCCGTCCGCGAAAGCTCGCGGTGTTTTTCCATCTCCCTTTCAAATTCCTCTTTATCTATCGTGATGCCCGCCCGTTCTTTGGCGAACTCCATCGCCGATTCGTACGGCAAGCCGTACGTGGAGAAAAGCCGAAAGATGTCGCTGCCCGATATCTTTCCATTCTGAACGAGCTTATCAAATTCTTTGAGGCCGTTCTTGAAAGCGCTCATGAACTTTTTATTCTCGTCTTCATAGACCGGGACGATCGTCTCTACCTGCATTTCCGGATAGATACCGGCGTATTTTTCAACCAGGCCGTCTATGACGCCCACGAGATTCAAGTCCGGGTCGCCGGTCATATATTCGTAAATCATCGCCCGGCGCATCAGACGGCGCAGAACGTAGCCCGCCCCCTTGTTGGACGGCCGCACGCCGTCGGCGACGAGAAAGGCCATCGCCCGGCTGTGGTCGGCGATTATCCTTTTGTTCCGCATCGGCAAATTCTCCGGCAAACGCTCCAAAATCGGATTCAACACGTCTATGTGGAACATATCCGGGTCGTTGTTCGCCGCCGCCGTGATGCGCTCCAATCCGCCGCCGAAGTCAACATTACGCTGTTTCAATTTCTCAAACGTGCCGTCTTCATTCTTTTTGTATTCCATGAAGACGGAGTTGCCGATCTCCATGAAGCGTCCGCAGTCGCAGTTCGGGTGGCATTCCTTGCCGAACTTCGGATCGTGCGGGGTGCCGAAGTCGTAGAAGACCTCCGAGTCCGGTCCGCCCGGCTCGCCCGCCGGCATATTGGAAGGAATGCCGGAACGGCTCCACCAATTTTTCTTTACGTCGTATGAAAATATCCTCCCGCCCTGCATCCCCTTTTCGCCTCCCTCTTTTTCCGAGCCCAGCTCAACATATTCCGCTTCAATGCCCTTGTGTTTGAAAAGTCCCTTCCAGACCTCCACCGACTCATCGTCGGCCGGAATGCCGGTCTCTTTGTCGCCCGCGAAAACCGTCACGTAAAGGTTTTGCGGATCAAGCCCCGCCCCCTTTTCCTTGTCGGTCAGGAACTCAAAGAGCCACGGCAGCTGTTCTTTTTTGAAATAGTCGCCGAAGGACCAGTTGCCGAGCATTTCAAAAAATGTCGTGTGGCGATTGTCGCCCACGTCGTCAATGTCCTCCGCCCGGAAGCATTTTTGGGAATCCGCGACGCGCTTGCCTTCGGGATGCGGCGCGCCCAAAAGATACGGCACAAGAGGCTGCATGCCGCTCCCCGTGAAAAGCGTCGTCGGGTCGTTTTCGGGCACCAAAGAGGCCGAAGGGATAACCTTGTGCCCTTTGGCGGCGAAAAAGTCCAAATATCTCTTGCGAATCTCCGCGACGGTCATCTACCTAATCATACGGTAGGGCGAGGGCGCTTAGCAAGAATGAGAGTGCCGATAAAAAGCGCGGTTGAAAGCGCGGCCGAACAGAGGCAATAAATGCAGAATGAATGGAGGATGAATATCTGGACAGTGACGAACCACAGGGAGGCGAGAAAACCAAGCGTTGCGAGAATGCCGGATAGTTTCAGAAACAGGGTTTTACTCTTCCAAAGCGCCGCGGCGGCGAGCCCCGTAAGCGCCAGATAATAAACGAGGCCGATGAGGGCGACCGGCACGCCCCAAACCACGGCATAAGGACTCGTGAGGACGACATCGCAATGATTGAAGACGGAACAGAACGACGAGGCCGTTCCATAATGAAGATACGTCAGGTATCCGGCGTCGGCGACGCCGAGCGTTCCGAGCACGACAAACGTCCTCGCTATTTTTAAAAAGCGGTGTTCCATGTATGCCAAGGCCTATTGTTCTAACGCCGCTTTTTTACCGCAGAGCGAATCCAAACCGAAATATTTTCCGGCATTCGTCGCAAAGAATATGGCGAGAAGCAAAGCATAGATGATGTGTTCGTCCACTAAAAATCCGTTCGGCACGGCTGGTAAAGCGTTGGAAGCAAAATAGTAAAGCAGCATCAAAGCCACTCCGGGCCAAGCCGTCCACCGGACGAAAAGGCCGAGAATGAGCGAAACGCCAAGGAGCGTGAGTCCCCAGGCGTTCAGGAAGTTTACGACGCCAATAAGTCCGGGGGTGGCGAGCCAAGCGTAAAATCCGGCAAAGGTTTTCGCGCCATTTAAAAATCCGGCTGCGCTCCATCCGGGCGTAAGGAGTTTAGCCGCGCCGGCGTAAACCATGAGCCAGCCCAAGACCACCCGCGCCGCGGCCAAGGGGACCGCGATATTTTTTCCAATTCCTTTCTCCATGAGTTTAGTTGTCCCCTCCCTGATTGCCGTTGCCGTTACCGTCGCCACCGGGCATCATCGGCCCGGGGCCCTGCGGCAAAATTGCGCCGGACGAGGCATAACCCTGCATCATGCCCCGGCCCTCGCCTTCGCCAGCATTAGTGCTTGTTCCATACTGCTGCATGCACTGTGAAATTATCGCTCCGATATTCGTGCTCGTCGGATTCAAGTCAATGTACGGCTGGACGCAGTTTTTCACCCGGTCCGGCAGATTATCCAATTGGTTTTGAACCTGCTCGCGCGCGTTCTGCATAACCTGGTTCATCTCCTGTTCAATATTCCGTTCCTGGTTCTGAGTACTGCTCCCCTGGTTGTCTTCCTGGTTCTGGCCATTCATCTCGCTCAAGCACTCCCGCACCCTTTCGCCCTCGTCGCCGGAGATGGCACCGAGGTTACCCTGCGTGAGATCGGATATTGTGGACGAACTAATGCCCTGTAAGCAGGCCTGCACCGTGCTGGAGGCGCTCTGAATGAGATTTTGGAACCTGTTTTGAATCTGGGATTTATAGGCGGACAAACAGCCGTTCACGACCGCGCTCGTTGAGGCGTTCGGCGTAATGTTGCCGCTCTCGAGCTCTCCCACCGCGTTATCGCCGAGCTCGCCTTTCAGGCAGCTCACCACCTGTCCGGGGAATTGCTGAAGGCCGATCCGGAGGCCCGTCGCGCTTTTCTGGATGTTCTGGGCCTGTACCTGGGATATCAAACCGTTCTGTCGCGCGAAATCCAAACAGACGGACTGATTGGCGGAGTTGTTGCAGAAAGCGGCGCAGGATTGCTCCGAAGTACAGCCGCCCGGCCCTTTGCCGTTATTTTGCCTGATGGCGCTTACCTGGGCCGCGGAAACAAAGCCGGCTTGCTCGGCGAAGTTTAAGCATGCGTCGGCGTGAGCCGAATCGCTGCAATAAGTCCGGCATTCCTGGGCCGTGGAGCAGTTGCCCGGCGTTTGGCCGTTCTGGATGAGCGAGAGGAGCTGCTGAGCGCGGGCAATCGCGGCCTGGGTCATCAAGTTATGCTGGGCGGCGAAATCCAAACAAGCCGTCTGGTTGGCGGCCACGTTACAATAATCGCGGCAGTCGCTTACGCCACTGCAATTGCCGAGCGCCGCGATGGGGTACTGCAAATCCGAGGGCGATACGAGAGTGCTGGTCGCCGTGGATGTGCCCGTTGTTTGGGCGTGCGCCACGATGGCATAAGAGACGGAGGCGCCGGCGGCGAGGATAGCGACCATTAGAACTATCTGCGAATATTTTTTGAATGAGTTCATGTTGGTTGTTTTATTTTATTATTGGCCAAAAGGATTCACCTGCGGCAAGCTTTGCGGCACGGCGGCTTGCGGGGCAACGTTGTTGTAGATCTGCCCGCCAAGCGTCTGAGTTGAGGTGGCCGCACCGGCGGACGAAGCCGGCGCCTTGGTCCCTGAAATGACCGCGAAGATGACTATTGCCGCCACGACAAGGACGGCTACGACGACTAGAATAATGGTCTTTTTGTTCATATTTGTATTATATCATCTCGTCCGGCAGGAGGCGCAAAAGCTCGTTATATTTGCCGATGCGACTCTCGTGGGGGGCGCCGATCTTGACTCCTTCTGCTCCGGCGGCCCTCGCGAGATGGATAAGGAAGTTATCCTCCGTCTCCCCCGATCGGTGGGAAACAATGCGTTTCAAACCGAGAGAGGCCGCCGCGCTCATTGCCGCGCACGTCTCGGTCAAGGTTCCAATCTGGTTGGCCTTGATAATAACGGCATTTACGGCGCCTTCCCCGGCATACTTTTTTATCAGCGCTTCGCTTGTAACCGTAAGGTCGTCCCCTACCACCAATTTTTCTTCGGCAAAACCTCCAAGGGCTTTCCGCAAGGCGGCGAAGTCGGCGCCTTTCTCCTCGTCAAACGGGTCTTCAATGGAAAGGAGGCCCGGCGCCCAAGCAAACCAGTCCTCGTACGTTTTGCGGAGCGTCGCCGCGTCCAACTTTAAACCGCCGAAATTATAATGTCCGCTCTCGTAGAAACTGCTTGCCGCGGCATCCAGTCCCAAGCGGAATTGGTCCTCCAAGTTGTGCTCCGCGATTAGGTCCGCCATAAGCTGAACGGGTTCAAAGGCATCTTCAAAATTCACGGCGTACCCTCCTTCGTCCCCGAGAGGCAGCTCCTCCTCGCCGGTCTTGCGCCGCAGGGCCTCGCCCAAGACCTCGTAGAACTTCATCAGTTTACCGACGGTCTTCACGTAAGAGCCGCGAGGACGCACCACGACCATATACTCCTGGATGGGCAAGTCGTTCTTGGCGTGCTTGCCGCCGTTTATCAGATTGGAAAATATGAGCGGACGCACCGGAGAAACCTTCCCGCCGAAAAATTCTTCGTTCAAAACCTGCCAAAGTTCCACCTTCCGTTCAAAGGCGAGCGCCCGCGCAAAGGCCAGGGATATCCCCAACATAACGTTTCCGCCAAGTTTTTCCTTGTTTGGCGTCCCGTCCATTTCAATCATCCTTCGGTCCAGCTCCTCCACGGTTTTAAAGTCAACGCCCTGGACGGCCCTCTCTATCTTGGCCGCCGCGTTTTCCGCCGCCGCCATCCCGAGGACCGCCGCTTCGCTTTTGCCGCGGCTCCGGCCGGAAGGTATCTGCGCATAAAAGGCCCGCAGGTCTTCGTCCGCAATCGCCACCTCTATCGTCTTTTCTCCCCGCGTGTCCAGGATCTCCCGGACAACTATGTCCTTGATTATCATATTGTCCGCTTATTTCGCATTATTGGCATAGGGTATTCGTCATTTCGCATTCTATGTAACCATCCAATTATATAATGCGAAACTTGCGAATCAGATATGCAAATGCCACGAAATTTCAAACACATCCTAGGCTAATGTGTTTTTAGGATTCAGGTTATTGCCCAGAAATCCGTTTATGTTCTGGAGCGTCGTGTCCAAAATGCGCTTCAGGGCCTCTTCGGAGTCAAAGGCGGCATGCGGTGTGATGAGGACGTTCGGCATTTTCATCAAAACGTGGTTTTCCAGGACGTTCCGCAAAACTTCTTCGTGGGGATGCTCTTCTTTGAGGAAGGCCATCTCGTCCTTGGTCTCGCCCTCCTCTTCCAATACGTCCAGCCCCGCTCCGGCCAAGATACCGTTTTCCAAAGCCCAAACGAGAGCGTTCGTCTCAATGAGGCCGCCACGGGCAGTGTTCACGAGATAGGCGCCATTTTTCACGAGGCCGATGTTATCCATGTTCAAAATGTGGCGGGTCTGGTCCGTGAGCGGGCAATGCAAAGTGATGACGTCGCACTGGGGCAAAAGGTCCTTCAAGGCCAGATAGGCATAACCGAGGGTCTGCGCCGATTCCGTGTCCGGGTAGGGATCGTAGGCCAGAACGTTCATGCCGAACCCTTTTCCGATCTTAATGGATTCCTTGCCGATTCGCCCCGTGCCGATGACGCCGAGCGTCCGGCCTTTTAAGTCAATGCCGCGCAGACCGTCCAGCGAGAACGAGTCGCGCTCCTTCACGCCGTCTATCGCCTGATAGATACGGCGCGTGAGGTTCAAGATGAGGCCAAAGGCAAATTCGGCCACAGTATTGTTCCCATAGCCCGGTACGTAGGTCACTTTAATGCCTTTGGCCTTGCAGGCGGCGAGGTCAATATGTTCAAAGCCGGTGGAATTGGTAGTGATAAGCTTCAAGTTCGGCAAAACTTCCAGCACTTTGGCGGTTATATGGGAATTGACGAAGATGGAGATTATTTCCAGATCCTTCGGTTCCGGCAGATGCTCTTCGTCCACCTTTTCCTTGCTGAAGAAAAGCTCATGGCCGGTCAGGGCCTGGCGCACGATATTTTCTTCCCATCCTTCCAGTTCAAAAAATCCTATTTTCATATTTTGATTATACACCAAAAACAGCCGCCGAATCCGGCGTTACGGATCGCTCCGCCTACGCGCGGCCGCGCGCCTTATCAAACCTCCGCCAGGCCGCCGATACGCTCGGCTCCATCTCGTCCAGGAGCGAGAGGGTCTTTCCGCGGATATCCAGAGTGGAAATCTCCTCTTTGGGCGCCGCGAAGGCCAGGACGACGTTCGCGACCTGGTTCACGACGGCCGCCACCCGTTCCGGCGGAAGCCCCGCCTCGCGGGCGGATGCCTCTATCGCCCGGCGGATCTTGCCCTCGTCAAACGGCTCCTTGGAACCGTCCCGGCGAATCACTGTTTTGGCCATATTATTTAGATCCATATTTTTTCGACCTTTCCCCGCACCTTTGAAGAACCTACTTGCGCGAGCGGTCATAGCACGGGATTTCAGTCCTTCAAAGGTGCGGGGTTTTCCACTTTCATTTTACCACTCCGGCTGAAAATAAAGCCCTCAAGGTGAGGGCTTATTTTTGAACTTCTTCCATGGCTTCCAAGTATCCACTGCTATCGTGCCTATCAGAACAATGACGCCCGCGTAAGCAAAAGGCGGATTCAGGATATTGTCCATTGGTATATCCCCGCGATTGGCGAGGAAAATAACTATCCCGGCCACCCAAGTCAAAATCAATGTGGCGGGAATGTGTTTGAAAGCCAGCCACGTCACAATGACGGCGGCTATCAAATGCAAGATTGACTCTCCGGGCATTTACTTCCTCCAGTTTTAAAGTTTCAGTGCGGAATATCTTATACCACAAATGCGCTTTTAAAATCAAAATTTGAGCGTCGTCGGCACCGAACGGCCGCAAGATGTAGCGGGCATCGGCGCGGAAGGGTTTCCGTGCCTCACCCACTGCCCGTTATCGCAAAGCCAAGTATCTTCGTTCCCGCCCAAACCGAAGCGAACGAAAAGCACGAGCGCGATGAGCGCCGCGACGATGATAAACGGAAGGCATTTCTTTAACATCAACTCTTATGCGCGATCTTCAAAATCGTTTTGATGACCGTGTCGGGGTTCAAAGACATGCTTTCAATTCCCTCTTTAGAGAGGAAGGCGGCGAAATCCGGATAGTCCGAGGGCGCCTGACCGCAGATGCCGATGTATTTCTTCCGGCGCTTCGCGGCGCGGATAACATCGCGGATAAGGGTCTTCACCGATTCGTCATTCTCGTTCGCAATGCCGCGGATGCGGTCGTTGCCGTCCCGGTCAATGCCGACCGTAAGCTGGGTCAGGTCGTTGGAACCGATGCTCATGCCGTCAAAGACGTCCAGGAACTTATCGGCCAAGATCACGTTCGCCGGTATCTCGCACATTACGAAGATCCGCAGATCTTCGCGACCCCGAGCTTGTCGAGGGGTGGCATGCTGCCTCTTCAACCCGTTTTTAGCCATTATCTCCACCACTTTCTTCCCTTCCTCCGGCGTGCGGCAGAACGGGACCATCGGCACGACGTTTTTGAGGCCTATCTCATCGCGAACCTTCTTCATCGCCTTCACTTCCAGCGCAAAGGCCGGAGCGAAGTACGGGCTGTAGTAGCGGGAAGCGCCGCGCCAGCCGATCATCGGGTTCTCCTCTTGCGGCTCATAGAGCTCGCCGCCGAGAAGAGTGCGGTACTCGTTGGTTTTGAAATCGGAGAAACGGACAATGACGTCATAGGGGTGGAAGGCAGCCGCGATCTTCGCGATGCCGTAAGAGAGCTTATCCACGTAGAACTGGGTCGGGCTCTTCCAGCCGGCTATCTTCTTCTCTATGGCTGCCTTGAGCTTTTTATCCCTGAGCTTTTCAAAATTAATCAGGGCCATCGGGTGCACGCCGATAGAGCCCGCAATGATGAACTCTTCGCGCGCCAGCCCTACGCC
This sequence comes from bacterium, assembly GCA_027310975.1. Classification (GTDB taxonomy): domain Bacteria; phylum Patescibacteriota; class Minisyncoccia; order UBA6257; family GWB1-50-10; genus JAMCRC01. The sequence continues at coordinate 18,045 of DAICZV010000004.1, forward strand.
CTTAACGGGCAGGAACGATTTTTCAAAGGCGCTGTCCGGAGTCGCGATATTAACCATGATCTTAACCTTCGGCTTGGGGAGTTTGCGCACGTCGCGCTCCTCTACCTTGAACTTCAAAGCACCGGCAAAAACCAGGCCTTCGGTGCCGGTCGTATCCACCGTGAGAATGTCGCCGGTCTTCACGGCGCGAGTGGCGTTCTCCGTCCCCACGACGCACGGGATGCCGAGTTCACGGCTCACAATCGCGGCGTGGCTGGTGCGGCCGCCCTTGTCCGTCACGATGGCCGCGGCGATCTTCATAATCGGCTCCCAGTCCGGGTTGGTCATCGCGGTCACGAGAACCTCGCCCGCCTTGAAAGTGCGGATATCCTTCGGGTTCAAAATGACGCGCGCTTTTCCGCTTGCGATCTTGGAACCGACCGAAAAGCCCTTCGTCAAAACCCGACCGTTACCCTTCCGCTCATACTCTTTTATTTTGGAAAAATCACGCCCGGCCTGGACCGTCTCCGGCCGCGACTGGACGATGTACATCTCGCGCGTCCGCCCGTCTTTGGCCCATTCAATATCCATCGGCATCCACTTCCGATTTTTCTCCGAATAATGCTTTTCTATTAAAGCGCCCCAGCGCGCCAGCTCCAGTATCTCCTTTTCGGAAAGGACGAAGGCGCCGCGCTCCCGCTCCGTGGTCGGCACTATCTTCGTCTCCTTAATGCCGCGCCCAGCAGCATATATCATTTTGCGCTCCTTGACGCCGAGTTTTCTATCAATAATAGGTTTATATCCGTGTTTATCCGTTTTCTTATCCGTGCTTATCAGTGTTTTTTTGTAGACCAAAAACTCGTCCGGCGTTACTTCACCCTGGACGATCATTTCGCCCAAACCCCAGGAACCGTTGATGAGAACGACATCTTTAAATCCGGACTCGGTGTCCAGCGTGAACATGACGCCCGAGCAACCGAGGTCGGAACGCACCATTTTCTGCACGCCGGCCGAAAGAGCCACCTTCATGTGGTCAAAACCCTTGTCGGCGCGATAGGATATCGCCCGGTCGGTGAAGAGCGAGGCGAAATCCGCCTGCACGGCGATGAGGAGCTCGTCCGCGCCCCGGATGTTCAGGTATGTTTCATGTTCGCCGGCAAAGCTCGCGCCCGGCAGGTCTTCCGCCGTCGCCGAAGAACGGACGGCCACGTCGGCGTTCCGGCCGTAGATCTTTTCCATTTTCAGATAAGAAGAAACGATGGCCCGCTTCAGGTCGCCGGGCATCTTCGCGCCCCGAATGGCCCGGCGGATCTCATCGGCGCGCTTCGCGAGGTCCTTCAAGTCCTTCGTATCCAATCCCTTAAGGGTTTTCTTGATGAACTTGTCCAGGCCGGTCTTTTTGAGGAAATAAAAATAGGCGGCGGCCGTCACGACGAATCCGTTCGGTATCCGCACGCCCTGCGGTTCCAAGAACCTTATCATCTCGCCCAAAGAGGCGTTCTTGCCGCCGACTAGGGGCACGTCTTTTATCGTGATGTCTTTATACCAAAGGATGAGCTTCTTGTTCTTGTTCATATTTTTACGGCTATCACCAGATCGGAAACGTTGGCGCCCGTGTCGCCCGTCATTAACAGGCCTCCGGTCTTTTCAAGAAAACCGGAAGAATCGTTCCGCGCCAGATATTCCTCCCCTTTCAATCCGAGCGTCTCGGCTTTTTCTTCCGTTATTGTATCACAAAGCGCCCCGCCGTAATCGCCGTTATCGCGGCCATCCGAGGCAAGCGAAAGCACAGCCGAACCCGCGCCAATGCGCGGCAAAGCGCCGAGAGCGAGCTCCTGGTTCCGGCCGCCCCGGCCGTTTCCTTTAATGGTGACGGTCGTCTCGCCAGCATAAAGATACGCCGTTCCGGGCATCGTCTCGCCGATCTCGCGGGCAATGCGCTCTCCGACCTCCCGTGCTTCGCCCGTGAGCAAGCTGGTCCTCACCTCCGGACGCAAACCGAGTCCTTGCGCCTTCTCCGCCATGGCGAGGAGCGCGGTCTTGTTGGCAACAAAAATGATGTTCTTCACCTTTTCAAAATACTTGTCCTCTTTCGGCGTTTTGAGCGGCTCAATTTTGAGCCCAGTCGCTTTTTCCAGATCGTACTTTTGGACGATCGCCCGCGCCTCGTCCACGGTGGTTTCGTCCTTCACCGTCGGACCAGAAGCGGTAAAGCCGAGATCGTCGCCGGGCACGTCGGAAAATACGAGCGCGAGAGACGTCGCCGGATAAGCGTATTCCGCAAGGCGGCCGCCCCGCGCGAGCGAAAGATGCTTCCGAAGAGTGTTTATCTCCTCTATCGTCGCACCATTTTCAAAAAGAATCTTCAATATATCGCCCTCTTGGGCGCACACCATATTTTCCGGATGGCAGAGGAGCGTGGAACCGCCGCCGGATATGACGAAAACGACTATGTCTTTTTCCGTAAGAGATGAAAGCAGGCGGATGATGGCGCTCGTCGCGTCCACGTTCGCCTGCGTCGGGAAGGGATGGGTGCCGGAATAGGTTTTTATCTTCTTCAAACTTCCCTGGTGGACGTCCAAAACGATGCCTCCGGAAAGCCGGTCGCCCAAAACTTCTTCCAAGGCCGCACCGGCTTCAAGCGCGCATTTGCCGACGCCCACGACGAATATCCGTTCAAAGCCGCTAAGGTCAAATGACTCTTCATCAACCGCAAGCGCGTTCCCAGACAAATGCACTCGTTCTTTTATCGCCTTTTGCGTGTCTATTGCCGCAAGGCCCGCTTCGGCTATCAAGAGAGCCGCTTTTCGCGCGGGACTCGCCGCGAGCTCGCTAAAATTCTTTATTTTCCCGTCTAGCGTCATCTTTTATCAGTTTACCACCGGTAAGGCGCAGCCGCTCGCCTGTGCGAGCGTCTGAAGCGTCTGGGTGCCGACGAGACGCGTTCCGTCCGGCTCTATCCAGGTCGGCACGGCGTCCACTTTATCGGCCGTGCATTTATTCGGGTCGGTGGAACATTCAACATACTTCACATACTGGAATGAATCGCCGAAGAGCGCCTTTTCGGCCTGGCAATGCGGGCAGGAATAAAGCCCGTACATGACAAAGCCCTTTTGCGACAAGCATTGCGCGAAGGAGTCCAAAGCATTCACCGCAACGGCCGCCGGCTTCGGGGCGGACACATACCAAAGAGCGGCTACGATGAGAACGATCGCTATGGCGATAGTGATGAGGAGTATTTTATTTTGATGAGATTTCATATTTATTGTCCTTCGTCGCAGCAGTCCACGAGTTTCTCCACGATGTCTTCAAAGCTCCAGGGCTTATCGCCGACCTTATCGTCCTTTTTCTTCAGGTTTTTAACGTCCAGAATTTTGAGCCGCAATCCCCAGAAGATGGTGTAGAGCTCGTAGGCGTAGGCGAACATCTCTTTCGCGTCCTCCCGCGCGCCCGCTCCCTCAAATTTCGTCCCCACCTCCATCAGGCGGTACATCGTGCCGAGCAAATGCTTGGAGATACACCAGCTCTCGCCCTCGTTCTCGGGCATCAGGCGCTTCAAAAGCTCTTTGCGCATCTCGCGGACGCTGTGGAGCCAGTCCAGGTATTCGTCCTTGTGCGTCTTTTCCGACGTAAAGAAGAAGTGCTCTTCCAGGCTCACGAGATTCGCGACCGCGAGCGAAAGGTCCTCGCCCTGGGAAAGGTCGGCTTCGCCGCTCTCCTTCATTTGCTTCACCTTCTTTTTTAATTCCTCAAAGTCCAATTTTTCCATATATGTTTTTAACCTTTAAGTGTCATTACTTTCGGCCTTTCTTACACAAAAAATATTATCGCTCCCAGCAGAACCATGGCGACCCCCGTCCACAATTTGAAGCGGCGGATATTTCCGCTGCGCCAGGATTGTACTTTCATAAGGAGTGCCGGGCTGCTCGCAATGGCGAGCACCACGACGAGCGGCAGAACGAAGACCAGGTTATAGAGCAAAAGAAAGCCGAGGCCCTCCCAGTGAGTCGCGCTGTCGTGCAATAGACCGAGGATCATCAGGTACGGTCCGCCTGCGCACGGGAATTCAAAAAGTCCGACGGCCGCGCCCAAAACGAGACCCATCGGCACGGAGGCCTTTTCCATCAAGACGGCGATGCGGCCGTGCGTACCGGCCGGGATTCTCAATTTTATCGGGAAGGCCGGGAAAAGCGCGCCCAAAACTTCTATCGCCCCGACGAGGATCAGGATGGTCGCCCCGATCTTGGCCGCAAAGTTCGGCATGCCGAAAGCGCCGAGCGCCCCGAGGATGCCGAGGCCGATCGCAACATACGCGATGAAGATGCCGGCAATATAAGCCAGGCCGATCGCGGCCACTTTGCCGCGCTCTTTGCCCAAGCTGAAAAGAAAACCGATTGTGAGAAGCAAAACCGAAAAAGCGCAGGGCTGGAAACTGTCCACTAAAGCCGCGACCAATACCAATGGCAAAATATTCATATCCCCTCCCTTATTGGTCTAAACTATAGCAGAAAATCGGGGTATAAAAAATCCCGCCTGAAGATAGTCCTGGATGAAACCAAGTGGGTCGCCGCAGGTCAATTGTTGTGAAGAAAAAGTGAAACTTAATCCTCAATGAAACCAACCTATATTGGCGTCCCTTAAATCTTCATTAATCCAGAATCTTTATAGCGGGACATTTATATTATAAACCCAGAACGGAAATCATAAACCGCAAAGGTGGATAACTAGTTGACAACGCGTTCTAAAAATCACGCCGACATCACAATTAGATGCTGCAATCAAGGGCAAGGTTAAATAAACAGCTTCACGCCTGTAGCGTCGCATGTCCCGCGAGGAGGGTAAGACTTGGGCTAGCGCCCCGGAGCGCCCGACGAGCGGGATATGCGGCGCTTATTCCAATATCCCCTCCAAATTTACGTCGTAGAGCATGCGCTCGTTCACGTGTTTATAGTTCACTATTTCCTCGGGTTTAAACCAAATTGCTATTTCCCTGTCCGATTCGGCCGGATTATCGGTGCAATGCACCAAATTGCGGACGGACCGCTCGTCGCCGTTTGAAATATCATACGAATCTATCGTCAGGTCGCCGCGGATGGTCCCCACGTCCGACGTAAGAGGTTCCGTCGTACCAACGAGCTTTTTTATGATGCCGACGGACTGGTTGCCCTCCCATATCATGGGGACGATGGGTCCCGCCGTCATGAAGGTAACGTTGCCGTTTACGATATCCATGCCGTATTCGCGCGCCGGCTTTTCCACCGGCTTGCCGGCTTCGGTCCTTTGCTTAACGCGCAGTTCGCCTTTTTTTTGGAGCCACTCTTCGTCTTTTTTGTAATGCTCATAGGCCTGCTCTTTCGTGGCGACAATCAACTTCATCGCTACCAATTTCAAACCGGTCCTTTCAATGCGATGGATTATCTCTCCCATTAAATTCCTCTGAACGCCGTCGGGTTTGATTATCAAAAGCGTTCTTTCTTTTTGATTGGCCATATTATTTTTCCGTTTTGATATGCAGCTCCTTGAGCTGCTTCGGCGAAACTTCCGCCGGAGCGCCGGTCATGAGGTCCCGGCCGTCGCCCGTCTTCGGGAGCGCGATCACCTCGCGGATGTTCGGTTCGTTCTCGAGTATCATCACGAAGCGGTCCAAACCCCAGGCGATGCCGCCGTGGGGCGGCGCGCCGTACTCAAAGGCCGTGAGCATATGGCCGAAGTTCTCCTTCGGATTCTCGTAGCCGATGATGCGGAGCACGGCCTCCAAGGCCTCGGGCCGGTGGTTCCGGATACTTCCGCCGCCGATTTCCCAGCCGTTCAAGGCTACGTCGTATTGCGTCGTGAGAATTTCAGGGATATTCTTCTTGGCCAAAAGGTCTTTCATAAACTCCGGCTTGGGCGCCGAGAACGGGTTGTGGGTGAAGGTGTAGCCACCCTCATCGGTCTTTTCAAAAAACGGGAAGTCCACGACCCAGCAGAAAGCGAGAAGGTTCGGGTCTTCCTTGTCTTTCCGCATATCCGGCCGGTCCGTGCCGTACTTTTCCATGGCCTCCTTGTAGCTCACGCGCGGGAAAGGAATTTCCTGGATCTTCTTTTCCGGATAGAGCGTCTGCACGATATTTATCAAAAGCTCCTCGTTCAGCTTCATCACGTCCTCGCGTTCCACGAAGCTCATTTCCAGATCCAATTGGGTAAACTCCGGCTGGCGGTCGCCGCGGGTATCCTCGTCGCGGTAGCACCGGGCGATCTGGAAATAGCGCTCCAGCCCCGCCACCATGAAGAGCTGCTTATACTGCTGGGGCGCCTGGGGCAAGGCATAGAATTTGCCGGGATAAAGCCGGGCCGGGACGAGATAGTCGCGCGCGCCTTCGGGCGTGGAACGGCCGAGGACGGGCGTCTCTATTTCGGTAAAATCCTTATCGGTTAAAAAGTCGCGGATGAATTTAACTATCTTCGCGCGGTTCCGCAGGTTCTTTTGGAGGCGCGGCCGGCGCAGGTCCAAATAGCGGTACTGCATGCGGATGTCCTCCCCAATCTCGCGGCCGTCGCTCGTAACGTCAAAGGGCGGGGTTTTGGCCTCGGCCAAAATTTCCAGGGCCGTTGCTTGTATTTCGTGGGAGCCGCCGGGGACCTTCGGGTTCTCCATCCCGGCCGGGCGCTTGCTCACGTTGCCCGTCACCCTGACCACCCATTCCGAACGCAATTTTTCGGCCTGGCCATGCAGCTCTTTATCCTTGGGCGTAAAGACGACCTGCGTGATGCCGCTCCGGTCCCGCACATCTATGAATATGAGCTTCCCGTGGTCGCGGCGAACGTCCACCCAGCCGATTATTTCGGCTTCCTTCCCCTCTTTTTCCGGCAGTTCCTTTACGAGCGTTCGCATATTAGCGTTTTTATAATATCAAAAAAAATTGGCTTATGGAAGCCGACGTCCGGAAGTTTCTCTTCCCGAGGGAAGTGGAACTTCCCCATATTCTCGTCGTTAAGTTAAATAAAAGACCCTCTCCGAAAAACGGAAAGGGCCGAGATAAAGAACTGGAGTGGTCAGCTGCGAGAAAAGACGCGAGTGCCAACATACTGATTATAATAGCCATCAGCATACGCGTGGAAACGCCAAACGCCACTACTAGGACGCCGTCGTATCATTACCACAATTCTTGTACCATCAGTGAATTCGAGGTAGAACACATTGCGGCAACCATTAGTCAGAAGATGTCCCGCTTCGCCATTGGCCTGTTTTATTATGAAGCGGTATAAAATTGAGAGCACATCCGAAATAGAAGTGAACGGCTTGACGTTGAGATATCTCTCGATATCTAAATTAGTCATAGTTCTTGATATATCGTAGTGCTGGATTGTCTCTTGCTTCGTTATGTACTGGAATTCTTTGGCGAGGATCCATGTACTAAAAGGATTGCTGAACCAAAACTTGACCGGACCATCTTTACTAAAGAATTTTTTGAGGTCAGCGATACCTCGAAACAAAGCATCGCAGTCGTCCACGAACCTATCCAAGGTATCTTCGCCTTCTGGTTGAGCCAGTTTGTCGACCACTTCAATACTGTTTATGCCACGCTCATTAAACTTTTGAGCCAATTTCATGAACACGGTCTCCATCTGTCCTGCATGTTGCAAGAGGATATCAGAATTCCTTCCCATGACTTTTTCCTTCCCTATTGCGGTCGTCCCATACCCGGCCAACCTAGGCCAGATTCAAACAGACCTGTTAATTTACTGCCAACATTATACTTCTTCCTCTAAAATCTGTCAACCTTAATACTGCAT
>DAICZV010000050.1:0-248 GCA_027310975.1 bacterium
TTGATGCCCTGCTTCCAGGAAAAGCCTCTAAGCGATAGCCTATGTAGAACCGTACCGTAAACCGACACAGGTGGACTGGTAGAGAATACTAAGGCGCATGAGAGAACTCGGGTGAAGGAACTAGGCAAAATGGTACCGTAACTTCGGGAGAAGGTACGCCCTTTTTGGTGACATACTTGCGTATGAAGCTGAAGAGGGCCGCAGAGACCAGGTGGCTGCGACTGTTTATTAAAAACACAGCACTCTGC
>DAICZV010000050.1:258-1224 GCA_027310975.1 bacterium
GGGTGAGTCGGCCCCTAAGGCGAGGCTGAGAAGCGTAGCTGATGGGAAATCGGTCAATATTCCGATACCTTGATTCAATGCGAAGGGGGGACGGAGAAGGTTAGGCAAGCCGGGTGTTGGATGTCCTGGTTTAAGCGTGTAGGCAGATCCCTTAGGCAAATCCGGGGGGTCAATGCTGAGGCGTGATGACGAGGTGCTTAGGCACTGAAGTTGCTGATACCAAGCTTCCAAGAAAAGCCACTAAGCTTCAGTTGTATTGAGACCGTACCGCAAACCGACACAGGTGGGCAGGATGAGAATTCTAAGGCGCTTGAGAGAACTCGGGAGAAGGAACTCGGCAAATTAACACCGTAACTTCGGGAGAAGGTGCGCCCCGATAGAGTGTAGAGACTTGCTCTCGAAGCTCGATGGGGTTGCAGTGAAATGGTGGCTGCGACTGTTTAATAAAAACACAGCACTCTGCAAACACGAAAGTGGACGTATAGAGTGTGACGCCTGCCCGGTGCTGGAAGGTTAATTGATGGGGTGCAAGCTCTTGATCGAAGCCCCAGTAAACGGCGGCCGTAACTATAACGGTCCTAAGGTAGCGAAATTCCTTGTCGGGTAAGTTCCGACCTGCACGAATGGCGTAACGATGGCCACACTGTCTCCTCCCGAGACTCAGCGAAGTTGAAATGTTTGTGAAGATGCAATCTACCCGCGGCTAGACGGAAAGACCCCATGAACCTTTACTGTAGCTTTGCATTGGATTTTGAATAGACCTGTGTAGGATAGCTGGGAGGCTTTGAAGCGGTGTCGCCAGACATCGTGGAGCCGACGTTGAAATACCAGCCTGGTGTGTTTGAGGTTCTAACCTAGATCCGTAATCCGGATTGGGGACATTGCATGGTAGGCAGTTTGACTGGGGCGGTCTCCTCCCAAAGTGTAACGGAGGAGTACGAAGGTATCCTAGGTACGGTCGGACAT
>DAICZV010000051.1 GCA_027310975.1 bacterium
AAGGCGAATTCAACCTTCAAGTGCGACACCAAAGACTTCATAAGGGGTTCTCCAGCCGAGGCGTTTCCTGGGCCGGGAATTGAGCTCGGCTTCGACATAGGCGAGCTCCTCTTCGGATATCATAGTGAAATCGGTCTGCTTGGGGAAGTAATCCCGGAGGAGGCCGTTCGTGTTCTCGTTCGTGGGGCGTTCCCAAGCACGGTATGGATGCGCGAGGAAGCATTTGACTCCGGCCTGCTCCTCCATCTCCTTGAAGCGGCGGTTCTCCCTGCCTCGGTCCAGGGTCAAGGTGCGGCGGAGGGATGAGGGCAGAGGCTGGAACCGCTTGGCGACTGCGGCAACCGTGGCCTCACTGCCTGCGTCCTTGAGCTTCGTCACGAGGTACAAGCCGCTCTTCCTTTCAACCAGGGTGTTCACCCCGGGCTTGTGGGAGCGGGACTCCACGGTGTCGCCTTCCCAGTCTCCGAGGCGGGAGCGGGTGGAGACGATAGCTGGCCTCGCATCGATCGAGGATATTCGAGGAATGAAGAGCTTTTCCCTTCTTCTCATCCCTTTGGGAGAACGGCCCTTCTTTCTTCTGCGAAGATACGGGCGCAGGTCAAGACAGCCGGTCTTGGCTTCACCCGTCCCCTTGGAGATCTGGGCGTATATGTACTCATATATGGCCTCGTGGGAAATGGTCTCACCCAGGTCATATTTGATCCTGCCCGCGATTTGCTCCGGAGACCAGCGATGCATGAGATGCGAGGCCACGTATGAACGGATGCTCTCGTTCTTGAGCCGGAGGGTCCGGCCCCGGCTCTTCCTCTTCACGAGAGCTCTTTCATTGGCCAGGCGAGGGGTGTACACCCGGTGTCCCCGGGGGAAGTTCCGCAGGAGTTCCCTTGAAACCGAGGAATGATGCCGGTGGAGGGCTCTCGCGATCTCCCTCGCCGAGGCCTTCTGCCAGAGGAGAGATTGGATCTTCTCCCTCTCTTCAACCGAGAATTGCTTGTATGCCATACACTTTGATTATCTCAAAGTGTCGCACTTACTTGTTGAACTAACTAAA
>DAICZV010000052.1 GCA_027310975.1 bacterium
GGCTATATTAGTGTGTGGCTGGGTACGGCGTGAACTGAAACATCTTAGTAACGCCAGGAATATAAATCATATGAGATTCCGTTAGTAGCGGTGAGCGAAAGCGGAACAGCCTAAACCACGCAAGTGGGGTTGCAGGGCAGACGACATTCGATGTGTTTGTGATAGCAGAAAGATCCGGAATGGTCTTCCATAGAGAGTGAAAGACTCGTAAGCGAAATTGCTAACACCGATAGTTTGTACCTAAGTACCATGGAGCACGATAAACTCTGTGGGAATCTGGGACGTCCACGTTCCAAGGCTAAATACCAAAATCTACCGATAGTGAACTAGTACCGTGAGGGAAAGGTGAAAAGCATCCCGGGAGGGAAATGAAAAGAACTGAAATTGTTGGCTAACAAGCAGACGAAGTCGCAAGATGACGTCGTGCCTATTGAAGAATGAACCGGTGAGTTACTCATTACTGCGTTTAGTTTAACCAATTTCGTTGGGGAGACATAGTGAAAGCAAGGCCTAACTGGCCAATTTTGTAGTAGTGAGAAGACCCGAAACTGGGTGAGCTAACCTTGGGCAGGGTGAACCCCGATGAAAATCGGGGGGAGGCCCGCACTCGTATCCGTAGCAATGGGTTGAGATGACTTGAGGTTAGGGGCAATATGCCAAACGAACCCGGAGATAGCTGGTTCTCCCCGAAATATATTTAGGTATAGCGGTTTAATTACGTTTTGGAGGTAGAGCACTGAATGAAATCTAGTGACGCAAGTCATTAGTTTCAATCAAACTCCGAATGCCGAAACGGAAAATTTAAACTAGTCAGACTGTTCGGGCTAAGCTGATCAGTCAAAAGGGAAACAGCCCAGACTCTCAATTAAGGCCTCTAAATAGAAGCTAAGTTTTGAAG
>DAICZV010000054.1 GCA_027310975.1 bacterium
CTCTAAGTCAGTGAGCTGTTACGCTTTCTTTGAAGGATGGCTGCTTCTAAGCCAACCTCCTCACTGTCTGAGAAATTCCACCTCCTTAATTGCACTTAGCATGGATTTAGGGACCTTAACTGGCGGTCTGGGCTGTTTCCCTTTTGACCAACGAAGCTCATCCCCCGTGGTCTCACTGCCAGTCTCTGGAGCATCGGCATTCGGAGTTTGGTTGGGGTCAGTAAGCTTGTAGGCCCCCTAGCCCATCCAGTGCTCTACCTCCGATGCTGAACGACTGACGCTGCACCTAAATGCATTTCGGGGAGAACCAGCTATCTCCGAGTTTGATTGGCCTTTCACCCCTATCCACAGCTCATCCCCGACTTTTTCAACAGGCGTGGGTTCGGCCCTCCAGTGCGTGTTACCGCACCTTCAGCCTGGCCATGGCTAGATCACTCGGTTTCGGGTCTTCTGCCCGCGACTGAACGCCCTGTTCAGACTCGCTTTCGCTGCGCCTACGCCTATCGGCTTAAGCTCGCCGCGAACAGAAACTCGCTGACCCATTATACAAAAGGTACGCCGTCACACCATAAGGTGCTCCGACTGCTTGTAGGCATCCGGTTTCAGGATCTGTTTCACTCCCCTCGTCGGGGTGCTTTTCACCTTTCCCTCACGGTACTTGTTCACTATCGGTCACTAGGGAGTACTTAGGCTTGGAGGGTGGTCCCCCCATATTCAGACAGGATTTCACGTGTCCCGCCTTACTCAAGTCCTCAAATTCAACCTACACATACGGGGCTATCACCCATCTCGCCGGAC
>DAICZV010000055.1 GCA_027310975.1 bacterium
CTCCATGACCTCGTACAGGCCGACGCGTCCCTTGTAGCCGGTGCCGTTGCACGTGCGGCAGCCCGCGCCCTTGACGAGCTTCGAGTTGGCGATCTGCTCGGGCGAGAAGCCGCAGTCCTCGAGGATCTTCTTCTCGTACTTGATGGGCTGCTTGCAATCGCTGCAGCACTTGCGCGCGAGGCGCTGGGCGAGCACCAGGTTGACCGACGCGCAGATGAGGAACGGCTCGACGCCCATGTTGAGCAGGCGCGAGATGGTGGCCGGTGCGTCGTTGGTGTGCAGCGTCGAGAGCACCATGTGGCCGGTGAGCGCGGCCTTGACCGCGATCTCGGCGGTCTCGAAGTCGCGGATCTCGCCGACCATGATGATGTCCGGGTCCTGCCGCAGGAACGCGCGCAGCGACATGGCGAAGTTCAGGCCGATCTCGTCGTGCATCTGCACCTGGTTGATGCCGTGCAGGTTGTACTCGACGGGATCTTCCGCGGTGCTGATGTTGTGCGCGACCTTGTTGAGCTCCGACAGCGCGGAGTACAGCGTCGTCGTCTTTCCCGACCCCGTGGGGCCCGTGACCAGCACCATGCCCCACGGCTGGTTGATGGCCCACTTGAAGTCGTCGAGCGGCTTCTGGTCGAAACCGAGCTTGGTCATGTCCAGCTGCAGGTTGCTCTTGTCGAGCAAGCGCATGACGACCTTCTCGCCCCAGAGCGTGGGGAGCACGGAGACGCGGAAGTCCATCT
>DAICZV010000057.1:0-277 GCA_027310975.1 bacterium
GTTGGGCAGCGTATCGATGAGTCCCTTTTCCACGGCCGGGATGTATTCGCGCGGCACCACGCCACCCTTGATGGCATCCACGAACTCAAAGCCCTTGCCGATTTCGTTGGGTTCAACCTTCAGCACCACGTGACCATACTGGCCACGGCCGCCGGACTGTTTGACGAACTTGCCTTCAACGCTGTCCACATGACCGCGAATGGTTTCGCGGTAGGCCACCTGGGGCTTGCCTACCGTGGCTTCCACGCTGAATTCGCGCCGCATGCGATCGACGATG
>DAICZV010000057.1:299-704 GCA_027310975.1 bacterium
AAGGTGCAGTTCGCCCATCCCGGAAATGATGGTCTGACCCGATTCTTCGTCGGTGTGGACGCGGAAGGAAGGATCTTCCTGGGCCAGGCGATTGAGGGCGATGCCCATCTTTTCCTGGTCTGCCTTGGTCTTGGGTTCAACGGCCTGGGAAATCACGGGCTCGGGGAACTCCATCTTTTCAAGGGTGATCACCTTGTCCGGGTCGCACAGGGTGTCGCCCGTGGTGGCTTCTTTCAGACCCACTGCCGCAGCGATGTCGCCGGCGCGGACTTCCTTGATTTCTTCGCGCTGGTTGGCATGCATCTGCAGAATGCGCCCGATGCGCTCCTTGCGGCCCTTGATGGGATTGTAGATGGTGTCGCCGGAATTGATCACGCCGGAATAAACACGGAAGAAAATCAGCTG
>DAICZV010000058.1 GCA_027310975.1 bacterium
CGCGAAGGACCATATCTTTTTCCAACGTCTTGCGACATAGGAGCATGACGTATGGCCTCTTGGAGTCATTTTTGGACAATGCAGCAATTGCTCGCTGCAAAGGTAACTTGGTGTGTTCTGTTTACCCCATAACCGTCCTAGTCCTTCCGGACGCAATCCGAGGATTGTGTCCGGAACCTTAGGACGATTATAGTTATCGCCGACATTGACCGGGGCTTACACAGCTCAGCACGCCATATTGCTATGGAGTACCATCCGTGGTTGACCTTCCGGCATTGGTCAGGCATCACCCCCTATACATCCTCTTACGAGTTCGCAGGGAGCTGTGTTTTTGGTAAACAGTTGGCAGGGAGACTTTCACTGCGGCCCCTCTTGCGAGGGGCAGGCCTTATCGCTAACTTACGGCCGCTTTTTTGCCGAGTTCCTTGAGGACATCTCACTCGTTCGTCTTGGTCTACTCGCCCTGACCACCTGTGTCGGTGTGCGGTACGGACGCTTCGTAGTTGAATGCTAGAAGGTTTTCTTGGAACCGCGCTTGCCGCCCTCTCTCCCCCCGTAGGAGGAAATTGTGTGAAAGCTCGCAGTAGCGCGTGGCGGATTTACCTACCACGCCCGCTCACTCCCCCAACCCAAATCCAATAATGGGCGACAAATACAGCAGTCCGTCACTCCTTTGCCTTGCAAACGGTCACGGAATATTGAC
>DAICZV010000005.1 GCA_027310975.1 bacterium
CTATCATTATATACGTACAACACTCTAAAGTATGGTATATCGCTAAAGAAGTTCCGATCTATTTACTTTTCAGCTTCTTGCTTAGGGAAATCACCTCGTCCCGCAGTATGGCGGCGAGCTCAAAGTCCAGCTTCTCGGCCGCCTCCTTCATCTCCGCCTGTTTTTCCTTGAGGAGCGTCTCCAGCGATTTTTTGGACTTCGGCAATGGTTTTGTCTCCAGCTTCAAGATTTCTTCAGTCGGCAGAATATCTTTTATCTCCCGGATGATGGTCTTGGGCGTAATATGGTGCTCTTTGTTGTATTTAAGCTGGATCTCGCGCCGGCGCTCCGTCTCCCCCACTGCCCGTTTGATGGAGCCGGTGATGTTATCGGCATATATCAAGACCTCGCCGCCGGCATTCCGGGCCGCCCGGCCGATGGTCTGGATAAGAGCCGTTTCGCTCCGGAGAAAACCCTCCTTGTCGGCGTCCAAAATGGCGACGAGCGATACCTCCGGCAGGTCCAGGCCCTCGCGGAGGAGGTTTACGCCCACGAGGACGTCAAAGCCGCCCCGGGCAGAGCCCTTGCGCAGTTTTGTGAGTATTTTGATGCGGTCCAGCGTGTCCACGTCGCTATGAAGGTACGACACCTTCATCTTTCGTTCCTCAAGGTACGCGCTCAAATCTTCCGCCATCTTCTTGGTTAAGGTCGTTACAAGCACCCGTTCGTTTTTCTTCACCCGGTCCTCTATCCGCGGAATGAGGTCGTCTATCTGTCCCCGGACCGGGCGCATGGTGAGCTTCGGGTCCACAAGGCCCGTCGGGCGGATGATCTGTTCAACGATCTGCGCGCTCACCTTCTTTTCAAATTCCGCCGGCGTGGCCGATGTAAAAATAGTCGCCCCGGTTTTTTCGGTAAACTCGTGGAAGCGCAAAGGGCGGTTGTCGGCGGCGGAGGGCAGGCGGAAGCCGTATTCAATTAGCGTCTTCTTGCGCGAGGCGTCGCCTTCGTACATCCCCTGGATCTGCGGAACGGTGACGTGCGATTCGTCTATGATGGTCAAAAATCCGCCTTCCGACTTGCGGGGGAAATAGTCCAAAAGGGTGTCCGGCGCGGCGCCCTCGCCCCGGCCGGAAAGAATGCGGGAATAGTTCTCTATGCCGTGGCAGTAGCCCACTTCGCGCATCATGGCCATGTCGGCCTTGGTCCTGCGCTCCAGCCGCTCGGCCTCCAGGAACTTCTTCTCTTTTGCAAATATCTTGAGGCGGGCCTTCATTTCAGCCTCTATCTCTTTAAGCGCCCGCGCCCGGTCCGCGGGCGGGGTGATGAAGTGCTTGGCGGGGGCGACGTATATCTCGGGCAGTTCCGGCGTCACACCGGGACGGAAGCCCTCCACGGGATTTATCTCGTAGATTTTGTCTATCTCCCCGTCCTTGATGGCGAAGTTGTAGATGACTTCCCGGTCCGGCGGCATTATCTCCCAGTTATCGCCGCGGACGCGGAATGTGCCGCGGGTGAGGTCGGCGGTCGTCCGGTTGAACTGGAGCTCCACGAGCTTTTTGATGAACTGGGCGCGCTCCAGTTTGTCCCCCGGCTTGAAGTGGAAGATGTTTTTGGCGTAGACCTCCGGCGCGCCCAAGCCGTAGATGCATGAGACGGAGGCGACGACGATAACGTCCTGCCGGGTGAGGAGGGCGGTCGTCGCCGCGTGACGGAGCTTGTCTATCTCGTCGTTCACCATCGCTTCTTTTTCAATATAAGTATCGGAACCGGGCATATAGGCCTCCGGCTGGTAGTAGTCGTAATAGGAGACGAAATAGTTGACGCTGTTATGCGGAAAGAGCTCGCGAAACTCGTTCGTGAGCTGGGCGGCCAGGGTCTTGTTGTGGGCGATGACGAGCGTCGGCTTTTGGACCTTCTCTATCACGTTCGCCATCGTGAACGTCTTGCCGGAACCGGTGACCCCGAGGAGCGTCTGGTAGTGGTAGTCCTTCTTGAGCCCCGCCGCGAGCTTTTCTATTGCTCTCGGTTGGTCTCCAGCCGGTTTGTTCTTGGATTCTATTTTGAATGCCTTCATATACGCTGAAATCCCCTTGGTTCTCCCGTCCAAGGGTTATGAAAGGAGTTTAAGCCACCCGCCGTCCTATTTCAAGAAATCTGGGAGTTTGGTTTTGTCGAAAAGGCCGCTACCATAGGTTTTCTCGGCCTGGCCGATGGATTCTTTGATCGATTGGAGCAAGGCGCTGGCCTCCTTGAGTTTGGATGGATTGGCGTGGATCTGTTCGTACAGCTTGATGTTACCGGAAAGTTTTTGACCGAACATCTGGAACTTATCCATCTCAACTTGCATGTTCAAATGATGAGCCAAGGCATAGCTCAAAACATCGTTGCGATAATCGTGGGACATATATTCCGCTCCGGTGTATCCCCTGGCGACCATAGTGTCGGCCAAACTGCCCGGATGGGTCTCAACGGCGCCGGTCACCTCATGAGGCAGGCTGGGGTGTTCCGGCACGATCGGAGCATGTTCGGCGGCGTGCGTGGGCGTATTCTCCCAGATAGGATTGCCCGGCGGATGGTCGGGATGCGTCGGGATTTGGGGCGGATAATGGTCGGGGTACCCAGCCACGTTCTCGTGGCCGGTCGCGCCCGGACCGAACTCCTGATGGAGCTGCTCGCCGCCCGGAACTGCCGGATGGTCGGCCAGCGGACCGAGGTGTTCCGGCGCCGTCAGCGCATGGCCGCCAAGCGTATTAAGTTTTCCTCCCCGGATCGCGTTCTCCATATGATGAGAGGAACTGAGTGGAGCTGGTTCCACCTTACTGGGTATAGCGTTCGGCCCGAATTTCTTCTCGGTCACGAGATGGTAAAAATCATTTTCGGTTCCAGGAGTACTGTGGCCGCCAGGAATGAGTTCCAGATGCGGCCCCTTGGCGGCGTCATTATAGACGGCAATAATTTTATCTCCGGGGTGCACTAGGCGCATATCGGAAAGATGATGGCCGTTATAAGCGGAATTGGGGTTTTCCCAGAGTTTAGTAAACTCTTTTTCGCTCAAACCTAGCCTGTGGGCCGCTTCCCAAATATTGCCATGCTCGCCAACAGTGGCGGAGATCTCGTGGACTTCAGGAACTGGGACGGGAATAACCTCCCCGCGCGGTATGGCCTCGGCGGAATGTTGAGCCACCTCATGCGGCATCGGGTTAACATGGCCTGTAGTAGCGGCCGTGTGATCCGCTACCATTTGGTTTCCACCGGCCGTGGGCTGGACAGCACCGTGTATTCCTGCGATTAGATCGCGGACGAGATAACCGGCAGTGGCAAATCCGGCCGCCATAGCCGCCCCCTTGATTGTGGCATTGCGTACGTGAGCGTTTATCCTGCCCTCTTTGAACTCAAGGAATTGATTTAATCTTTCGGTGACGGCCGTATGGACATCTTTGTTCAACAGGCCCGTTTCTGCTTCGGCACGGCCTTGTGCCGCAATCAAAGCGTATTCATTAGCTAGACGATCTTTATCAGCGCCGAAATTAATAAGACCACTTTCCATCTTGGCTTGAGTGTAGAACAAACGATTGTTCAACTCTTGGCGTAGCTTCCCCTTTGCTTCCTCGGTCGTTGCCGCGTCTATCTTTTCAATGAGATTCTCTATTCTGTTCGCCAATCTTATGCCGTCAACAACGTTTAAGAGGTCCACCTTTTCTTCTCCCCTTTCGGTCTTAATTTTCTTGGTGGTCCTCAGTTTTTCCCCGCCCTTCGCTCGCAAAGATTCCTCTTTCAGAGATTCAATCGCCCGTTTGCGCGCGGAATATCCACCTAATCCAGCCGCAACGAGCGGCGCGCTAACGAGGCCGAGGGCGCTGATGGTGACGCTACGAGCTACGAAACCAACGCCAAAATAGCTCAAGCGCTCTTTAGCGGTGCCATACCAGGCCTTTTGCCAGAAGGTTTTAAGCTCTGCTTGAGAGAGCGCATCTTCAACATCCTTATTGGAGCTCAAAAGCTGGCTCATCCGAACGCTCTTATCAATATCTATCATCTCAAGCGCTGCTTTTTCGTCGCTTCCCAACTTGGCTTTCTTGGTGGTCAATAGCTCCTTGAAACTTTCGTCATATTCTTTTTTCGCTTTATCAAAAGTTCGTTTTTCACTCCTACTGAATCGTCCTTCATTTCCGATGCCGGCGAATTTAGCCGCGGCTGCGTTAAAACGATCGGCGACCTCTTTTTCCCTGCCGGTCAAACCTTCCGTTCGTCCGGCAAAAAGCATTTCTAATTTACCGTTTTTATCAAAAGAAGCATCCAGCCCGCTTTCTTTTGTCTGCCGAATAAGCTCTTTGAGTTCGTCCCCGTGGGTTTCAATACCGCCCTTAAAGAGTTCTTTTGCTTCAGCCGCCTCGGCTTTGCTGTAGGTTTCCGCCTTTAATAAGCTGCGCTTTGTTTTTCCCCAAAAACCGGTTGCCTTCATATCCTTTTCAACGCGCGCATAAGCACCTTCGCGTATCTTTCCGTAGCTGATTTGATTAAAATTCTCTAGAACAATTGCCTTTTGTCCGCCGGTCAACTCATTGAAGCCGGGGATTTTTGTAAGGTCTTCGGGCTTAATGTTGTACCTATCGGTGAAACGCTGGATTGCCGCTGACAGAGGATCTTTGATTTCCTTCTTCACCTCCGCCATCTCCGGCGATTTTTCCAGTTTCTTCTCCTTTTCTTTATCGGTAGGTTTTTCGGTCTTTACCTCCGGTTTTGCTTCAGCGGGTTTCTCCGCCGGTTTTTCGCCGGTGACGATCTCCACCGCGGTTTTCAGCGGTTCCGGTTTCGGCTCCGCCGCAGGCGGGTTTTTCGCTGCTTCGGCTTTTTGCGCCACCGTCTTTTCGCCCATCCGGCTCTTCAGGATGCGCGTTAATTCTTCGGCCGATTTGGTTTCAATGTCTTGATCGGGAATATTGTACTGGCGCAGCGTCTCCTTCATGCTGTCCGGCGCGACAACCAATTTTTTAAATGCTCCTTCGTCGGCCTGCCTCAGCATCGCCTGCGCGCGCTTTTCGTAATCCGGTTGGACTGCCGGCGTTTCTTTATTCTCTACCGGCGCCGGCTGGATGACTTCCGGCGGCTTTTCGGTTTCCGGCTTCTCCGCTTCCGGGATACTCAACCCCTCCCCTGTTAATTTCTCCGTCATATACCTTAATTATACAAGCAAAAAAACTCATTTGGGAATGGTTGATAAGTCAGCTCGGGAGGCCTAATAAGCTATTCAAAAACAAGCACTGCGGCGGCCACCACGGTCGTCCACAGGCCGTCTTTGTGGCCTTCGGCCGATTGGGTGATGTTCGTGGTCTTGAAGATTTTCCCGGAGGACTTGTAGACCTGCTCCCGTTCGTCCCAGGCGGCATTCGGGTCAAATTCCAGGCCCAAAGTGGAGGCGAGCATCGTGGCCGCGAGGTCCTCGGCATATTCCCCCGCCTTTTCCTCCGTTTCGCCGAAGGAGTGGTGTTCGGAAAGATAGCCATACTGGTTCGGGTCGCTGGGCTGGGCAAGGCCGATGGATGAGACCACGAGACGGTTCGGCTCGTTCGTCGCGTTCCGGGCCATGACGCAAAAGACCACCTGGCCGGGGTTCAGGAGCTTCTTGCCGTCCTCTTTGGAGACGCGTTTGCAGTTGGGCGGGAAGATGGAGCTTACCATCACCAGGTTATATTCGGCGATGCCCGCGTCCCGCAGGGCCATCTCAAACGACTGCAGCTGTTCCTTGTGCCGCCCGACGCCCTTCGTGAAGAACATCCTCTTTGGTACCAATGTGTTCATAATGAATACAAGTATATAACATCAGCTCCGAATGGAGCTGTGGAAAACCGTTTCGGGGTAATAAAAACCCGCCAGATAAAATGGCGGGCATTGTTCTGAAAAAGATTAAGTGCGTTGTCAGGGCTTAGTGATAAGTGTCCATCTTCGTTCTGGGCTCAGATATTGAAGCAGTTCGCGGACATCATCCATAGTAACCCGGTTGATGTCGTTTCCGTATTCTGCGAGAGAGATCACTCTCTGATAATTGGCGAGATCATCCAAAGCACCGTTGCGAATTCCTTGGCCTGTCGGGTCGATCATGAAATTACTGGCTAAGGCGCGCTTTTTAGCCCGTTCGAACCAGTTTGCGCGGTCCTGCATGTCGGCAATGCAAACCTCTATGACGTTCTCTATCTCGTCCATGGCCAGAGGTACCAAAGAACGGCATTCGATGGCGAACTCGTTGATGGAGCGGAAGTTCATATGCTCGCTATTGATGGCGTATGTCCATGCTCGTCGTTCCCGCACCTCGTCGTTCAGCGCTTCGTCGAACATGTCTTTGAGGATACTGATAGATCGCTGGTTCACGTTGCCGGGTATCCTGGCAATGCTGGCATAAGCGCCGATCGAGGCCTGTTCGGCCATTTTTACGTACTGGGAAAGTTCGAAGACGTAACGGGTTTCAGTCGGCGGTTCGAAGTGCAGAATTGGCTGGGGTAATTGTGTTCTTACTCCGGGTTTAGTCATGGCAAACGGACTTTTCGATATGATTGCGACTAAGTCGTCTAACTGTATACCACCGACGCCGACGATGCTTATATTCGCCGGGACGTAATGAGCGTCGTAATGCGTCTGCAGGTCGTGGAGCGTGATTTTGGTGATGGATTCCGGCTGACCGAGGGGCCGGACGAATCTTTCCAGCCAATGGCCGGAATAGAGAGACCGGCGTGCCCGGATGTCTAGGTCCAGACTGAACTTTACCGGGTATTGCCGGTGAAATTCGCCCATGATCACTTGGCGTTCCCGTTCTATCATTTTTTCCAGTTTGGCAGTGAGCATCATTTGGCCGAAGATATCGAAGGCCTTGGCCAGAACGTAGTTGCTTATCGGCACGAAAGCGTGATAGCGCGTGGCCGGATAGCTGGTGCGCCCGAGACCGATCGTGCCGCCACAATCGCCAAAAAAATCCAGGATGTCGCTTTTGGCAATGCTGGCGTTTTCGGAAACTAAATGTTCCACGAAGTGCGCCAGACCTTCTAGGCCGACCGGATCGTGTTCGGCGCCGCTATGAACCATGAAGCCCAGGGCTTCCCAAGGGCGCGGCCAATAAGCTGCATAAACGTTCAGACCGTTCGGTAACTGTTCGGATCGAAAATCAGCATATGGATCCCACATAGAAGATCACCTTCCTTCCTTTCATGTTTGTATTCTGTTAATAAGGAGCGCTTAAATTAAAACAAAATTGACGTCAATGTCAATGGGCAAGTTCATAAAATAAAGACACCGTTGAAACGGTGTCTCACCCCTATAATTAACTACTTGAATTGATCGGCGGTAGGTTTGTAAAATACGATCGAAAATTCTTCCCGGGACATTCCCAGCTTTAGTCCCTCTTTCCTTAGGACGTTCTCGATCGCTCTTATTGTGACGCCGCCGATATTGCGTGTCCGCACTATCCTTGCCTGGTCCATGGTCAGCAATCTTTCGAGGTGCCCCGCATTAAGTTCCTTTATGGCGCCGTACCTGAGATCCATCAGGTCGTAGAGTCCGGACTTGATCCTGACGACGCCAAAGAGTTTTTTACCGATCCTCTCGCAGGCCTCTCCACTGCCGTTTTGGGCAATTTCCTTGATCAACCTGCTTCGATTTTTCAGCATAACCCTTTCGCTTAAAAGTTTCTGGGCCACCATTTCGCGCGGGACCAGCGCCTCGTCCTTGATGTACCGATTCGAAACCGTTGCTAGCTTATTGCTGTTGAAAAGTTCCAGCGCTCGAAGAAGCCGGTTTATCATATGTTCCGACCGGCCGACCATCTTCACTATTCCGATGGCGTGCAATGCGCCGTCGGCGATGTCGCCAGCTATCTTCTTCTGCCAGAGCCTCTCTATAGCAGACGTTTTTTTTCTCACGGTTGACTCCTTTCTTTTATGGCCGTGAATACTGGCTTTAAATTACGGTATTTGCCGATATTTGTCAATAAAACCCGGTAGTCAACTGGTGTGCACCCTAGTGAATGACGCGGAACGTGCTGAGCCGAGCCGAAGTAATAGAACTTTTTTCAGGGACAAGCTACGCGAAGAAGAACTATCCGAGATTATTACGGATTGATTCTTCTGGGACCGTTTTACTTTTTAACTTGATAATGAAGCTGTATTATGTTTCGTGATATTTTTCTAACCCCCGTTAATCGGAGGTTTAGTTTGAAACTTTCCGGACAGAACAACGGAATCCCCCGCCCCATAATTACTCCTTCAACATTTACTTTTACCTCGTTGATGAGGCCTAATTTCGCAAATGCAGAGTTAGTCCGTGACCCGCCGGTCAAAATGACTTCTTTGAATCCCTTCTTTCTCAGTACGTCTATCGCTGCCTTAGGCGAACCAGCCAACACGAATCCCTTATTTAGTTTCAACCCTTTATTCCTTGAGACGATCACTTTCGTGACACGTTCAAGAGATCTCAGGTAAGAACTATCCCATTTTCTGACGGTCTCATAAGTCTTGTGGCCCCAGATTAGACCCCCCGCTTTCTTAGTCGCTTTCACAAACTCCACCCAATTATTATGGGAAAGAAAATCCTCCTTATTGTCTGGAGTTGCTATCATGCCGTTCATGGACATGGCCATCCAAAGTGTAATTCTCATAGATTTGGCAATATTTTCCTTCAAGTCCAATCTCAAGTATATGCTCAAGTAGGGTGCGGAATACGGGAATCGAACCCGTGCATCTTGCTTGGGAAGCAAGCGTACTGCCACTGTACTAATTCCGCGTCTTTAAGTCGGTTGCTATTCTTTTGTTGATATAACCCCTACCAAACCCAGTCTTTAGTTGTAGTTCTCGTTTCCGGGCGTCTGTTTTGTTACGACAGGCCTCGTAATATACCAAAAGTATCTTATCAAACTTCCTGGTAGTTTGCACTTTACCTTTTTGGTGCTCTTCGTATCTCCTTTTTAGATCGTCGGAGAAGCCAACATAGAACTTATGTCTATGATTTTTCTCACTAGAACACAAGAGTACGTACGTATAAAACATTAAGGTCGCATTCTACCACCCCGCCCAAAGCTTCGCATTGTGGCGGGTCCGCCTAAATGCCCTGCGGGCTTTTGGCGGATATACTAATCCCGCAAATTACTTTTGGATATTACAACTTCCGTTCCCTATTGGCTAGACGAGGCCGAGGATGTGGCGGTAGACGTGGAATTAGGCGTCGTGATGATGATGAGCTTCTCGCCCTGCTGGACGTAGTTCGTTTGCGACTTGAGGATATTGATGAGGTTCTGCGGGTTCTTCAATGAATCCAGTTCGTTCTGGAGGGAGATATTCTGCTCGTGCAGTTTCGCAAGCTGGGCCGTCATGCTCACCTCCTGCGACTGGTAGTCGTTCTTGGCGCTATTCAAACTCCAAATCCCCCACCCCAAAAGGAGGATGACCGCCCCGAAAACAAACCATCGCCAGTTGCGTATCATATGAACATTATATCCCAGAGAGCGGCAAAACAAGAAAAGTAAATTGAGCTACGCCGCCTGCTCTGCGAGGAGGGTAACCTTGGGCAAGCGCCCTTGAGCGCCCGACGAGCGGGGCAAGCGGCGCAGCTGTACTCATTTTTTGAGTAGCTCCTTGAATAATTCTGGCGGGATGGTGACGCGGGCGTTCGCCAGAAGTTTCTCCTTCCCCCGTTTCTGCTTGGCCCAAAGCTTCATCTTCCGCGTCCGGTCGCCCCCGTTCTTGCCGAAGTTGCCGAGTTCCTTCTTCATGGCCGGGATATCCTCGCGGGCGATTATCTTGCTGCCGATCTTGGCCTGGATGGCCTGGGAGAACTGCTGGCGGGGCAGGGTCTTTTTGAGCTTCTCCGCCATGCGGCGCCCTTCGGTCTCGGATGTGGCGCGCGGGAAGAAGCGCGAAAGCCCGGGGATGTTGTCCCCCGCGACCGCAATATCCACCCGGACGATATCCGCCTTTTCGTACCCCGCGAGCTCGTAGCTCATTGAGGCGAAGCCGGAGGTAAGCGACTTGAGCTGGTCGTCAAAGTCGGAAATAAGCTCGGCAAGCGGCATTATGGCGTCAATGCGCGCCTGGTCTTCCAGCGTGGAGGTGCGGACGTCTTTCAAACGGAAGCGGCCGTAGATGGGGAAAATGGCCGAAAGGTAGCCGGCGGGCACGAGGATGGTGATTTTGACCATTGGCTCCATTATTTCTTCATAGACCTCCGGCATATCCTCCGGCTTAATAATGGTCCGCCATTCGTTCTTGGTCTTTATTTTGTAGAGCACCGAAGGGAAGGTGCTCACCGTGCCGACGTTGAACTCGCGCTTCAGGCGTTCGGCGGTTATTTCAAAATGGAGCCGGCCCAAAAATCCCACCTTGAAACCGCGGCCCAGCACTTCGTTCTGGTCCGGTTCTATCGCGAGGGCCGAGTCGTTCAAATGGAGTTTCATTAAACTGCGCTTTAGAAGGTCGTAGTCCCCCGTCTCCTCGGGATAGAAGGAAACGTAGACCACGGGATGCGGCTCGTTGTAGCCGTGGAGTGCCACGGTCTTTGGGTCCAGGCCCGGCGCAGGATTCGCGATGAGCGTGTCGCCGATTTTGAGCATGGCCGTGTCTTTGACGCCGGTTGCGACGTAGCCGATCTCTCCCGGCCCGATTTCTTCCGCCGGAGTCATCTGCGGCGCGAAGAAGCCGATCTCCTTCAGCTTGCCGGAAGCCCGGACCGCGCCGAGGGCGAATTCGTCGTGGTTTTGGATGCGGCCGTCAAAGACGCGGACGGCGACGATGACGCCTTTGTGGTCGTCGTAAAAAGAATCAAATATAAGCGCCCGGTTCGCTCCCTGCCCGTTGCCGGGCGCCTGTTTCGGCGGCGGAACTTTTATCACTACTTTTTCCAGCAGCTCTTGGACTCCTGCGCCGGTCTTTCCGGAAACGAGCAGAATGTCCTCCGGCGCGGCGTTGATGAGCTTGGCGAGCTCGCGCCTCACCTTTTCCACCTCCGGGCTGCCTTGGGGAAAAAGGTCAATCTTGTTAACGGCGCCGATGATGGCGAGCCCCGCGTCCTTGGCCGACCGGAAATTGGCCAGGGTTTGGGCTTGGATGCCTTGGGCGGCGTCCACGAGCAGGATGCCGCCTTCCACGGCCTGGAGGGCGCGCGAGACCTCGTAGCCGAAGTCCGAGTGCCCGGGCGTATCAATGAGGTTGAGTATATACTCAACCTCCGCAGAAGATCGCGGAAGGAACGCGGAATCTCGCGGAATATTACGGGCGGTATCATAAACAACTCGGTGGATATCCAAATTCTTGGTTCCGAAATTTACAAGCAAAGCTAATTTATACTTTGAACCCTTTAGGTAACTCCATAGTTGTTCTGTTTGGGGATGCCCAATCTCCGGTAGAGCTTTGAGCTCGATGAGCACCTTGTCTTCAATGACAAAATCCGGTTGGTAAGTACCAACCTTCTTATCGTCGTAGAAAACTCCAATGCTTTTTTCGCTTTCGAATTTCAGGCCCCTCTTATGGAATTCTTCTGCTAACGCATTATGGTAAACGCCTTCCTTATGTCCCAGGCCGAGTTTTTTCCTCACCTCAAAGGCGGCTCCTCGTATTTCGTATGTTAGGTCTTTATATAGCAGGTCGTTTTCGTCTTCTGCATTATTCTGCGTCTCATTCTGCGTAATTCTGCGGTTAGAATAATAGATCATTCTAACAGGTGCCATCTTAATGGTGATGCCGCGCTCCCGTTCCAGCTCCAGCTGGTCCAGGTATTGCGCCTGCATCTTCCGCTTTTCCACCGTGCCGGTTATCTCAAGCAGCCGGTCGGCCAGGGTGCTCTTGCCGTGGTCAATATGGGCGATGATGCAAAAATTTCTTATCTCTTTTTCTTGCATATGTAATTTCGTGTGAATAGGCAATTATTGCACGAGCCCATATTGACGGGAAAGGGGTCGGGAAAACGGGAGTTTTCCCGTAGCGGAAATACTAAAACCGCTGGGTGTTAGGGAGCGAGTTGCTGCATAGCGACTCGCGACGTCTATTTGTGCGATGATGCAGAAATTTCTGATGTTCTTTTCCATATTAGTCGGTGGCGGGTGGCTGGTTTTGGAGCGTGAGCGTGATTACGGTCCGGCCCGGCGGGTCGTCGGTTTGGTAATTGTAGGTACCCGTGCCGGTCTCGGCCCAAATGTAATGGAACGGGGCGTTAATGGTCACGTCCAGCGAGTTTTGGACGCCGGATTGCCGTTCAAATATGAAGGTGAACTTCCCGCCCGGCGTAACAAGCGTGGGATCGTTATACGGCGTCTGGTACCGCATTTCAAGCGTTTTCGTCTGCCCGGCGTTCAAGAGCAGCCAGGCGCCGAAAACGTTCTTGCCGAACTCGGTCCGCTCCATCGTCTGGTCGTTGCCGAGGAACACCTCGCCGTTTTGAATGGCCGCGAGGTCGGGGTTCACGCTATACCCGGCGCCTTTGTAGTTGAAGAACGGAACCTGCGGCCGCTGATTTTCGCCGATGGTCGCGACAAGCGTGGAATTCGGCTCGGTGAAGACCTGGAGAAAATCTTTGTTGGGCGCCCGCCACCACGATTCGGTTTGCGTGTTGCCATTGTGGGTGCGCGTCACTTTAAGGTCGGTGAAGACATTGCCGCTCGTGTCGGTGTCCACGGTCGCCTGAACGGCCTCCGAGACGAAGGCGTCGCTCTTGCCGCCCGCCACGTTCGCGTTCACGACGGCGAGGTATCCTCCCCAGAAATTGTCCGGCAGTTCGTAGATCGAACCGTCCAGGTCGTTGGTGTTGAGGAACGAAGCGATAGCTGGGTCTTTGAAGTAAAAGGTGATGTCCTTAGTGGCCACGAGGCTCTTGAAGGCGGTAAAGAGCGACTGCTCCGCGTCCGGAGAAAGGGCCTGGAGTTTTTGCATCAATATCGGCGCGAGGACCTGGAGGATTTTCTTCGGCTGGCTGGCGCGCTGGTCGGCGCTTTGCTCCGTCTGCTGCTGGACGACGTCCAGGATATTAGAAGAGTCTATCGTCGTCTTGTATTCCGGCAGGTATATCGGGCCAGTCGCTTGGAGCATCGCCTCAATGACGTTCACATTCAAGGCGATCGCGCCGTCAAACGTAGTGCTCGCATCCGCGTACATCTTGGAGGCCTCCAAAAATCCGATGACGGTCTTGGCCGAGGTCGGCTGGTCAAAGAACCAGTTCGCATCCCGCGCGCCCCAGTTCGTGGTGATGCCCTGAAGCTCTTCCGGCGGAACAACCTTCTCCTTAAGCTGGCCGTCCGGGTCGTAAATGTCGCGCACGTCCATGTTCGTGAGCTGGCCGCCCTGGATGGTGAGGTCGGCGTAGCTTCCTAAAAATCCCCCGCCGGGCCGGATCTCCGCCGGGTTTTCCAGGAAAACGAGGAAGTGCCGGGGCGTTTGCGAGGCCAGCCAATTAGTGAGGTTCACGAGCACGCTATCCCAGGCGTAAAGATTGCTGCTGTATTTGAGGTAGTCGTTGCCGATGGACGCGTTCACATCCTTGAAATAAGGCGAGAGGTTCTGCAGGTCGCTCGTGGTGTTCTTGATGGTTTGGGTCTCGGCGGCGATCTTTTGGACGAGAGTGTGAGTATCGTAAAGAAGTTTGATGAGGGCCGGGCCGTCATGCATTAGGTCCGGCACGGCTTGGGTTTGGATATTAGAAAGGTTCTGGGCCAGGGAGAGAAAGTCCCCGTTCAGCGTCACCGCTTGGCCGAGGAAGCTGAAGGCGTTCTTGAAAAGAGGCACGAAATTGCCGATGGTCTGGAGCAGGGCGCCGGTGAACCCCTGGTTCACGGTGGCGTTAATGTTGGAAAGGGCGGTATTGTTTTGCACGAGCAGGTTGGCCGCGGTCTGCGGCTCCATCTTCTTCAAAGCGTCGGCCGAGGCCACGAAGTTCTGGACGATGCTGCCGCCGCTTGAGGAAACCGACGCTTTGATGTGCGCCACGTTCCCGACCACGACAAAGGTCGCGACTGTGAGGAAAGCAATGACCCCGATGAATGAGGCGAAGAGGACTTTTTTGGTCCGGCCCCAGCCGGGTTTTTTCTTTTCCGGCACCTTGGCCAAGTTCACGGTCTCAAACTTCTTGAGGCGCTCGTAATTGAACGCGGGCTTTTTCACGTCCACGATCACCGGGTCTATGTTCTTTTTCGGAACTCTTTTCTGAGTCATCAGGATAAGGTGTCTGTACTATTATCCTTTATTAAGGCCTATTTTAGTAGTATTGACTTGCAGATAGATATGTGCTAAATTATAGTCAGCAATTTAGAAGCATCCCTAGCCCATACGGGAATACCTGTTGACCTTGTTGGCCGATAGGTGCTGAAGTTAAAAAACAACAAATTTTAACCCGGCACCGTGGGACATAACGGGCAAGGAGAATAGGATGAAAAGTATTCCTAAAGAGATAGCAAAAGGATTGATTGAGATCGTACTGAATAACAGTTTTTTCTCGCGCGTTGAAGTAACCTTCAACATTAGTGGTGATAGAGAAGATAATTACTCAGAAGACGCCGAGACCTATTTTTACGATCGCGATCAGAAAAAGTGGATGGTGGCGTATTCCAGTAAATATGGTGCGTCATTCACTCATGATCCAAAGGAAGATGTTGTTGTTACTGAAGAAGAGATTCTTGATCGCCTAGGAAAGTTAGAGAATGATGCGGCTTTGCACATTATGCCGTATGGGACTCATTGCGGGTCTCTCTCGTTTGACTTTGGATGGATGTATAGTCCTAAACGTGACGATACGGTGGAAATGTCAGAGAGCGCTCAAGGTTAAAGGACTAAGCAGACCGACTGCTTCCGTTGTGCGAAAAGCGCAGCGGTTTTTTATTTTCCGATCTCCTCAAAAACTCTTTTAATCTCCCCCGCCGTCTTTTCCCACGTGAACCGGGCGGAATTTTCAAAACCCTTTTGGATTAGCTCTTTTCTCAATCCTTCGTCTGCCGCCGCCGCTTCCATGGCAGAGGCCAATTCTTCCAGGCGGTAGGGGTCGGCAAGGAGGGCGCTTGAGCCCAGGACCTCCGGCAATGAAGAACGGTTGGAGGCGACGACGGGGCAGCCGCATTTCTGGGCCTCAAGCGGCGGGAAGCCGAATCCCTCAAAGAACGAGGGATAAACGAAGGCCGCGGCGAGATTGTAAAGAGACAGTATCTCCGTTTCCGTTGCCGGACCCCAAACCACGATGTCGTTTGAATACGGCGACGCCTTTATCTCTTTAAAGATTTTATCATAGAGCCACCCGGGCGCGCCCGCGACGACGAGCTTAAAGTCCCGATTGGCGGACCTTTCCTTGACGATATTGAAAGCGCGCACGAGGCCGATGAGGTTCTTGCGCGGTTCCAGCGTGCCGACATAAAGGAAAAATGGCGCCTGAAGATCGTGTTCCTTCCGGAAAGCCGCGAGTGCCGGCGCGTCCTTGGGAAGCGGCCGGCAATCTTTTTTGAGCCCCGGATAAACGCGGACCACCCTTTCCGCCGGCAGATGGAAAATGTCCAGGATATTTTCGCGCGTCGCGTCGGAAACCGTTATCACCTTGCCCGCTTCCTGAACCTGCCGCTTCCAGCCCTGCTCGGCGTGCCAAAGGTTCTTGCGCCGCGGGAAGAATTCCGGAAAGTAGGCGAAGGAAATATCGTGGATGGTAATGACGTGCCGCCGCGGTTCTTTAAAGGAAAGAGAGTTGAAATGAGGACTGAAGTAGACATCAGCTTTGACGGCGAGGTCAATGCGCGGCCGTTTCAGGATGAAGTTGGCCGCATCCAAGATGCGATTCGGGATTTTCCAGTTGACCCAGGCGTCGCATTTATTTTTGAGCGGCAGGTTTTCCAGATTTTTCCGGAAACTGTTACCAAAAAGGATATACTCGTCCCCGCCCTTTTCCGCGAGGAGGGCTTCGGTGAGCGCGGAGGCGTATTCCGGAATGCCGGAGCGGATGGGAGTGTCCAGGGAACGGATGTCCACGAATATCCTCATTAGGAGAATTTAAAGCCGAATTCGGCGAATATGCCGGCGAGGTTGTTTTTGAAGTTCGCCTTGGAAAAACGTACGGCGCTCTTCGCGATGGCGCGCCGGTCAAAGCTCATCCCTTCAAATGAATGGACCGCCGCGACGACCGCCTCCGGCGTTTGCCGGTCAAAGAGCAAACCGCTTTTCTGGTTTGCCACGATCTCCCGGGCTCCGCCGCGGTCAAAGGCGATGACGGGAGCCCCGCAGGCCTGGGCCTCGGCGGCCACGAGGCCGAAATCCTCCACCTGCGGAAAGATGAGCGCTTTGGCGTTGGAATAAAGAAGCCGCAAGGCGTTGTCGTCGGCGCCTTCAATGAACTCTATGTAAGGCGTTCGGACGAGTTTTTTGAGCTTCTGGAGCTCCGGTCCGCGGCCGACTATTTTGAGAGGCTTCTTCAGCCGGTTGAAGGCCTCAATACCGAGATCAAAACGCTTGTAGTACAAAAGGCGGCCGGCCATCAGATAGTAGTCGCGCTTGCCTTCCGGCTCGGGATAAAAAATATCCGTCTCTATCGGCGGATAGACAATGGCGGATTCGCGGCCGTAATAGGCCCGGATTTTTTCGGCGATGTAGCCAGAGTTCGCGATGAAGAAGTTGACGTTCGCCGAGGCCTTCTGGTCCCAGTGCTGAAGCGCGCGGGCGATGGGCTTGGCGATTAGGGTTTTAAATCCCGAAGGCGCGAAGGGCAGGTCTTTCATGTAATCTATCTCCCAGGCGTAGCGGAGCGGACTGTGACAGTAGCTAATGTGGTAGGGCGCGCCGATGTTGAAACCCTTGGCGTACCCGGCGGTGGAGGAAAGAACGAGGTCATATTCCCCTTTCTGCTTGAAAGAAGCCGCGGCGAGCGGCATGAATGGAATAAAAAGCCTGTGGTACCGGCGCACCGCGGGCGCGTCCAGGAAACTCGTGCCTTTGATGTTCTTTTCAAAAAGGCCGCGCGTCTTTTCCTTGTCGTAGACCAGGGTGTAGAGGTCGGCGTCCGGAAATATCTCCAGAAGAACCTGGAGGACCCGCTCGGCCCCGCCGAACTGGTTCAGATAATCATGGAGGATAGCGACGCGCATTTGGGCTTATTTTAGCCCAATTCCGCTTATTTTCCCATTATTTCGCTGAAGCTCGGCAAGCCAGAAAAGTGTGCGCTCCGGGCCGCTTGGCCAAGTCTAACCCACTTTTCCGGCTTGCCTTGCTTTTGTCTAAACTCCGGTGGGGTCGGAGAGGAAGATGACGAGCGTCTTCCAAAGGACCTTCAGGTCCAATCCGAAAGACGGATGATCAATATACTCAAGGTCGTATTCCAGCTCTTTCTGGAACGGAAGCTTGGAAGCGCCCATCACCTGGGAAAGTCCGGTCAAACCCGACTTGGCCTCGGCAATGCGTTTGAACTCCGCCGGGTATTTTGCTATCTCGCCGGGCTCGTGCGGACGGGGGCCGACAAGCGAAAGGTCGCCCGCAAGGACATTGAAGGACTGCGGGAACTCGTCCAGGCGCAGCTTGCGCAGGAATTTGCCGACGCGCGTGAGGCGCGGATCGTTTTTTATCTTGAAGAGCGGTCCGTCCTTGCGTTCGTTGAGGTTTGCAAGCTGCGGCTTCATTTCATGCGCGCCCCGCACCATCGTCCGGAACTTCCAGACGCGGATGAGCTTTCCGCCGCTCACTCTTTCCAGGCGCACGAATATCGGAGAGCCGCTTTCAATCAGGATGGCCAAGCCGATGAATGGCGTAAGGATAATGGTAAAAAGCGAGGCGAGGCATCCGCCCAGAACGTCAAAGGCCCTCTTTCCCCAATAACCCTGCATTATGGTGCGATGATGACGAACTCCCCTTTTCCTTTTTCTTTGGTGAAGTATTCAAGCGCCTCGCTCGCCTTTCCGCGCCAAACCTCCTCGTGGAGTTTGGTGAGCTCTTTGCAGACGACGATTTCCGCGCTGCCGAGAGCTTCCAGCGTTTTTGCGAGGCGGTGAGGCGATTCGTAAAAGACGGCCGGCCTGACCTTAATGTCCGCGAGCTCTTTGAAGAACGTCTGTCGGCCCTTCTTGTGGGGCGGGTATCCGAGGAACGTGAATTTGTCGGCATTGAGTCCCGAGGCGGAAAGCGCCGTCACGACGGCCGATGGCCCGGGGAGAGGAATAATGTCTGCCTGTGCGTTCTGCCGGATGAAGGCGACAAGTTTGGCGCCCGGGTCGGCGATGTTCGGCGTGCCGGCGTCCGAGACGAAGGCGATGTTCTTCCCCTCTGCCAGCAGGTCTTTTATCTTCTCGTACGAAGCGGCGCTGGCGTATTCGTCAAACCGCCAGACTGGTTTTTTGACGCCGAGATGGCTTAAAAGTTTGCCGGCAACGCGCGTGTCCTCGGCGAGGACCAAGTCGGCGCTTTTAAGCGTCTCAATGGACCGGAGCGTGATATCCCCCAAATTACCGATGGGCGTCGCGACGATGTATAATTTCCCTTCCATTATTTTAAGTATTTCTGGATATTTGAGAGCTGTCCAGCGTACGTGGCCGAACAGTGGATTAGGCCGGTATTATCGTGGATGTAATAAAGGCAGTTGGTTTTGGCCGGGTTCAAAGCGGCGACAATGGCGTTCAGCCCTGGATCGCAGATGGGCGTGGGCGGGAGCCCCGGATGGAGATAAGTGTTATAAACCGACTTGAAGCTGGTGGAGCCCTTGGGCAAGGGCGCCCAGTAGCCATTGCCCTGGTCGCCGAGCGCGTATTGTATCGTCGCGTCTATCTGCAGGGGCATATTTATCGTGAGCCGGTTCCAGATGATGCCGGAGATAAGCGACATATCGCTTGGTCCGAGAGCTTCCCTTTGGATAAGCGAAGCGACTTTCACGGCCGTCGTCCACTTTTCATTCTGAGCCGCCGCTTCCTTGGCATAAGGCGCGAAAATTTCATTGAAGTGCGTTATAAATCTTTGGGCAATTTGCAGCCCCGTTTCCCCGACTGGCAGAAGATACGTGTCGGGATAATAAACTCCCTCCGCATAGTCCGCCCCGCCCAGCGTCTGATAAGCGTTCAGAAAATCGTTCTTGGTCGCATCGTTCCAGCCGAGCGTTTCTTGAAGAGTGTTCGCAATCTGTTCTTTGCGCCAGCCGGGCGGGACTGTCACCCATTTCATGTAGGGCGGCGCGTTCAATACGGCCGCGACGGCGAAGGCGTTCATGGACGGCGATATCTTGTACCCGCCCGGAGCGATGACGCCTGTCTTTCCGGTCAAAAAAGATGCCAGTTCAAACCCGAACGAGCTGCGGATATATCCGCCGGCTTGAAGGGCTTGGACGGCCTGCGTTCGCGTCTCGCCCTGGTTCACGACGAACCGCGCCGCTTCGGCATTCCCCTCGGCCGCCGCGAGAAATAAACGGTATCCTACGACGATAATAGTCAGTATCACGATACCGACGATAAGAATGATCTTCTTTTTCATTTCAGTTCTATGGCGATGAGGCCGGACTTTTTGATCTTCTCGCGGTAGCCGGGGAATGTGTAATAAAGTTCGCGTAGTTCCTTTGCCGAACCTATGTTCGGATTAATAATCTTGAAGCCATATGCCCGGACGAGAGCCGCAATACTTTTATAAACCTTCACTTTCTTCGCGATTTTTGAGAATTTCTGCTTCCCGCAGACGAACTCTATCTTGTCTCCCGCCTTGATGTTTTCATATCGTACGGTCGCGGCTCGGGTCTCCACTTTCTTCCGGCCGCTTTTGATAGCTCTCCAAATGTCCCTGTTAACTGCACGGAAACGCAGTGTATGAACGGCTAAGCCCCGTGGCATTTTTTGTACTTTTTACCGCTGCCGCACCAGCAAGGGTCGTTGCGGCCGATGTTCTTGTTGGGGCCGGACGGGACTTGAGCGGGAGCGCCGACGCTAATGGTATTCTGCTGGGCGCGGACCTGATTCAGGTCAACGCTCAAGACCTGGACGAAGGTGTCCCAGACGAGCGAATCAAAGGCGGCTTGGAGGCGCTGGTAGAGCTGGTGCGCGTCGCGGCGGTATTCAATGAGCGGCTCGTGCTGGCCGTAGGCGCGGATATTCACCGACTCCCGCAGGGCCTCAAGGTTTTCCAAGTGGTCTATCCAAAGCGTGTCCAGTATCCGCGTGAAATGCTGGCCGAGGATGGCGGATTTGAGCGGGTCCAGCGTTTCCGGCAGGTGCGTCAGGCGCTCTTCCGCTTCCGCGAGCTGTTTTTGGATCTCATCGCGCTTATCGGGTTCGGCGTCCATCTGGGCTTGGAGGGAGTCCTTGTAATTTTCGGCAAAGCGCCGCACGGTTTCGTCCAAAATCGGCAGCAACTCCCCTTTCTCGCCCGCTTCAATGAACTTCGTCCGGCGGGCGTAGATTGCGCTGCGCTGTTTGTTCAAGACGTCGTCAAAGTCCAGCAGGTGGTGGCGGATGTCAAAATTGGCGCCTTCCACCTTGGTCTGGGCCTGGTTTACCGAACGGGTCACCATTTTTGACTGGATGGGCATATCCTCCGGCACCTTGAGCGTCTGCATAAGATTCCTGATGCGGTCGCCGCCGAAGATGCGCATCAGGTCGTCTTCAAGCGACAGGTAGAACTGGGTAGAACCGGGGTCGCCCTGCCGACCGGTGCGTCCGCGGAGCTGGTTATCTATCCGGCGCGCCTCGTGGCGTTCGGTGCCGATAACGTGCAACCCTCCGGCCGTCTTTATCTTTTCCGCCGCCACCTTGTCGGGCGGGTTGCCGCTGAGGACAATGTCCACGCCGCGGCCGGCCATATTCGTGGCGACCGTCACGGCGCCGGCCCGGCCCGCCTGGGCAATAATCTCGCCCTCGCGTTCGTGGTTCTTGGCGTTCAATACCTCGTGCGGGATGTTGGCTTTAGAAAGATAGGACGAGATTATCTCGTTGTTAGTAATGGACGTCGTGCCGACGAGTATCGGCCGGCCCGCTTCCCGCTGTTTTTTGACATCCGCGACGACCGCCTGGTATTTGGCATCCTTGGTTTTGTAAATGGAGTCGGGCAGGTCTTTTCTCACCATCGGCCGGTTGGGCGGAATGGCGACGACGTCCAGCTTATAGACCTTCTGGAACTCTTCGGCCGAGGTCTCGGCCGTGCCGGTCATGCCGGCGATCTTTTCGTAAAGGCGGAAATAGTTTTGGATGGTTATCTGGGCGAAGGTGCGGTTCTCGTTTTGTACCTGGACGCCTTCTTTCGCCTCTATCGCCTGGTGCAAACCGCCGCTATACCGGCGGCCGACGAGCATCCGGCCGGTGAACTCGTCCACGATGATGATCTCCCCTTCCCTAACAATGTAGTCGCGGTCGCGTTTGAAAAGAGCCTTAGCCTTCAAGCTCTCCTGGAGAAAGTGGACGAGGCGCAGGTTTTCCGGCGCGTAGATATTCTCTATGTTCGTAATCTTTTCCACCTTCTCAATCCCCGCCTCCGTAATGCTCACGGTCTTCAGCTTTTCGTCCGTTTCATAGTCCTCGCCCTCGTTCAAACGTTCCGCGACGCTGGCGAAGGTCTTGTAGAATTCGCTCGCTTGCGTGTCGGGCGTGGCGATGATAAGCGGGGTCCGAGCCTCGTCTATTAAAATGCTGTCCACCTCGTCAATGACGGCGAAGTTGTGCTTTCGCTGGACGATGTCCCGGGTAGTGAGCGCGAGATTGTCGCGTAAATAATCAAAGCCGAATTCGTGGTTCGTGCCGTAAGTGATGTCCGCAGCGTAGGCCTCGCGGCGGCTGATGGGCCGGAGAAAGCGTTCCGCTACCCGGAAAGAGCCAAGCGCGTCGCGTTCCTTGTCGGCGGCTTCCTCGCCCTTGAAGTTCTGGTCGTACATGAAAGCTCCGTCGTGGACGAGGCAGGAGACCGAAAGGCCCAAGGCGTCGTAGACCTGGCCCATCCAGGTCATGTCGCGCTTTGCAAGGTAGTCGTTCACCGTGACGACGTGCGTGCCTTTTCCCGAGAGCGCGTTCAAGTAGACCGGCGCGGTGGCGGCCAGGGTTTTACCCTCGCCAGTGAGCATTTCGGCAATCTTGCCTTCGTGGATGGCCATGCCGCCGATGAGCTGGACGTCAAAGTGGCGCTGGCCGAGCGTGCGGTGGGCGGCCTCGCGGATTAAGGCGAAGGCCCGGGGCAGTACTTCGTCCAGGGTCCGGCCGTTTTTTACCTCCGCTTTAAGCGCCAATGACCGGGCTGTAAGCTCTTCGCCGGAAAGTTTCTGCATCTCCGGCTCCAGAGCGTTAATAACCGCTACCAGGTTTTGGTAGCGTTTTAGGTTTGAGTCCTTGAACAGCTTGGTTAAAAAAGACATAAAAATGAGCGGAAGCGGACCGCCGGCTCACCAACATTCCGGCCGTAAGGGCGGCTATGGTGGTGACCTCTCCCGCAAATCTCCGAAAGCGCAAGCTTGAGGTCAGATTTGCGCGGATCCCGTTTGTCCCCGCTCGGATTATCTTCAGACAACCCATTCGGAGATCACGGGATCGCGCAACTTCAGTCCTCGCCGCGGCTGCGGACAGTTGCGGGACAATTTTTGGGTAGTATGGGCGGCTATGGTGGTGACCTCCAATTTTTGTTTTGGTTGTGTAAGTGCTCACCCATAGCCGCCCATACTATCCAGTTGTAAAAGTAAGTGCTCACCCATAGCCGCCCCTGCGGCCCAAATGAGTACCGACGGCCCGTTTTCGCTCTAGGGATATGATAGATGAATTGCGGCCTGATTTGAAGTGCTAAATCCCCACACCACAACGATGGTTTTAAGGCTGGTGACGTCAAAAGTACTCGCCGCCTCGTTTGGTGTGGGGATAAAAATAAACCCCCCCGACTGACGTCGGGGAGGAATCGGAAGGGTTTTTCTTGGTTTTCGCGCTTCCGGCGAACCGGCATCGCGTCAAGAAAAACTCTGCACTAACACATTGGCATTCTACCACAAGCCGCTTAAAAAAGCAATAGGCCGAAAGAAAGGGCCGCCGGAGGGCAGCCCTTTGAAAATTGATTTTACGCGGCCTGGAGGAATATCCTCCTGGTTTCCCGCCAGATCTCGCTCAGGATGACCTCTTCGGGCTTCCTTTTGCCGATTCGGGCGACGAACAACATATAACGCACATTCGGATGCTTACGCATGTGGGTAAAGACCCTTTCCATCATCGTCTCCGAAAGGCGTGGATAGATTACAATGGGTGGCAGCGGCAAGACCAACCCGGCCGTAATGCCGTGGTCCGAGGTTTTGACCTGAAGATCTATGACCTTTTCTTCTTTCTCAAGATAGATCTTAAAATCAATACCCAGCCGGTCCAGGTATCCGTTTTTAACGGCGTGTTCAAAGCTAACGCCGTGCCTGGAAAGTGACTTGGCTACCAGAGATTCCGCATCGTATCTCAATACTACCTCCGTTTTTTAGTTTCTATTGATATTTTAAAATTCGCTTGGCAAACCGC
>DAICZV010000059.1:0-268 GCA_027310975.1 bacterium
GAATAGATGCATGTGCCCTACATGGACGGGGTCAAAACCACACGACACTGCGACGATAACTTGTTTTTTCATGATCCAATTATAGCACCCGAGCTATTGACTCCCTTGAGGGTCTCATATAGTATGCATTTTACTGCCTCGTTCTTGCGAGGCGGGAGTTTCTTTGACAAAAAAATAGTGAAATTGCCCATCACGCGAGTGGTGGGCAGAAAAGATGAAATGATGTGTGAATTCTTTTGTTCCGCCTATTCTTAATGAGAGTTTGATC
>DAICZV010000059.1:278-687 GCA_027310975.1 bacterium
ACGCAGATCGTGAACGTGGTGCAGAGTTTCCAGCAGTTTTAGGAGTATTTCAGTCTTGACGTAGGTAGTCCTCTCCTATACTATTGCCTCACTGTCCCGCTTCGGCGGGACGGGGTTTCTTTTGACCTTTGACAATTTAATACGTGAACGTCCGGCCCCGGTCAGTCATGACGGGAGCCGGACAAAAAAGATGTGTGAATTCTTTTGTTCCGCCTATTCTTAATGAGAGTTTGATCCTAGCTCAGGGTGAATGCTGGCGGCGTGGATAAGTCATGCAAGTCAAGGGGGCCCGCAAGGGCAACCGGCAGACGAGGTAGTAACACGTAGGTACGTCCCCCGAAGTCGGGCATAGCCAGCCGAAAGGTTGGGTAATTCCCGATAGTCCCGCAAGGGTAAAGGTTTTTCGCTT
>DAICZV010000060.1 GCA_027310975.1 bacterium
GTACTGTAATCTCTGGTATTCGGAGTTTGATAGGTCCAGTGTCCTTGCGGACTATCCGGACCTTCCAGTGCTCTACCCCCAAAGGGAACATACGACGCAAGCCCGAAAGCTCTTTCGGAGAGAACCAGCTATTACGTTGTTCGATAAGCTTTTCACTCCAACCCTCAAGTCATCCCAGAGTGTTGCACAACTCACGGGTTCGGCCCTCCCTCTCTATTTCTAGAGAGTTCAGCCTGCTCATGGGTAGCTCACGTTGCTTCGGGTCTGATACATACGACAAACGCGCTATTCACACTCGCTTTCGCTGCGGCTCCATCCGAAAAGGACTTAGCCAAGCCGTATGCATCAACTCGTTGGCTCATTCTTCAATAGGCACGCAGTCGCGGACATTGCTGCCCGCTCCTACTCCTTGTAGACATGTGGTTTCAGTTCTATTTCACTCCCCTCACCGGGGTTCTTTTCACCTTTCCCTCACGGTACTTGTTCACTATCGATCTGAAGAAGTATGTAGCATTACCAGTTAGTTCTGGCGAATTCACCCGAGCTATTCGTGTCTCGAGTTACTCAAGAACTACAGCCATAGAGATGCTTCGTTTTCGGGTACGGGACTATTACCCTCTGGGGTCGCACTTCCCAGTGCGTTCCTCTATCTAAGCATTTTGTG
>DAICZV010000061.1 GCA_027310975.1 bacterium
CGCTAATACCGCATATGCCCTGAGGGGGAAAGGAGGGGATCGCAAGACCTTTCGCTTTCGGAGTGGCCGATATCAGATTAGCTAGTTGGTGAGGTAAAGGCTCACCAAGGCGACGATCTGTAGCTGGTCTGAGAGGACGACCAGCCACACTGGAACTGAGACACGGTCCAGACTCCTACGGGAGGCAGCAGTGGGGAATTTTGGACAATGGGGGCAACCCTGATCCAGCCATGCCGCGTGAGTGAAGAAGGCCTTCGGGTTGTAAAGCTCTTTCAGCCGGAAAGAAATCGCACTGGATAACACCTTGTGTGGATGACGGTACCGGAAGAAGAAGCACCGGCTAACTACGTGCCAGCAGCCGCGGTAATACGTAGGGTGCGAGCGTTAATCGGAATTACTGGGCGTAAAGCGTGCGCAGGCGGTTTTGTAAGTCAGATGTGAAATCCCCGGGCTCAACCTGGGAACTGCATTTGAGACTGTCAGACTAGAGTATAGCAGAGGGGGGTAGAATTCCACGTGTAGCAGTGAAATGCGTAGATATGTGGAGGAATACCGATGGCGAAGGCAGCCCCCTGGGTCAATACTGACGCTCATGCACGAAAGCGTGGGGAGCAAACAGGATTAGATACCCTGGTAGTCCACGCCCTAAACGATGTCAA
>DAICZV010000062.1 GCA_027310975.1 bacterium
GTAAATTATAACTTATGGACTATTTGGAAAACCTGAAAAAAGAGACGGCGAGATTGATAGACAATTTCAAAAAAGCCGTGAGCGGCATCCGCACGGGCCGGCCCCAGGCGGCGCTCGTGGAAGACCTGCGGGTGGATTATTACGGTCAGCAGATGACGGTAAAGCAGGTCGGCACCATCGGCATCCAGCCACCCCGCGATATCGTCATCCAGGCCTGGGACAAGAACGCCGTGCCCGCCATCGCCAAGGCGATAGAAGCCTCCACTTTGAATTTGGGGACGTCCATGGAAGGCAATATCGTCCGGGTCCATTTGCCGGAGCTTTCCTCCGAAAGGCGCGAGGAGCTCAAGAAGCACGTTTCCAAAATTGCGGAAGAGCACCGGATAGACCTGCGCCGCCTGCGGGACGAGGCCAAGAAGAAGTCGGACGCCCTGGAAGAGAGCGGCGACATCGGCGAGGACGAAAAGTTCAAGGCGCGGGAGGATATCCAGAAAGAGGTGGACCGGGTGAATGGGGAGATAGAGAATATCTTGGAGGCGAAGGTGAAGGAGATAAGCGAATAACCTTCCACTTTCCCGCACGAAAACACGCTATGCCAAACCCCAGCGTGGTTTGGCCGCTCGCTCTCGGCCTCGCTCTCCTTCGACGCGGCTCA
>DAICZV010000063.1:0-283 GCA_027310975.1 bacterium
AGCCAGATGAGCTTGCCACGCGCAGGGTGAAGTTCGCCGAAAGGCGGATGGAGGCCCGAACTGGTTAGCCGTGCAATACTATCGGATGACTTGAGGTAAGGAGTGAAAAGCTAATCGAATCTGGTAATAGCTGGTTCTCTCCGAAATAGTTTTTCGACTAGCGCCGTCTTTTAAGTCGCGGGGGTAGAGCACTGGATGATTTGTATTGGCCGAAAGGCCGGCGAATCAATCAAACTCCGAATACCGCGATGTATAAACGGTAGTCAGACTGCGGGGGCTAAGC
>DAICZV010000063.1:337-654 GCA_027310975.1 bacterium
TTGGCATTTATGTCGAAGCGAGTGGTAGGAGAGCATTCCGGCCTTCCGCGACAAAGGCGGATGAAGCTGCGAAGATCGACCCGCGAGGGCGATTGGAGCGGCCGGAAGAGAAAATGTTGGTATGAGTAACCACAATCCCAATGAGAAATTGGAACCCCGAAAATCCAAGGTTTCCGTGGCACTGGCAATCAACCACGGGTTAGGCGGTCCTAAGGCGATCCCGAAAGGGGCAGTCGATGGGAAGCTGGTTAATATTCCAGCCCGGCCGCACGATCATAACCGGAGGACAAAGGAAATAAGCAGGTGTGCCTTATCGG
>DAICZV010000064.1:0-279 GCA_027310975.1 bacterium
ATCTCGAACCGCTCCTCCGCAAGGGCATCGACACGCTCATCCTCGGGTGCACCCACTATGGCATTTTGGAAAAGAAAATTCGCACGATCGTCGGGCCTGGCATGAAGATAGTTTCTGGCTCAAGAGTCGTTCCAAAGAAATTAGAAGACTATCTCAAGCGCCACCCCGACCTCGAAGCGACCCTGCGCAAGGGCGCGCATATCCGCTTCTATTCGACCGATCGCACTGACAATTTCAAACGCCTCGGGAGCAAACTCTTCGGCAGAACAATAGAAGTCG
>DAICZV010000064.1:289-649 GCA_027310975.1 bacterium
TCTTCTCGCCCTGGCCGCACGCCTCCCAGGCGTGCTTAGGCGCACAAATCTCACTACGTTCGATATTGTGCGCCTACCAGGGCTCGAACCTGGGACCGTCTCCTTAAGAGGGAGCTGCTCTACCAACTGAGCTATAGGGGCAAACCCAAAGTTATTCTATTAAGGATGGACTAAAAATGCAATTATGCTTTGTTCAACTTTCTATCGGTGCCCCCGCAGGGAGTTGAACCCCGACTTCATGGTTCGAAGCCATGCGTGATATCCGTTTCACTACGAGGGCGCGTGCGCTCGCGGCGCGCGGCACAGTGAGCTTGCCTCACCCATACGCTCTAATGCTACAATTACTTGCATGACTATTGC
>DAICZV010000066.1:0-290 GCA_027310975.1 bacterium
TCGCAATCCTAAGCATGGCCCTGCCCGACATCCGGCTTTTGTGGTCGGAGGACGAGCGGGTCAAGCGCCAGCTCAAACTGGGAAACATATATAAAGAGGTCAGCAAATTCCCGCCGATTACCCGCGATATCTCTTTCGTGGTCGGCAAGGATTTCGTGCCGAATAATTATTTCGACCTCATCCGGGATATCGGCGGCGACCTGGTGGAAGAGGTTACCCTGCTCGACAAGTATGAAAACGCGGAAAAATTCGGGCCGGATAAAATAAGCTACACCTACCGCATTATTTAC
>DAICZV010000066.1:327-595 GCA_027310975.1 bacterium
GCGTGGACGTCTTCCACCAGCACCTGTCCGTCCGGCATCTTGTAGCGGAAGAGCTTGACATTGAAGGCAAGTCCGTCGAAGCGTTCCGGATAAATTGCCCCGCTGTCTTCCCGGCGCAGGGCAGTGCTCACGACTTGCTCGCCCCAGTCGTTGTAGGACCTTGTAAATGGTTCTTGCATACGAACCTCCGCCGTACATTTCACATCAATTCTCCTAAAAAAGCAAATTAAGAATCTGGCTTAAAAGTAATTTCCGGGTAATATAAAGG
>DAICZV010000067.1 GCA_027310975.1 bacterium
GTATTTAGATGCAGACGAATTCGTGAAGTGAGGAAAGCTATAAAAATCTCAATAACGATAATGCTATGGTAAAAGGTAATTATTATGTCAACGGCATCTTATAACTTAACTCCGCCAAAACAGCACATGACGTAATCTATTTCTAATTGCCCGTGGCAAGTTTCCATTGATAACCATGGAAAACATAACGACGCCACTGGGCGGTATATGTGTGATAGACAAAGTAGAAAAGGATTTTGGTCTGATCTCTTCGGTGTTCGGAGGGGTGCTGTCTGCAGGAGATACTGGCAGAGTAAAGGTGTTGCTTAACAACAGGATGACATATGCAACATCAGTCAGGCAGATACCTAATATCATGTCCAGGGAGGCATGTATGCTTCTCGGTGCGACAAGTGTTTCGGAAAGGTCATTGGGGCGTGCAGTTGCAGCGGTAGGTCGCGCAGCCCCGATAATCATAGAGCGATATCAGGATCTGATAAAAGAGAAGAAAATGGTGGACAAAAACCAGAACATTGACTGGTCGTCGTCGTTTTTTGAAGGCAGAAAGGCGGAAATCGCAGAATATGGCTATTCGAG
>DAICZV010000006.1 GCA_027310975.1 bacterium
GTCGTATGATTAGGTTAATTAGACTAATTAGAATAATTAGGTTAATTTTATCGCAATATGACGTTTCATATAATCACTTTGTTCCCGGAGGCGGTGGAAAAATATTTGGACTCGTCCATTTTGGGCCGGGCGGCAAAAAAGAAGATATTGAAATTTGATCTGGTGAACCTGCGGGATTTCGGTTTGGGCCGGCATAAGCAGGTGGACGACCGGCCCTTCGGCGGCGGGCCGGGGATGGTCTTCCGGCCGGAGCCGATAGAGGCCGCGCTCAAAAAG
This sequence comes from bacterium, assembly GCA_027310975.1. GTDB lineage: Bacteria > Patescibacteriota > Minisyncoccia > UBA6257 > GWB1-50-10 > JAMCRC01. The sequence goes on from DAICZV010000006.1 coordinate 277, forward strand.
ATAGGCAAGAAGAGAAAGTCGCGGATAATTTTGTTCTCCACGCGCGGGAAGATGTTTACCCAGAAAGAGGCCAGGCGCCTCTCTAAATATGACCACCTCATTTTTATTTGCGGGCGGTACGAGGGCGTGGATGAACGCGTAGCCAAGCACTTGGCCGATGAGGAGATATCCGTCGGTGATTTCATCCTGGCGGGCGGGGAACTCCCGGCCCTTATCGTGACCGAGGCGGTAAGCCGGCAGGTGCCGGGCGTTTTGGGCAAGACGGAATCACTGGAAGACATCAAGGGCTCCTACCCGGTCTATACCCGGCCGGAAATCTGGAAAAAACATAAGGTGCCCGGCGCCCTCATGTCCGGGAACCACAAGGAGATAGAGAAATGGAGAAATCTTTGACTTTTTAAGGGGTTTTTATTACCATAGCAACACATTATGGCAGTGGAAACATTAAGCGAAGAGCAGATAACGGAAATGGCCAAGGCCGGCCTTTTTTACGGCCACAAAAAGACGGTTACCCATCCCCGGATGAAGCCGTTTTTGGGCGGTCGCCGGAACGAAATAGAGATAATTGACCCGGAGGAGACGGTAAAGAGTTTGGCCAAAGCCATCGCATTTCTTAAAGAGACCATGGCGCAGGGCGGCATTGTCCTTTGGGTCGGCACCAAGCCGGCCGCCAAAGCGGCTATCAAGCGCGTCGCGGACGAGTTCAAATCGCCTTACGTTATCTTCCGCTGGCTCGGCGGCATTCTTACGAACTTCAAGGTCTTGAACGGGCGCTTGAACTATTTTCTGGACCTTAAGGCCAAGCAGGCCAAGGGCGAGCTCGCCAAGTACACGAAAAAAGAGCAGCTGGAATTCGGCAAGGAAATCCAAAAAATGACGCGGATCTTTGAAAGCTTGGCGCCTTTGACGCGGCTTCCGGCGGCCATTTTCGTCGTGGATGCCGACGAACACGCGACGGCCATCCGCGAAGCGCGCCGGTTGAAGATACCGATCGTCGCCATCATTGACTCCAATGACGACCCGGCGCTCGTGGACCACCCGATATTCGCGAACGATCACGCGAAAGCGAGCATTGAGTGGATCATCGGAAAGATAGAGGAGGGGATAAAGTGACCGCTCTCCGGTCATCCTGAGCGTAAGCGAAGGATCAGAAGACCCATCGCCCATGGCTCGGAATGACGTGGCGTATTTGGGATTTGGGATTTTTTGTATTAGAATTTCAATAATATGGACGACAGGATAATTAAATTGCGGGAAGAGACCGGCGCGGGCGTAATGGACTGCAAGCGCGCTTTGGATAAAGCGGCCGGGGACATGGCAAAAGCGGCTGAATACATCCGCGAGGCCGGCATTGCCAAAGCCGACTCTAAAAAAGAGCGCCAGACCGGGGCGGGATATTTGGGCAGCTACGTGCACAATAACCGCGTGGGCGTGCTTTTGGAGATTCGGGCCGAGACCGATTTCGTGGTCCGTTCCGAGCCATTCCAAGAATTGGCTCACGAACTCCTTTTGCATATCGCCGCGATGGCTCCCGAAAGCGTTGAGGCGCTCCTGGCTCAGCCCTTCGTCAAGGACGAAAAGCGGACCGTTTCCGACCTCATCAAAGGGGTGACGGGCAAGGTTGGGGAGAACATTAAAGTGGAAAAATTCACCCGATACGAAATCTAAATGGTCCACTTCATCCTCCAAACGCTTATCATGCTCGCTCTGGGCGTCATGATATATCTCATGGCCGCGGCATTGCCGCGGATAGGAGACGAGGCAGAAAATGCCCCGGGCCAAATGAGCCGGGCGATGATATATATTGAGAAAGCCGACGAGATCTTCCGCGGATTCTGGGAAAAGACGCTTCGCCGGTTCCGCGTCTGGCTCTTGCGCTTGGACAACCTTATAACCAAAAAGCTTGGCCGGTTCAAAAAAGACGCGGGGAAGGAAAGCAAATTACCGCTCGGGGAAAGCGGCTCTTCGGTTGATAAAGACGAAGAGGGAAACTAGAATAATTAAAGTTGCGCAGGTGGCGGAGCGGTCAATCGCATCAGACTGTAAATCTGACGCCCTAGCGGCTACGGAGGTTCGAATCCTCCCCTGCGCACAAATCATAAAACCCATCCTTGCGATGGGTTTTATGATTTTTTTGTTGAAGGATTCGCACCTGGGAAAGGGGCCGGGGAAACGGGAGTTTCCCCGTGGTGGAAGTACTGAAACCGCAAGGTGTCAGGGAGCGGGTTGCTGTATGGCGACTCGCGACGTTTGATTCCTCCCCTGCGCACAACGTTTTTCCTTGTTATAATGAGAAGGAAGTAATGCCTTCTTATTTAAAGCGACTGCGGCAAGGGCAGAGCGGCCAGAGCCTGGTGGAAATACTGGTCGGCCTTGCCATCGGCGCGCTCCTCATCGGTACGGCGACCATCGGCATTGTTTTCGTCATTAAATCGTCCACGACGAACCAGAATTTGGGTGCCGGGGTAAGTTTGACGAAGGGCATTTTGGACAATGTCCGGACCTTTGCGGCCTCCGATTGGGCCGACCTTTACGGCCTCTCCCACGGCGCGAGTTCCACCTATTTCATCGTCGCTTCCGGTACGAACCTTTTTGCCGCGCCGGGCGCGGAGGGCGTTTTGGGGAATGATGTCCAAAACGGTCTTATCGGCCACTGGGGGTTTGACGAAGGAACGGGGACGGTCACCTACGACGAGAGCGGGAACGGAAACAAGGGGACATTAATAAATGGCCCTACATGGCAAACAACTTCGGCATGTAAAATAGGTAATTGTCTGTCATTTTATGCTTCAAGCAGTCAATATGTAAGTTTACCAAGCACGTCTACGTTGAATTTTACTAGCAACGGAACATTTTCCATATCTGTTTGGGTAGATCCAAACACCCTAGCGTCTGCTTGGAGAAGAGGCATTATTGTTCAAGAGAATTATTTGAACAGCGGTTTTAGATTCGGTTTTGCGAATGGAGGAGCTCCAATGCTTTGGACTACGCAAAGCGGTGGCACGCTACAATTAACATCTCCGCAATTGTTGAACGTCAATCAATGGAATTATTTGGTTGTCACATACAATAACCAGCAAGCCTACATGTATTTAAATGGCGTCCAAGTTGCGAACAGCTCCGGTACGTATATTGCTGGTTCTAATGTTCCACGCATAGGAGCCCCTGTGAATGAATATTTTAGTGGTCTAATTGATGATGTGCGATATTATAACCGCGCCCTTTCGGCCGCCGAAGTAAAACAGCTTTATAACAGTCAGGCGTTCTCAAGGTATTTCTATGTTCAGGACGTTTGCCGGACGAACGATGCTTCAAGCTCCGTCGTCGGAAACCCACCCTGCATTGGGAGCAATTGGGACGACCCGCTGACCCAGCAGGTGACGGCCGTGACGCAATGGCTTGCCGGAACCGCGATTGATAACACGTCGCTTTCCACCTATCTCACCAACTATCAGAACTTCACCCTGCGCCAGAGCGACTGGTCGGGTGGGGGCGGCCAAACCGGGCCTTTGACCATCCCGAATACGCAATATGCTTCCGGCACCAACGTGACCGGCACGTCCACGCTTGGTTCATTTGAGCTGCAGAACCTGACGCAGCAATAACCGTAATTTTCAATTCACAATTTCCAATTTGCAACCAATAACCAATTTTCAATTTCTAAACACGGCGTTTGAAAATTGATTCATTGGAAATTCAATGAAAATTGAACATTGAAAATTGTAAATTAAATCCCACGATCATAACGAATCAACTGTTTGTTTATTACGTCGCGCGTGCCTAGAGTATGGCATTTGGGGTATAATGACTGTGATGGCCAAAGTTCAGAATTTCAGCGAGAATTTGGAAAAAAGTTTCACTCGTTTGGGACACGAGATAAACGCCAGACGGGAAGCGCCGGAGGCGCCGGCCCGCCCGGAAAGGGAGGTGGTCAAAGAGTCCGTTCGGGCAATTGCGGAATCGGCGCCAGTTGCTCCGGTGCCGGATGCGCCGTCGCCCGCTCCGGCCGATGGCCCGAATGCGGCGGTTTTGCCGGCCTACCTCTCGGATACTTCAGCGCCGGAAGAAGTGACGCGGACGGTGGAGCAGTTGGTCCAGTTGATGTTCAAGACCGACATTGAAACCGCCGTTTCCGCCGCCAAGCGCTACCCGCCATTCGTGGAAGACGCCTTTCACGACGCGCTCGTGGACAAGCTTTTGCCGGAGCTCAAGAAGCGGGGCTATCTCAAATAAAATTTTCAATTATCAATTTTGCAATTTTCAATCAATAATCAATTTTCAATGTCACAAACACGGCGTTTGAAAATTAGTCAATTGAAACTTCAATGAAAATTGGAAATTGTAAATTGTAAATTAGGCCAATGTCTTTCATTATCAGCTTTTCCATCATCGTTCTTCTGATTCTTGCGGGGGTCGCTTTTTATTTCTACTGGAAGCGCCGGCGCAAGCGGAATCTCATCAAAGAACTGGAAATCCAGCTCTTCCTTATTAAGGTTCCGCAGGCGAAAGAGGAAGGCGCCGATTTCAAAAAGGAGATCGCTCTTTCTGAGCAGCTCTTCGGCGCGCTTTTGTCGTTGGGCGAGCCATTTATTTTGGAAGCCGCCGTGCCTTACGTCGGCCAGGAGATATGTTTCTACGCCGCCGTCCCCGGCCGGTTCCGGGAGGTGCTGGCGCGGCAGGTCCAGGCCCTTTGGAGCGCCGCCGTCGTTGAGCCGACAGGCGACTATAATATTTTCAATTATGCCGGCGCGGCTTTAGGCGCTACGGTCACGCAGCGGGAGCGCTTCGTGCTGCCGATAGCGACCTACGAAGAATCCGAGAACGACGCCTTCCTATCCGTCCTTGGCGGCCTCGCGCGGGTGAACGAGGTCGGCGAGGGCGCCGCAGTCCAGATTGTCGCTCGGCCGGCGGCGAAGCATTTTAAAAAAGAGATTCAAGCGGCCCTCAAGTCGCTCAAAGGCGGCGCCAAGATTAGCGGAGTTTTGAAGACGAAGTTGGACGTTACGGCGGGAGACATTGTGGAGGGATTGACCGGCAAGGCAGCCAAGAACCCCGGGTCAAAGACCGTGGACGAGGAGGCGGTCAAGGTGATGGATGCCAAGCTCCGCAAGCCGCTTTTTGAAGTGAATGTCCGCTTGGTCGCTTCGGCGCCGAGCGAAATGCAGGCCTCGTCACTTTTGGACGGCCTCGCGGCCGGGTTCTCCCAGTTCGGGGCGCTCAATCGCAACGAGTTCAAGGTGTCTGCGGCGCGCAATCCCAAAGGCCTCTTCCACGCATTTTCGTTCCGGGAGTTCAATCCGAAGGAGGCGATGGTCCTCACTAGCGCCGAGCTCGCGAGTATTTTCCATTTGCCTACGGCGGCGACGGCCATTCCGCGCATTAAGTTCCTCAAGTCGCGCGAGGCGCCGCCTCCTCCGAACTTGCCGAAGGACGGGGTCTTAATCGGTGACAGCGTCTTTCAGGGAGAGACGCGCGAGGTGCGGATAGCGGACGAAGACCGCGGCCGGCACGTCTACCTCATCGGCCAGACCGGGACCGGAAAATCCAATCTCCTCACCACCATGGCCGCCGAGGATATCGCGCGGGGCAAAGGCGTCGCGGTCGTGGACCCGCACGGCGATCTTGTGGAGGATATTCTTGGATTAGTACCGCCATCGCGGCGGAGCGACGTCATCGTTTTTGAACCCGGCAATCTTTCGCGGCCCCTGGGCCTCAACATGCTGGAGTACGACCAGGCGCGGCCGGAAGAAAAGACCTCCATCGTGAACGAGCTCCTCAGTATTTTTGACAAGCTCTATGACCTCAAGACCACCGGCGGGCCGATGTTTGAGCAATACATGCGGAATGCCTTGCTGCTCCTTATGGAGGACGCGCCCCAAGAGCCCGCGACACTCATGGAAGTCCAGCGCGTTTTCGCCGATGCTTCGTTCCGGAGCCGGAAGCTCGCCCGGATAAAAAATCCGGTCGTGCTGGACTTCTGGGAAAAGGAGGCGACGAAGGCCGGCGGCGAGGCCTCGCTCCAGAACATCACGCCTTACGTCACGTCCAAATTCAATAATTTTACCGCGAACGACTACGTCCGGCCGATTATCGGCCAAGCGAAATCGGCCTTCAATTTCCGGAGCGTGATGGACGACGGGAAAATACTCCTCGTGAATCTCGCCAAGGGGCGCTTGGGCGATCTGAATGCCAATCTCCTCGGCATGATTATCGTCGGGAAGATACTTATGGCGGCTTTGAGCCGCGCCGACGTCGCGCAAGGAAGCCGGCGCGATTTCTACCTCTACATAGACGAATTCCAGAACTTTACAACCGATTCCATTTCCATCATCCTTTCCGAGGCGCGCAAGTACCGTCTGAATTTGACGGTGGCGCATCAGTTCATTGCCCAGCTTTCCGATAAGATCCGGGATGCGGTCTTCGGCAACGTCGGTTCCATCGTCTCTTTCCGGGTCGGCGCCCAGGACGCGAGCGCGCTCGTGAAGCAGTTCGCGCCTATCTTTACGGAACAGGACCTTATGAACATTGATAACTTCAATGCCTACGCTAAGCTTTTGGTGCGCGGCGAGACTACTAAGCCCTTTAACGTCCGGACCCGCCGGGCGGCGAAGGGCGCGGAGGGCGCCGCGGCGGCCCTGCGGCAGGCTTCGGCCGAGCGTTACGGCCGCCCGCGGGAAGAGGTGGAGGCGGAAATATACAAGCGCTTGAGGGAATAGTTATGAAAAGTAAAAAGGATTTTTATCTGGTGGCCCTCGTGGGTTTTTTGGTCGGCTGGCTCGCAATCTTGCCGGCCGAAAGTTTCGGCCTTGCCGTGACGTCCCTCACGGTGGCGGTTTCGGTCGTCGGCTTTACGCTCTTCGCCGTCGCGGCCCTTTTTATCCTCGCCTGGCTGAACCGGTTCTGGCCGTACTTCTTTGAGATAGGCAAGTTCGCCGCCGTGGGCACCTTGAACAGCTTCATTGACCTGACCGTTTTGGACGCGCTCATGCTCGCGACCGGCGCCACTTCCGGTTTGGTCTTCGCCGCCATCAAATGGGGCGCTTTTGTCGTGGCTTCGGTGAACAGTTATTTTTGGAACAAATTCTGGACTTTTGAAAGCGAACTGCCGGTGAGCTGGAGCGAGGGCGTGCGCTTCACCATCTTCACCGCCCTCGGGGCCGTGCTGAACGCCGCCGTAGCTTACGTCGTCGTAACCTACGTCGCCTCGCCGCACCCGCTTTCTCCGAATGCTTGGGCTAACGTCGCGGCCGTCATCGCCATTTTCGCCAATATGATCTGGAACTTTCTGACCTATAAACGGTTTGTCTTCCCCAAGAGCGCCGGGCCGGCCACGGTCCGCGACCTGCAGCCGTACGAATAATATGAATCCCCCACATAATACGCAATTTCATATCGCCATCTCATCACGTATTTGCTTGCACTGCGCAGTGGACGCTTTAAGTCGTGAGCGTCGCAGTATGTTATGTGGGGGATGAAGCCTTTTCTCTCCGTCATAATCCCGGTGCATAACGAGGCCAAACGCCTGCCTCTCACGCTGGTGGATATTGACCGGCAGCTTTCGCGGGCCGAGTACTCCTCGGAGATTCTGGTTATAAACGACGGCTCCACCGATGCGACCGCCGCAATCGTGGAACGTTTCACCCGCCTGATGCCGGACTTACGGTTACTGAACCATGCCGAAAATCACGGCAAGGGCTGGACCGTTCGGCAGGGGATGCTCCAAGCGCACGGCAACTTCCGTCTTTTCATGGATGCCGACAATGCCGTTTCGGTGGACCAATTTAATAACATGCTGCCGTTCCTTAAAGAAGGCTACGACGTGGTTATCGGCTCGCGAACGGTGAAGGGGGCGAAACTCGCGCCGCCCCAGTCTTTATGGCGCCGGTTGCTCGGCAAGGGCGGCAACCTTTTTATCCAGGCCCTCGTGGTGCCCGGTATTTGGGACACGCAATGCGGCTTCAAGGCGTTCAGCGAAGAAGCCGCGCGCAAGATATTCGGTGCGGCCGTGATAGACCAATGGGGTTTTGACACTGAAGCGCTCGCCCTGGCGCGCCGGTTCGGATTCAAGATAAAAGAGATTCCCGTCCGGTGGGCGAATCACCCCTATTCCGCAGTCGGAGGCAGGGCCTATTTTTCAACCCTGCGCGACGTTTGGCGAGTTTGGCGCCGCCTGGCGCGAGGGGAGTACAATGGAACATAACGATATGGAACGGCACTCCGAACTTCGCCACGATTTGGTCTCCGGCAACTGGGTCCTCCTCTCCACCCGGCGGGGGGCGCGGCCGCACGAGCTTAAAGGCGGTCCGAAAAGAAAGCCGACGCCGATAAGCCGGTGCCCCTTTGAGCGTCCCTTTCGGGACCGGTCGCCGATTTATCTCGCCGGCCCCAAGAGCGATTGGCGCCTGGCCGTCGTGGCCAATAAATATCCGGCGGTGGTCCACAGCGCCCGCCCCGTGAAGTCGGAACATAATGGTTTTTACGAACCTGTGAAGGGCTCGGGCCATCATGAGCTTATCCTGACCCGTAGCCATTACGATAATTTTCCGCACCTTTCGCCGGAGGATGCCCGCGACGTTTTTCATCTCTTCCAGGAGCGCTACCGTGACCTCGCGAAGGAAAAGGAGGTTGCCTATGTTTCCATGTTCCATAACTGGGGCCAGGCGGCGGGCGCTTCCGTCTTCCATCCCCACTATCAGATCCTCACCGTGCCGATTGTGCCGTCGTACGTTGAACGCGCCCTGGACACGTCCGAGGCGTACTTTCGGAAACACAAAAGGTCCGTCCACGATGTTTTGATGAGCTACGAGCTCAAGAAGCGGAAGCGCATTGTCTTTGAGAACAAGGAAGCGGTCGTGCTCGCGCCGTACGTTTCCCGCGAGCCCTTTGAACTGCGGGTTTACCCGAAGCGCCACAACGCGTACTTTGAGGACGCGGTTCCGGAAGAGCTCTCCGGCGCGTCCGCCGCCCTTCAAACCGCCCTCACAAAACTGGAGAAAAAACTCCACGACCCGGACTATAACTTCCTCATCCACACCGCACCGGTCTCGGGCAAAGCCCGACACCACCACTATAAGTGGCATATTGAAATTATCCCGAAGCTCAACACAGACGCGGGATTTGAGCTTGGCACCGGGATAGAGATAAACACCGTTGACCCGGACGATGCGGCGAAGATATTGAGGAACTAATGGGGCCGCGCCGCGCATCCTGCTCGTCGAGCGCTCCGGGCCGCTTGGCCAAGTCTCACTCTCCTCGCAGAATGCCCGGCGCAGTCGTCATAATAGTCCATAGCTCGCTTTTCAATAAGAAGAATCGCATAATGGAAATATGCAGAAGCTAATCGTGGCTAATTGGAAGATGAATCCAGCCTCGCTAAAAGAGGCCGTCCATCTGGCGAAAGCTTGCGACAAAACAGAGGTCGTCATCGCGCCGCCGTTCGTTTTTTTGGAGGCGGTCAGCCGGGTTTTGAAAAAGGCCTCGCTTGGCGCGCAAGACGTTTTCTGGAACGGCGATGGGCCGTGGACCGGTGAGATATCGCTCCGGCAGCTTAAGGGGCTGCGGGCCAAATACGTCATTATCGGTCACTCGGAGCGGCGCAAGCTGGGCGAGACCGACGAGGTTATCGCGAAGAAGGTGACGGCCGCATTGAAATCCGGACTCACGGTCATGCTGTGCGTGGGAGAAAATTGGGACGTGAGAAAGGAGGGGAAGAAGGCGGCATACGATTTCGTCAGGCGCCAGATCGTGAAAGACCTAGCGGTGTTAAAAAAATTAAAAATTGGGAAATTTAAAAAATTAATCGTCGCCTATGAACCCGTCTGGGCAATCGGCACCGGCAAGAACGACGACCCGGCGGACGCCGCTTTAATGGCGGGCTTCATCAAAGAGACGCTGGCCGCGGATTTGGCCGCTATCGGGTCGCGCGTTCTTTACGGCGGCTCCGTGACTGGCCGGAACGCCCGGGGATTTTTAACGCTGCCGGAAGTGGACGGCGTTCTCGTCGGCGGGGCGAGCCTGAACCCGGCGGAGTTCAAAAAAATAGTCGCCGCCGGGCAGTAGAACGATGCTGAACGTTTTTCGGAGATTTCAAAAGATGGACTGGGCCCTCATGGGCGCCCTTTTTTTCCTGGCCGCCGTCTCGCTTGTGGCGCTCGCGAGCTACGACCAGGACTTTTTCCATAAACAGCTCGTCTGGTACGCGATAGGATTTGTCGTCATCTTCGCCGGCGCTTTCATTGATTGGGGTTGGCTGGTGCGCTGGCCCATTTTTCAATACGGCATTTATTGGCTCGCCGTCGCGTTCCTCGTTGCGTCCAATCTGCAGTCGCACGTCATCCGCGGAGCGAAGAGCTGGCTCGTTGTCGGCGGTTTCCAGTTTGAACCGGCGGAGCTCGCCAAGTTCGCGCTCATCATTCTGCTGGCCGGTTTTTTTACGCGCCGCCATCTGGCCGCTTGGCGCACCAAATATCTTTTCATCTCCGGATTTTACGTCGGCTTGCCGGCGCTCCTCATCGCCATCCACCCCGATCTCGGCTCCACCATCATTATCCTTTCCATCTGGGTCGGATTCGTCCTCATGAGCGGTATCAACAAGAAGAGATTCTTCATCGGCCTCCTTGTCGCTCTTTTGCTTTTCGCCCTGCTCTGGTTCTCTTTCCTCAAACCCTACCAGAAGGACCGGCTGACGGCCTTCCTTTCGCCGAACCGCGACCCGTTGGGCATTAATTACAACGTCATCCAGGCGAAGATTGCCATCGGTTCGGCCGGGCTCCTGGGCAAGGGGTTCGGGGAGGGGACGCAGACTCATTTGCACTTCCTGCCGGAGGCCCAAACCGACTTCATTTTCGCCGCTTTCACCGAAGAATGGGGGCTTTTGGGGGCATTCCTCCTTATCTTGACATACATCGTCCTTTTCTATAGATTAATGGATATCGGGCTCAGGGCCGGCAGTAACGAAGAAAAATTCCTGATTTTAGGCGCATTTCTGATAATCTTCGTTCAATTTTTGATAAATATCGGTTCCAACCTCGGTCTCGTGCCCGTAACCGGCATTACGCTGCCTTTCGTAAGCTATGGCGGTTCCAGCCTCTTGACGGTTGCCGTCCTAGTGAGTATTATTCAACATATTAAACTTGAATCCTCGCGTTGAACAAAGAGGGCTGCTTAGCCTGCGCATTCTTGTTGTCTTGGGGGGAATCCTGGTCTTCATCCTCTTTTTGGGTTACTTCTTCTACGGATTGCAGCCAAGTTTAGCGAAGAGCGGTTCAGTGGTTTTTGAGATAACGAAGGGCGAAAGCTTCCGAGAGATCGGCGCCCGTCTGTCGCAAGATAGCTTAATCAAGTCCATCACCGTGTTCAAACTTTATTCTCTTTTAACTGGAAAAGCGGGACGCTTCCAGCCGGGAGCCTACGTTTTGTCCGATACGATGAGCGTGCCTTCCATTGTCGGCACTTTCACCGCGGGCGGAGCAAACGTTACTTCCGTGACCATCGTGGAAGGCGCCACTTTGAAGGACATTGACGCGGCCCTCGCCGCCGCGCACGTTTTGCCGGCAGGCGCGCTCGCGAAATTTGACCTAACCCCGCTCAAGGCCAAATATCCGTTCTTGGCGAACGCAACTTCTTTGGAAGGATTCCTTTTCCCGGACACTTACCAGTTCAATATCAATTCCGCGCCGGAGGACGCGGTCACCCGCTTCTTGGATAACTTTTCCCAAAAAGCCTGGCCTCTTCTCCAGGGCGACAAAAATTGGTATCGGGATTTGACCCTCGCTTCCATTTTGGAACGGGAGGTCACGGGCGACGCCGACCGGCGGCTCGTCGCGGGTATTCTGCTTAAACGTCTCGCCATCAGCATGCCGCTTCAGGTGGATGCGAGCGTTTCCTACGCGAAGTGCGGCGGCGCCTGGCAAACCTGCGCCAACCTGGCGCTCGTGCGGTCCGACTTTAAGCTTGATTCTCCTTACAATACTTACCTTCATACCGGCGTGCCGCCAACGCCCATCGGCAATCCCGGGCTCGGAGCTATCACTGGCGCTTTGAACCCGACGAAGAGCGCTTACCTTTATTACTTGAGCGATCCGAAGACGAAGGCCACGATATTCGCAAAGACGCTTTCCGAACAGAACCAAAACCAAGCCAGATATTTCTAACGGAATGAAAACAAAAATATTTTCAAAATACACCGGTCCGGTCTACGTCGCCCCCAACTTGGTGGAGATTCAGACGCAATCGTACGACTGGTTCGTGAAGAAAGGCCTCAAAGAGCTCTTTGAGGAAATCTCGCCGATCAAGGACCACACGGGCAAGGAGCTGGAACTTTCCTTCCTGGATTACAAATTTGACCAGCCGAAGTACACCGAGGCGAAGGCGATAGAGAAGGACCAGACCTACGAGGCGCCGCTTCGGGTGAACGTGCGGCTCGTGAACAAGGAAACGAAGGAGACCAAGACCCAGGAAATATATCTTGGCGATTTTCCGATTATGACCGACCGGGGCACCTTCATCGTGAACGGCGTGGAGCGCGTCGTGATATCGCAGATAATCCGCTCGCCCGGCATCTACTTTACGGCGAACATGTACCGCGGCCGGAAGCTTTTTGGCGCCAAGATAATCCCGAACCGCGGCGCTTGGCTGGAGATAGAGACCGAATCCGACGGGTTCATCGGCGTGAAGATAGACCGCCGCCGGAAGGCGCCGATTACCCAGGTCTTGCGCCTCTTCGGCTTGGAGGATAATGCCGCGATAGAAAAAGCCTTTGCCGGGGTGGATACGGGTGACTTCAAATTCCTGCCGGCGACGCTCAAGAAGGACGAGACCAAGAACGCCGACGACGCCTATATTGAGATCTACAAGCGCCTGCGGCCCGGCGATCTGGCGACGGTGGAGAATGCCCGTCTCCTCATTGAGCCGATGTTCTCGCGTTTTGACCGCTACGACCTGAGCCCGGTCGGCCGGTACAAGTACGACCAGCGCCTGGGCCTCAAGAAACCGGACAGCCGCCTTTTGGATTTGGAAGACCTCATCGCCGCCGTTCGGGAGATTGTCCGTTTGAACAATGACCCCAACTCCGAACCCGACGACATTGACCATTTAGGCAACCGCCGCATCCGGAGCGTCGGCGAACTCGTCCAGTCGCGCCTCCGCATCGGTTTTGCCCGACTCCGCCGCGGCGTCCAGGACCGGATGTCCACTTTGGACCGCCATGGTCTCCAGCCCGCTCAGCTCATCAACTACAAGCTTCTTACGTCCGTCGTCCGCGACTTCTTCGCATCTTCCCAGCTTTCCCAGTTCATGGACCAGGTAAACCCCCTGGCGGAGCTGGAGCATAAGCGCCGCCTTTCGGCGATGGGTCCCGGCGGGCTCACCCGCGAACGGGCCGGCTTTGAAGTGCGCGACGTCCATCCTTCCTATTACGGCCGCCTCTGCCCGATCCAAACGCCGGAAGGCGCGAATATCGGTCTCGTGCACTATCTTTCCAATTTCACGCGGGTCAACGAGTTCGGCTTTTTGGAAGTGCCGTATTTCAAGGTTAAAAACGGCGTCATCACCAAGGATGTCGTCTGGCTGGACGCAATCACCGAGCAAAAATACAACATCGTCCAGGCCGACACGCCGCTTGATAAGGACGGCCGCCTCGCCCTCGCCCAGCTGCCTGCCCGCCTTAAAGGCAAGCCGGGCACCTGCAAGCGCGAAGACATAGAGCTAATGGACGTTTCGCCGGACCAGATGACGAGCGTCGCGACCGGCATCATTCCGTTTTTGGAGCACAGCGACGCGAACCGCGCGCTCATGGGTTCCAACATGCAGCGCCAGGCGGTCCCGACCGTAAATCCCCAAGAGCCGTTGATCGGCACGGGTTTGGAGGAGCGGGCTGCGCAGGATTCCGGCCAGGTCATCATCTCGGACGTTTCCGGGGTCGTGACGGAAGCCGACGGCCGCGGCGTGACGGTGAAGACCGAGGGGGGAGCGAAGACGTTCCCGATATACAAATTCAAGCGTTCCAACCAGTCCACCTGCATGTCCCAGCGCCCCGCCGTCGCGGTGGGCGACAAAGTGAAAAAGGGGACGGTCCTCGCGGACGGCCCGGCCACCAAGGACGGCGTTTTGGCCCTGGGCCAGAACCTGCTTGTGGCGTTCCTGCCGTGGCACGGCTTGAACTTTGAGGACGCCATCATCCTTTCCGAGCGCGTGGCCCGCGACGACCGCTTAACCTCAATTTACATAGAAACTTTCACCTGCCTCGTCCGGGAGACCAAGCTCGGTCCGGAAATGACGACGATGGACATTCCGAACGTGGCCGAGGACAAGCTGCGCAACCTGGATGCGGACGGCATCGTGCGCATCGGCGCCGAGGTGCGGGCGAACGACATATTGGTCGGCAAGATTTCCCCGAAGGGCGAATCGGAGCTCACTTCCGAGGAGCGCCTTTTGCGCGCCATATTCGGAGAGAAGGCCCGCGACGTCAAGGATTCGTCACTCACTTTGCCGCACGGCAAGCAGGGGCGCATTATCGGCATAAAAATATTCTCCCGCGACAAGGGCGATAAGCTGGACCCGGGCATCATCAAGAAGATCCAGATAGAGGTGGCCCAGCTCCGCAAGATCCGCGCGGGCGACAAGCTCGCCGGCCGCTACGGTAACAAAGGCGTCATTTCCCAGATCCGCAAAGTGGAGGATATGCCTTACCTGGAGGACGGCACGCCGGTGGACATCGTTTTGAACCCCTTGGGCGTCGCTTCCCGCATGAACCTCGGCCAGATACTGGAGACCCACCTGGGCCTCGCCGCCAAAAAACTCGGCTATCGGGCGATCGTGCCGAACTTCGTTGGCGCTTCCGAGGACGATATCAAGGAAGAGCTCAAAGAGGCCGGCTACCGGAGCGATGGCAAAATGACGGTCTTTGACGGTTTGACCGGCAAGCCGTTCCGCGATCCCGTGACCGTCGGCTACATTTACATGATGAAACTTAACCACCTCGTGGAGGACAAGATGCACGTTCGCTCCACGGGTCCCTACTCCTTGATCACTCAGCAGCCCTTGGGCGGCAAGGCCCAGCTCGGCGGCCAGCGCTTCGGCGAAATGGAGGTTTGGGCATTGGAAGGCTACGGTGCGGCTCACACGCTCCAGGAGATGCTCACCATCAAGTCGGACGATGTGCTGGGGCGGTCGGCGGCCTTTGAATCAATTATCCGCGGCGAGGAGATCAGAAAACCCAACATCCCCGCCTCGTTCAACGTCCTCGTTTCCGAACTCAAGTCGCTGGGACTGAGCGTCGGGTATGAATACGAGAAGGGGGCGTTTGACGAAAGCGAAGGGGAAACGGCCGGAAAATAACAAAACCATGCCAAACAACGTTGATCTAAAATCTCTTTCCATCAGCTTGGCCTCGCCCGACGAGATCCTTTCCTGGTCCCACGGCGAAGTGACGAAGCCGGAAACCTTGAACTACCGGACCCAGCGGCCGGAGAAGGACGGATTGTTTTCGGAGCGCATCTTCGGACCGACCAAGGATTACGAATGCTACTGCGGCAAGTATAAGAAAATCCGCTACAAGGGCGTCGTCTGCGAAAAATGCGGCGTGGAAGTCACGCGCGCGGCGGTTCGGCGCGAGCGGATGGGCCATATCACGCTCGCCGCGCCGGTCGCCCACATTTGGTTCCTGAAAACGGTGCCTTCGCGCTTGAGCCTGCTTTTGAACATTTCCGTGCCGAAACTGGAGAAGGTCCTTTACTACGCGGCCTACGTCGTGACGAACGTGGACAGCGAGAACAAGAAGCGCGCCATTGCCGATTTGGGCAAGGAGTTCAAGTCCTTGAAGGCCGAAAAAGCGGCCGATGAAAAGGCCCTGCGCGACCGGCAGGAAGAGCTCAAGGAGATTTTGGGCCTCTTGAAGCCGGGCCTCATTTTGACCCAGGACGAGTATTACCGCCTTTCCGAACGCTTCGGCGACGTCTTTGAGGCCGACCAGGGAGCCGGCGCCATTCGCCGCATTTTGGAAAAGATGGACCTTAAGGAAACGGCCAAGGAACTGGAAAAAGAGCTTTTGGTCGTCGCGGATGCGAACCGCCAGAAGCGTTTGCTGCTCCGCCTGCGCCTCATCCGCTCGCTCACCAAAGCTAACCTCCGTCCGGAATGGATGGTCATCACCACTTTGCCGATCCTCCCGCCGGACCTCCGGCCGATGGTCGCCTTGGACGGCGGCCACTACGCGACGGCCGACTTGAACGACCTCTACAGCCGCGTCATCAACCGGAACAACCGCCTGAAGAAGCTCATGGAGCTCAAGTCGCCCGAGGTCATCATTGTGAACGAGAAGCGCATGCTTCAGGAAGCAGTGGACGCGCTCATAGACAATACCGCCCGGCTCGGCAGCCAGCTCCTTTCAAGCAAGCGGCGCCCCTTGCGCTCCCTCGCGGACATGCTTAAAGGCAAGCAGGGCCGTTTCCGCCAGAACCTCCTCGGCAAGCGCGTGGATTACTCGGGCCGCAGCGTCATCGTGGTCGGCCCCGAACTCAAGCTCAACGAGTGCGGATTGCCGAAGCATATGGCCCTGGAACTTTTCCGGCCCTTCGTCATCTCCAAGGTCATTGAACGGAACCTGGCTTTCAACATCAAGCAGGCCAATCGCCTCATTGAACAGGGGCCGCCCGAGATTTGGGCCATCCTGGAAGAGGTTATCGCCGACCGGAAGGTTCTTTTGAACCGCGCCCCGACTCTGCACCGCCTCGGCATCCAGGCCTTCAAGCCGGTCCTGATTGAGGACCTCGCCATTCGCATTCCGCCCCTGGTCTGCGCGGCCTTTAACGCCGACTTTGACGGCGACCAGATGGCCGTCCATTTGCCGATAACGGTTGAGGCCCAGCTGGAGGCCTCCGAGCTCATGGACGCGGGCGGGAACCTTTTAAAGCCCGCGAACGGCGATCCGGTGGTTTCGCCTTCCCAGGACATGGTCCTCGGCGCCTACTTCCTGACGCACATCCGCGCTGGCGCGAAAGGCGAGGGCAAGGCCTTCTCCTCGCCGGCCGAAGTTATGCTGGCGTATGAAAACGGCCTCGTAGAAATTAATGCCAAGATAAAAGTGGCCTTGTCGCAAGGAATAGTAGAGACCTCCTACGGCCGCCTTATTTTCCAGCGCGTGCTGCCTCCTGATTTTGAACTGGTCCAAAAGACCATGGACAAGAAGAACCTCACCAATCTCGTCAGCCGCATCATTGAGAATTATTCCATTGATGAAGCGAAGGATTATTTGGACAGGATAAAGAACTTGGGCTTCCGCTACGCCACGGATTCGTCCACCACTTGGAGCATGTCGGACACGGTTATTCCGCCGAAGAAGGCGGATATCGTGGCGGCGGCCGAAAAAGAGGCGGTCGTGCTGGAGGCTCAGTACAACGAAGGGCTTCTTACCGAAGACGAGCGCAAGGCGAAGTTTGACCAAATTTGGACCGAGGCCCGCGAGAGGATTGCCGACGAGATACCGAAATCGCTTTTGGAAGGCAACCCGATTTTCGCCATTGTTGATTCCAAAGCCCGCGGCAGCTGGGCCCAGATGATTCAAATGATGGGTATGAAGGGTTTGGTCCAGGACACGAGCGGCGAGACCATGGAATTGCCGGCCAAATCTTCCTACAAGGAAGGCCTGTCCGTTCTGGAATATTTCATTACGACGCACGGCGCCCGCAAGGGTTTGATTGACACGGCTTTGAAGACCGCCCAGGCCGGGTATTTGACCCGCCGGTTGGTGGACGTTTCCCAGGAGATATCCATCCGCGAAGACGACTGCGGCACCGACAAGGGGCTTGAGGTCATTCGCGCGGAAGGGGACGCCTATGGTTATTCTTTCGCGGAGCGCGTTTACGCCCGGGTGGCTTTGGAAGACATCCGCGTGGACCGCAAGCTTATTGTCCGGGCAGGGGAGATCATTGACCGGGAAGCGGCGAAAAAGCTCGGCGAATCCAAATTGGAAAAGATAATCGTCCGTTCCCCGATTGCCTGCAAGACGCTGAACGGCATCTGCGCCAAATGCTACGGCTTGGACCTCGGCCGCAATCGTGAGGTGGCCCTGGGCGAGGCGGTCGGTATCGTCGCGGCCCAGTCCATCGGCGAACCCGGCACTCAACTTACACTCCGCACCTTCCACCAGGGAGGCGTGGCTGGCCAAGACATCACTCACGGTTTGCCGCGGGTGGAGGAGATATTTGAATCCCGGCCGCCGAAAGGCAAGGCCTCCCTCGTTTCCGCCGACGGTATCGTATCCGCCGTGGAGGAACGCGGGCTCACGACCGTTATCAAAGTGCGGGAGACCGAGGGCGCGAAGGGCGCCAAGAAGGTCCGCCGCGGCAAGACCGAGGCGAGCGTCGCGGAATACCTCGTCCCGCCGAATGCCGTCATCTCAGTCGCGGTCGGCGACAAAGTGAAGCGCGGCGACCAGATGTATTCCGGCCCCTTGGACCTCAAGGAGGTCCTGGCCTTCCGGGGCGTGGACGCCGTCATCCATTACATCGTTAACGAGATCCAGCGGATATACGTGCCGGAAGGCGCGGCCATCAATGATAAGCACATTGAGATAATCGTGCGGCAAATGCTTTCCCGCGTGGCCATCAAGGAAGGAGGCGACACCGACTTCATGAAGGGCGAGATAATCGGGAAGAGCAAATTCCTGGAGACGAACCGCAGCGCTAAAAAAGCCAAGAAGGAGCCGGCCAAGGCGGTCCAGCGCATCTTCGGCGTGACGCGCGTGGCTCTCACGACCGAAAGCTTCCTTTCCGCCGCGTCCTTCCAGGAGACCGCCCGGGTGCTCGTCGCGGCCGCGGTGGAGCGCAAGCTGGATATTTTGCGCGGCCTCAAAGAGAACGTCATCATCGGCAAGCTCATCCCGGTCGGCACCGGCTACCGGGGCCTGAACCAGGAAAAACTCGCGGCCCTTCGGGAAAAATTGACGGCCCGCGCGGAACCTGATAATGTGGTTGCGCCGACGGAAAGCCCCGAAAGCGCCGTTCCCGCGGCGGAGACAAAGCCGGCGGGGGAAGCGAAAACTGAAGATAAATAATGAACGAAGATAAGGAGACAAAAAAATACGAACTGACCTTTTGGCTCAAGGATGAGGATGCGAGTCCCGTCAAGAAGGTTTTGGAAAAGCGCGGCGCGGAAGTGTCCGCTGAAAAGCCGCTCGCCAAGTTCCGCTTGAGCTATCCCATCAAGAAAGAGGCCAACGCCGTATTGGGTTCAGTGGCCTTTGCCATGGACCCGGCGGCCATCGCTGGTTTGACGGCCGAATTGAACGCCGTCCCCGGCGTATTGCGGTTCGTCGTGAGCGCGGCCTCGGAAAGGAAGGTTGACTCGGCTCCGGCGGCCGAAGGTACGGCCGCGCCCGCGGCGCGCGGACGGGGTGGATTTTTCCGCCGGGAACGGGCGGAAGCCAAGCCGGTCGGGGAGGTTTTGACCAATGAGGCCCTGGAAAAGAAGATAGAGGAGATCTCCCAGTAGTGGTATAATGAGCGCAAATGAACGTAAATAAGGTCTTCATATTGGGCAATTTGACCCGCGATCCCGAACTCCGGCAAACGCCAACCGGCCAGTCGGTGGCCTCGTTCGGAGTGGCGACCAACGCGTTCTTTACGGATAAGAGCGGCGTGAGGCAGAAGAAAACGGAGTTCCATAACGTTGTCGTGTGGGGACGCCAGGCGGAAATCGCGAACCAGTTTTTAAAAAAGGGAAGCAGCGTTTTCGTGGAAGGCCACCTGCAGACCAGGGGCTGGCAGGACAAGCAGGGCCAGAACCACAAGACCACCGAGATAATCTGCGACAGGATGCAGCTCGGTCCGAAGCCGGTCGGCGGAAGCGCGTCCGCTGGAAGCGGCGCTCCGGCCGTGGACGAGGCGCCCCGGGAAGACCTGCCCGAGATAAACGTAGAGGAAAGCGACATCAAGCCCGAAGAGATACCATTCTAAGGGCTTGGCGCGGATTTCCGATCTGCCGGCCAAACCTTACCCGCCAAAATTTCTAACCAACAACAAATAAAAATGATAATGTTAAAATCAATGAACAAAAAGTCGCAATACGCCGCTCAAGGAAATTTAGGCGGGTGCTCAATGTTATGGCTAAATTATTTTCGCCATAACGTTGGCTCAATAATTTAGATAACATTCGCATGCCCATCAAACCTAAACAGTGTTTTTTCTGCTCGCAAAACACCCAGATAATAGATTTCCGGGAGACGGAAAATCTGAAGCGTTTTGTTTCCAGCCAGGGAAAGATAATTGACCCGCGCCACACCGGGCTGTGCGCCAAGCATCAGCGCCAGATCGCTCAAGCGGTCAAGCGCGCTCGGGTGATGGGTCTTCTGCCTTTTACCCGCCGTTAATGTTCACGACCTTCCCGCTGGACATCGCCGTTTTTAACGCGATCCACGGTCTCGCCGGGCTCACGCCGCTTTTGGATGCGCTCGGAATATTTCTGGCGCTTTACTTGCCGTACCTATTAGGTTTGGCGGCTTTGGCGTTCGCCTTTAAGCAGAAAACGGCCAAAGAAAAATGGGGCGTATTCCTCGCGCTGGCCCTCGCGGTCTTGGTCTCACGCGGCATCATCACGGAGGCCATTCATTTTCTTTATCCGATCGCCCGGCCGTTCGTCGCTTTGGGCTTCACGCCCTTGATCGGCGAAAGCGGCGCCTCGTTCCCGTCCGGCCACGCCGCCTTCTTTTTCGCTTTAAGCTTCATGCTCTTTGCCTTTGACCGGAAGTGGGGCACGTGGTTCTTGGCCCTGGCTTTTGCAAACGGCCTGGCCCGCGTCTTCGTCGGCGTCCATTACCCGATGGATATTTTAGGCGGCATCGTCGTCGGATTTATTTCTTACCTCATTGTCCAATACCTTTTGAAGCCCGGACGGTTACGCGCTGCCCCGGTTTCTCAAGCCGCCCAAGATATATCCGGTGAAAACGCCGCTCCAGACCAGGTCGCTTAACCGCGCCGCCGCACGCCTCCTCAAAGAGGGCGGCGTCGGCGTCATCCCCACCGACACGCTCTACGGTATTGTGGCTTCGGCGCTTTCCCGTGAGGCCGTATCGCGCGTTTACCGCCTCCGCCGGCGCGACCCTAAAAAGCCCTCCATCATCCTCATCTCCGGGTTGAGCGACCTCCGTCTTTTCGGGGTCCGTCCGACGCCGGTTCAAATGGCGGCTTTGCGCCGGATCTGGCCGGGGAAGTTCAGCGTCGTTTTTAAAACCAAGGGCGCCGGGCGTTACCTGGACTGCGGCACCGGCACGCTGGCCTTCCGCTATCCCGAGTCCCGGGTTCTCCAGCGCTTCCTGCGCGACTCGGGGCCGCTTGTCGCCCCCAGCGCTAACTGGGAGGGCTATCCGCCGGCCGTTTCCGTAAGTGCGGCTCGGCGCTATTTCGGCGCTCGGGTTGACGTTTACGTTGATACGGGGCCGAAACGGGGCCGGCCGTCAACCCTCGTCGCTTTTAAGGGGCGGCGCTTTCAAACCCTCCGGCCGGGGGCGGGGAGGTTGCCTAAAACCCTGGAGTATGGTAGATTGGCATAAAGCCCGCGAGGCTTTTTAATTTGGCCGAAAGCAATGACGGAACGCATAAAGAATTTTTTCAAGGAATCCCGCGAGGAGCTCAAGCGGGTCAACTGGCCGCGCCGCGAGGAAACGGTGCGCTATACGGTCTTCGTGATCGTTTTTTCCGTCGGGCTGTCCCTCTTCCTTGGGCTTTTGGATTTCATCTTCCTGCAGGTGCTCCAAAAGACGGTCTTATAAGATGCTCATAAAATCGGAATCAAAAAAGACCAACGAGAACCGCGCCTGGTACGCGATTCACACTTACGTCGGTTATGAGGACGCGGTGACCCGCTATTTGAAACAGCGGGTGGAATCTTTGAGCATGAGCGACAAGATATTCAATGTCGTCGTGCCCAAGGAGACGAAAATAAAGATAAAGAACGGCAAGCGCTTGAAGACGGAGGAGAAGATATATCCGGGCTATGTCCTGGTGGAGATGATCCTGGACAACGACAGTTGGTACGTGGTTCGGAACACCCCCCGCGTGACCGGCTTTGTGGGCGCGGACAGCGCAACCCCGACGCCGCTTTCCAACACCGAAGTGGAAGAATTGATGGCGCGTCTCGGCGGCGCGGAGCCGAAGTTCAAGGTTGACTTGAAGGAAGGCGAGGTGGTAAAAATAACGGACGGCCCGTTCAAGGACCAGGAGGGCAAGGTCTCCGAGGTGGACGAGGAGCACGGCAAGGTGAAGGTTCTGGTGCCGATCTTCGGCCGGGACACCCTGGTGGAGCTGGATTCGCTCCAAGTGAGAAAGATTTAATCTAGTATCACGTAGCAAGTATTAAGTAGCCAGTATACTTGATACTTTATACTAAATACTTAATACTCGTATAATCATGGCTAAACCGATAAAAACAACGTTAAAACTTCAGATTAAGGCCGGCGAAGCAACCCCGGCGCCGCCGATTGGACCGGCTTTGGGCCAGCACGGCGTGAACATCGGCGCTTTCGTCCAGCAGTTCAACGAGGCGACGAAGGAAATGAAAGGCGACGTTATACCGGCCGAGATAACCATTTACGAGGACCGCTCGTTTGAGTTCAAGCTCAAGACCCCGCCCGCTTCGGCTCTTATCAAGAAGGCCGCCGGCGTGGAAAAGGGCTCCGGCGAATCCGGCAAGAAAGTCGTGGGGGAGATAA
>DAICZV010000069.1 GCA_027310975.1 bacterium
CCATCCTCCAAGGCTAAATACTCGTAATCGACCGATAGTGAACCAGTACCGTGAGGGAAAGGCGAAAAGAACCCCGGAAGGGGAGTGAAATAGATCCTGAAACCGCATGCATACAAACAGTGGGAGCGGACTTGTTCCGTGACTGCGTACCTTTTGTATAATGGGTCAGCGACTTACATTCCGTGGCGAGCTTAACCGAATAGGGGAGGCGAAGCGAAAGCGAGTCTGAACAGGGCGTTCAGTCGCGGGGTGTAGACCCGAAACCAGATGAGCTATTCATGGCCAGGTTGAAGGTAGGGTAACACCTGCTGGAGGTCCGAACCCACTAATGTTGAAAAATTAGGGGATGAGCTGTGGATAGGGGTGAAAGGCTTAACAAACCTGGAAATAGCTGGTTCTCTCCGAAAACTATTTAGGTAGTGCCTCACGTATCACTTCCGGGGGTAGAGCACTGTTTTGGCTAGGGGGTCGTTTAGATCTACCAACCCAAGGCAAACTCCGAATACCGGAAAGTGCGAGCGTGGGAGACAGACATCG
>DAICZV010000070.1 GCA_027310975.1 bacterium
TGGCGGCGTGGATAAGTCATGCAAGTCAAGGGGGCCCGCAAGGGCAACCGGCAGACGAGGTAGTAACACGTAGGTACATCCCCCGAAGTCGGGCATAGCCAGCCGAAAGGTTGGGTAATTCCCGATAGTCCCGCAAGGGTAAAGGTTTTTCGCTTCGGGAGCGGCCTGCGTAGTATCAGCTAGTTGGTAGGGTAATGGCCTACCAAGGCTACGACGCTTAGGGGAGCTGAGAGGCTGACCCCCACCGATGGAACTGCGACACGGTCCATACTCCTACGGGAGGCTGCAGACGAGAATATTCCGCAATGGGCGAAAGCCTGACGGAGCGACGCCGCGTGGTGGATGAAGTGCTTCGGTACGTAAACATCTTTTATGGGGGACGAAGTTTATTGACGGTACCCCATGAATAAGGGGCTCCTAACTCTGTGCCAGCAGGAGCGGTAATACAGAGGCCCCAAGCATTACCCGGAATCACTGGGCGTAAAGGGTGTCAAGGCGGCCATATTAGTCTCTCGTTAAATC
>DAICZV010000071.1:0-230 GCA_027310975.1 bacterium
GCGACAATCTCATCTCCGATAAAGAAGATTTGGTGCAAAAGGGGATTGGGTGGTGTCTCAAAGACATCATGCGGGGGGATAAGAAGAAGGTGCTCGAGTACATCAAGAGATTGAGGAAACAAGGCGCCCCGGCAACCATCACCCTCTATGCGATCCGCAATCTTTCAAAACCCGAACGCACCTGCATCCTCAAGAGTTGAGTTCATCTGACAATATTTAGCCTCCCGGGG
>DAICZV010000071.1:240-514 GCA_027310975.1 bacterium
TCTCTGCCTACGGCAGATCGCAAAGACAACAGAACTACCTTATTAAGGAGAAGGTGCGCGAGTGAAACAACTAACCAATAGAGGTTTTTGATTTTTGTTTAAGAAAACCATCTCGCAGGCCGAGCGGCCATGGTTCGAGCGAAGCGAGAGAGCGAGGCCGAGAGCGAGCGCACATTCCTCGGCGGGGAATGTGATAGCGTGTTTGAGAGCAGAATAAGATATCCGACCCCCTCCTTTAGCGCTTGACACCCCCGAGTGCTAATATATAATAGTC
>DAICZV010000007.1 GCA_027310975.1 bacterium
GAGCATATATTGAGAGGGCTGGAAAAAGGGGTGATCGTAGACAAAGATTCTGTATTCGATGGGATAGAATGGCGAATTGAGAGATT
This sequence comes from bacterium, assembly GCA_027310975.1. Taxonomy (GTDB): domain Bacteria; phylum Patescibacteriota; class Minisyncoccia; order UBA6257; family GWB1-50-10; genus JAMCRC01. The sequence goes on from DAICZV010000007.1 coordinate 87, forward strand.
GCCTGGCGATAGCACCCTACAAAAACGCGGACTGTATATTGTAGCGATAACCAACGACACCGAGACGATATACGGTAAATACGATGATGTCTTTCTCATACAGTTAGAAGGGGGTGCAATAACAGGCATGGCTCAATTGAAGGACTGCGATCCTCCGCGAAAGATATCCGTACAAGAAGTTGAGTTAAACGACGATAAGCTGCGTCTAGCACTCCAAGCTACCGCTTATCATGATTTCAGTGATCTGCCTATTAATCCTTATACGATCACTGTCGAGGTTATCCTACTCCGTAACGGACTGCCAAGCTTCAAGGTGACAAAAAAGGACGACCCGTTCCCCCCAGTCCCGATGCCTTGAATTTGGAGTGGACCAATTTATATGCTGCAGCCCAAAAGGTTGCAGTATTTTTATTTGCAAAATCCGAAAATATTCAATAGAATATGGAACATTATGGCACGACTGGAATATAACGAGTTAAAGATTGGGACGATCTTCCTCAAAGATGGCGCCCCTTTTAAAGTACTGGAATCGGCCTTCATCCGGATGCAGCAGAGGAAGCCGGTGATGCAGCTTAAGATCGTGAACCTCATCTCCGGCAAAACGCAGGAGTATGCCGCCCACCAGAATGAGAACTACGAGGAGGCGGAGATAGATATGACGCCCGTCGTCTTCATCTATGAGAGCCGCGGCGAGTATTGGTTCCACGAAAAGGGCAATCCCAAGAACCGCTTCCAGCTTCCAGCCGAGACCATCGGCAAGGCGGCCCAATTTTTGAAGAACAACACCGAGGTCACCGCCTACAAGTTCGGCGAGCAGATCATCAACGTTGAACTGCCCATCAAGATGGACCTCAAGGTCACCGAATCTCCGCCCGCCATCAAGGGCAACACGGCCCAGGGCGGCAACAAAGTGGTGACCCTGGAAACCGGCGCGACGGTGAGCGCTCCCCTTTTCATCAACGAAGGCGACATATTGCGCATCAACACCGAGACCGGGCAGTACGTGGAAAGAGTGGAAAAGGCCTCCTAAGAGGCCTTTCTTTTTCCCCAGAATGTATGGGAGCGAAGCTCCCATACATTCTTTCTTTACATAAAGCGAGCTGAGCCTCCCAGCGAAGGCTAAGACTTGGGCGTCGCCCCGGAGACAGCCTGAGCGGGAGGTTCAGCGAGCTTGTCCTTACCCCTGGTTCAGATGCGATAAGGCATCTTTGAGGGAGTTGCGGAGTTCTTCTATGCTTTCCCCTTCTTCGGGGTCGCGTTTTAAATTATTGCTTTCCTTCTGAGGCGCGAGAGAGCTTAAGGATACGGCGCCGGACTTGGCCGGAGGCGTTCTTTCTTCCTCGTAGGTCGGGACCGGATCCCGCGGCGGGATAGGCCGCGAAAAATGCTTTTGGAACGGCTTATGGGTCACGCTGGGCGCGGCGCTCGGAGCCGGACGCGGCGCCGGATGCGCCTCGCTGTTTGTCATCGGCGTCTGTGGAGACGATTCAAACTCTATGCCCAAGCCGGCCAGTTCGCCGCCCCGCACCTCGCGGGCCACCTTTTCGGGCACGGCTCCCGGCGCGACCCGCACGGGCTTAAGTTCCCCCGTCTTTATCTTCGCCAGGCAGTCGCGGCAATAGACCGGCCGGCCCGGCTGCGGTTCAAAGGGCACCGTCGTCTCTTTGCCGCAGGCAGAGCAGACAATAGGGAATCCTCCCCCGCCGCCGCTCGTGCCGCCGTCGCTCATGCCCGCCCATGAATTTATCTCTTCTTCCACCGCGAAACGCGGCCGGGCGTATGTCTTACGCGAAAACTCTATTATCTCCGATACGGTCTTCTCCGACGAGGCCACCTTGAAGGGCGGCAACGTTATCGCCGAGAACGGCCGGCTCGTTACGCCGTCCACCATCAATTTCAAATAAACATGATAGTTCGGCAGATTCACCATGTCCTGCCCCAAAAATTCGGGTTCGTATTCCTTTTCCAAAAATTCGGCGTCGGTCGCGCCCACGCGAAAAGTCACCATCGTGCCGACGTTGCCGAAAACGGCGTCCCGCACCTTGGTGGAAACGTCCGTCACGAGCTGGCCGATGTACTGGTGGGCCAGGATGAGGTTCAAGCGGTACTTGCGGGCCTCGGACAAAATGTTCGCAAAGGAATCGGTGGCAAAGTTCTGGAACTCGTCCACGTAAAGATAAAAATCCACCCGCTCATCCTCCGGCACGCGGACGCGCTCCATCGCGGCGAGCTGGATCTTCGTGATGAGCATGGCCCCGAGAAGGGCGGAGTTGTCCTCGCCGATGCGGCCCTTCGCCACGTTCACGAGGAATATTTTTCCGCTGTTCATTATGTCAAAAATGTCTATCGTGCTCTTGGACTGGCCGACGATGTTCCGGACCATGGCCGTGGAAAGGAACTGGCCGACCTTGTTCTGAATAGGCGCAATGGCCTCGTTCCGGAACTGGTCCTTCCATTCCTCGTATTCGTTGAGCCAAAAGGCCTTCACCACCGGGTCTTTAATGTTCGCGATTATCTTCTGTCGGTAGTCCTTGTCCACGAGGAGCCGCGTGACGCCGAGGAGCGTGGAACCGGGCGTGTCCAAAAGCGCGAGAATGGAGTTGTTCAAAATATATTCCATGCGGGCGCTCCACACGCCGGACCAGATTTTCGTGAATATGCTCATAAGCCCCGAAGCCGCCAAGTGCTTGTATTTGGGGTCCGGGAGCTCCAGTACGTTGAAGCCGATGTGGAAATCTGGGTCGGCGGGATTGAAATAGATGACGTCCTTCACGCGCTCCTCCGGGATTTTTTCCAAAATGCCTTCCACAAGCTCGCCGTGCGGGTCCACGACGCAAAGGCCTTCACCGTTCGCGATATCCTGGACGATGAGGTTATTGAGCATCGCCGATTTGCCGGTGCCGGTCTTGCCGATGACGTACAGATGCTGGCGCCGGTCCTTTCTTTTAATGCCGAAAAGCCGGTTGGTGTTCCGGAAATCTGTCTTGCCAAAATAGACGACGTCTTTTTCTCTCTCTTCAAAATCAGCCATTTGATACCATTATAGCGCGTAATTGTTTTTTATGTTCGCCAGGATGTTCTCCTTGAAGGAAGGATGCGGCGGCGGCAGGACTTTGAGGACCTCGGCCGAGAATGGGTCGTAGGTCTCGCCGTCTATCATCATCCGAACGTAGAACTGGCGCGTGCCGAGGTTTATCATGTCCCGCGCTTTGAAGACCGGGTCCATCTCCGATTCCAGCCTGCCGGCGTCTTCGCCGCTCACCCGGAAGACGATGACCGTCCCGACGTTCGCGAGAATGGCCGATATGAGGTCATCGCCCAGCTGGCCGGCGTATTGGTGGGCCAATGTCAAAGCGAATCCGAAGCGCCCCGCCTCGCCGAGGAAATTCTTCAAGGTCGGCGTCACGAGATGGTTGAATTCGTCCAGATAAACGTAAAAGGGGCTCTCGTCCCGCCGGGTCATGCCTATTTCTTTAAGCGCCGCGATAAGAAGGCACCCCAGAAAGTCGGCGTTCGCCTCGCCGATTCGCTCCCGGGCGAGATTCACGAGAATTATCTTCTTTTCGGCGACGGCCGCCCGCAGATCCACCTTATTTTCCGGTGCGCGTAAGGTGGCCGCGAGGGCCGGGTGGCGGATTATCTGCACCAGCTTGTTCTGAAGCGGCAAGACCGCTTCCGATTCAAATTTATTCCGCCAGTCGGCGAACTCCGAGCCCCAAAATCGCTTGGCGGACTCGTCGGTGATGCGCGGCCAGGTGGCCGCCCGGAAACCGTCGTCCATGAGAATGGAAACCATGCCGTCCAGGTTCGCTTCCGGCCGGTCCAAAAGCGCAATGGCGACCATCCGGCACAAATGCTCCAAATGCAAATTCCACTGCCCGTCAAATTGGGCCGCCATCGTTTCAACAAAGCTTTGGGCGAAGATGTGGCGCGCCGCCGCGGGAACGTCCTGAAGAGGGTTCCACGCCAGGGCGATGTCGTCGCCCGGGTCAATCACGATGACGTCCCGCACTCGATTCTCGGGCACGAAGTCCAAAATGGAAGAGACCAGTTCTCCGTGGTGGTCCAAAAAGATAACTCCTTCGCCGGAAGCAATATCCTGGCGCACCATTATCTCCAGCAGTTTTGATTTGCCGACGCCGCTCTTGCCTATCGCGTAAACGTGGCGCAGGCGGTCGGAACGCTTGATGCCGAAGATGAACTTCTTTTCCTCCAGGGCCGCGACGTAGTTCGTCCGGCCGATAAAAGAGACGTCGCCCGCCGGCACGCGGCCGTAGACCGGCAGCCCCGGCGGCGGAGGCGCGAGCTTCACCGATTGGATCTTCGTTTCGCGGATGTTGTTTGGCATCGTCGTATTAGATACTTCGCGGCATTTGCATAGTGCGTTCGTTGTTTCGCATTCTATGCAAAACTGTGTTTATAATGCGAAATTTGCGAACACCTTTATGCGAATGATGCGGAACAACAAATGCCTTAAATTATTCCAGCGCTCCGAGCTCCAAAAGGAATTTTTCGTAGACGTCCAAAACCTCCCGCGTTTCGTTAGGTGTGAGCGTAAACCCCACGGTATGGACCAGGTCGTTCCGGACGCGATGAGCGCGCCAGAGGTCGTCTAGGCTCGGCAGGTCGGCCTTATGCAGCTCACCCAGGCGGTCGGCCATGTGCTCGCCCTGCAGGCCCATTTCTTTCAAAGCGTCGTCCACCAAATTGTCGCCGGCGATAACAGCCAAGGTCAGCGACTGCGGCGGTGCATCCTCGGCATGCGTCCGGATGTCGTTCCAATGCTTGCGGTAGCGCGGCACGTCAAAAGCGTGCTGGTGCCCCTCCCTGGGAGTAATGATGCCGTAGAACCAGTTCTGCGGTTTGACCGACTGCGCCTTTTGCCAGGTATAAACCAGGGCCGCGACGAGCGCCACGTCCAAGATGATGAAAACCACCCGGGAGAGGTCGTAAAAACCTATCCAGGGGAAACTGATGAATACATTTGCGACCGGCGAGAGGAATGAGAACATTTAAGTATACTTTTTGATATCTTCTTCGTCGCCGTAGATGGGCAGTCCCGCGGGCGGCCCCGTCTTGCGGCTTTCCATGCGCGGCAGATGCGGAGCGGTCAAAACGACGTTCGTCGGCAAGTGGAAGAGCGAAGCCAGGCTTTCCAGGTTCAAATGGAAGCGCTTGGTCTTTTTGGTATTGGTGAAGGGCGTGGAAGCGACAAAGTGGCCCATCTCGGTCTGGGGCGGCAGTTCGCGGCGGAGGAAATTGAAGAGCATCCGGCGCTTGCGCATCGCGAGTCGCCTCTTGGCGAAGAGGTACGGCTTGCTCCACATATCGGTTGAGGTCGCGACGTCGCGGTTTGACTTGAATGAGTTGATGTTCAAATCACTGTACTGGTTGAAGGCCGCCAGGACGGCGCCACGAGCCAAGCTCTTATAAAAAGTGGTTTTGGGAGCGAGATAGATGAAACGAATCAGCGTCTTAAAGGCCGGCTTGGCCAAGTTCATTTCAATGGCCTTCAAGGTGTCGGTCTCGCCCGGCGAACGCATCGGCGCGGGTATGGGCGTCTGGCCTTCGGGAGTCGGCGGAGACATTTTTTTCTTCTTGAGTTCTTCCACCAGTTCTTCCCACTCCTCTTTCCATTTCGGGTCGCCCGGTTCCAAAAGAAGCTGGACGCTCAATATCTCGTCCTTCGCCACCTTGCCCAAAACTTCAAAGAAAGTGGAGATGGGGTCAAATTGTTTCTCTTCGGCCTCGCTTTCAAAATATTTGTAGCTTTTGATCGGGTAGGCATCCTCTTTGTTGAGGATCATTTCCGTACCCCAAAATTCCAAATCCTTGGCCTCTATCTCGTCCAGCGTCTTCGGCAGAGTTTCCATATAGTCCTTCGCCTCCAGAATATCCATATCCGGGTAGTAGCTGAAGAAGGCGGCCTCCACGACGCGCGTGAGATCTTTGGGGCAGCGGATAAAAAGATGCACTTCGCCGCCGAACGAGACCATCTCCAGGGTGTACCAGCGCGTCACCGTCCCGTCCCAGTATTTCTCCTTCAAATTGCCCGGCGTATTGCGGAAAGAATCCATCGTCGCGAGGACCTGTTCCATCGCCTGGGGGCTTTTTTCCATGATGCGCGGCACCCGAAGCTCCAGCATGGCGTATTCTATCTTCCCCTTGAAAACCTCGTTCCGCCAATAGAGCCAGAGCGAACGCCAGATGAAAAACAAGATTAAAAAGAGCCACAACCACCAGGTCAGGGCCAAAAATTCCAAAAGGGCCGCGAGGAGAGCCGAAAGGCCGATGAAAGGCAGCGCGATGGCACCCGCCACGCCCGCCAAAAAGAGAATCGCCCACGTTTCTTCGCGGCTGAAGAGCTCTTCAAAGAACGTCGCTATTTCCTTCGCTAGGTCGCCGAACATCTTTCCGTTTATTGTATTCCATTTAATGGACTTTTTGAAAGAGGCATGCCCACGGGCCTACCCTGACCGGACCGCGGTGTCCTTGAGGAAGCTCTCGGAGCCCCGACGGCTTGGTTCCGCCGGGAAGGCGGACGTCGGGGCGAGAGTGCAGCGGGCGCTTTTCGCTGGAAAAAAGCGAACCGCGGTTCCGAAAGGATACCGCGGTCCGGTTTTCTGTTTTGATTGTGGTTATGCCTCGCGAATCTCGTAGCGCCCGTTGGGAAGGCGGCGGAAATAACGGCGGTTCTGGAGATTCAAAAGGATGGTGTTCTCCTTGAGCCAGCGCTGCTCGTTAACGAGCTTCACGACTTCCGTGGAGTTCAGCGAACCGTGCTTCTTGAGGAGCCGGGCGATGACCTCGCGGACGGTCCCCTTTTCAAAGCCGTGCTCTTTCAAGGCGTAGACGCCCCGACCCACGAGGACGAAACGTTCGTCCTTGATGAGCTCGTTGTGCACCGTCTGGACGTGCGCGGGCTTTTTGTCCAAGCCGTACTTCGCGACCGCCGAGGCGATTTGTTCAAAGTGGAGCGGCGCGGCGTGCTTGCGGAGCACCAGATAAACCTTGTCGCGGATGGTCTTCGGTTCTATCTCCGGCCAGTCGCGCAATCCGAAATCGCCGAAAACGTTCGTGCCGAAATACTTCGGGATGGAAAGCAAATGGTAGGAGATAAGATTCTTGCAGTAGGCCTGGTAGGACTTTTTGTTCAAAACCTCTTCTTTCTTGGAGGATTTCAAAAAATTATGCACCTCTTTGATGAAGTCGGCGAACTTCGCCTTGGCCTTTTCGTCCAAAAACCAATAACCATTCATCTGGTCGGTCTCCTTGGAAAGCTGTGGTTTGCCGGCCGCGACGAAGATAAAGCTCAGCTTCCGCTCCGGGAATTTTATGCCTTCCGCGACCTTGAGGTCGTGGACTATTTCCTTAAGGAAAGAGTCCTCGCGGCGCACTCCGCCCGAGGTTTTCAAGTGCTTTTCGGCGGCCTCTAATATCCAAGCGGCTTCTCTTTCCAGGCGCTTCGCGATCTTCTTCATCGCCTGCTCTTCTATCTGGCGCACCCGCTCCCGCGTGATTTTGAGCTCGTCGCCGATGGCTTGCAGAGTCTGGCGGTTGCCGGTTTTCAGCCCGAAACGGCCGGTCAAAACCCGGCGCTGTTTGGGCGTGAAGTCGGCAAAAAGGTCTTCCAGAAGCAAGTCAATGTTTTTAGTATCCTTGGCCATGTTGTTGATTTAAATACTAGCACAACGGGTTTTAAGCGTCAACCCCCTGCCGTCCGCCTAAGACCTCTCTTCCCGTTCCTGCCACATATAGAGGAGCGGACTCGCCACGAAGATGGACGAATAGGTCCCGAAAACGGTGCCGATAAGGATGGTGAGGATGAAATAGAAGAGCGACGGCGGGCCGAAGAAGATCATGGCCAAAAGGACCAGAAAGAGCGTAAAAGAGGTGTTCACGGAACGGGCGAAGGTCTCCTTGATGCTCGCGTTAACGATATCGTAGAAGCTCGTCTTCCGGCCGCGCTGCACGACCACGTTCTCGCGAATGCGGTCAAAAACGACAATAGTGTCGTGGACCGAAAAGCCCATCACGACGAGAAGCGCCACGATGAAGTTTGAATCTATCTGGACGCCTGCGAGAACGCCGAGGACCGCGAGGACGCCGGCCGGGATGGAAACGTCGTGGAGGAGCGTCCCAAGCGTCACCAATCCGTACTTCCACGCCTTGGGATGCGAAACTTTGCGGAAGGCGTAAGCGATGTAAAGGGAGATGCCGATAAGGACGAAGAAGATGGCCCATTCAGATTTCACCGCGAGCTCGGCGCCGATTGCGGGACCGATGCTGGAGAAACTTTCCTCGTTCACTGCGCCGTAGGCCGACTGCAAGGCCAAGAGATACGCCTGATGGTCGGCTTCGCTCAAAGCCGGGAGCTTCACGAGGAAACTGCCGTCGTTTTCCATAACCACTTGGGCGTCCTTGACCGGACCGGCGGCGTTTATGGTGCCCGCGATTTCGGCCGGCGTCACGCCGGATTTGGAAAGAGAGATTTGCCATTCCGTCCCGCCTTTGAGGTCTATCCCCGGCCGCAATCCAAAAACGGCGATGCAAACCCAGGCCGCAATGACGAGCGTCACCGAGAACCCGAGGAAATAATTCTTGTATTTTAATACGTTAGACATGGTTTCAGGATAAGGATTCTTTTTTCTCTTCGCTCCGGCCGTAGAACACCCTCATCATGGTCCGGGTAATGGTGATGGCCGAGAACATGGACATGACGACGCCGATGAAGAGCGTGAGGGCGAAGCCCTGGACGAAACTGGAGGTGCCGTAATAGAGCACCGCCGCCGTTATCATCGTGGAAACGTTGGAATCGCGGATGGAGGTCCAAGCGCGCTTGAAGCCTTCTTCCACGGCCGCGTAGTGGCTTAAGCCCCGTTTTATCTCCTCTTTGGTGCGTTCAAACACCAGGACGTTAGCGTCCACCGCCATGCCGATGGACAGGATGAATCCGGCGATGCCGGAAAGAGACATCGTGACCGGCACGATCTTAAAGACGGCGAGCGTGAGGGCGACGTACATAAGGAGGGCGGCCGCGGCGAAAATACCGAACTTGCGGTAGTAAATTATCATAAAGAGCATGACGGCCAGCGTTCCGATAAGACCCGCGAAGACCGCGCGGTCCAGGGCGTTGCTCCCGAAATCGGCCGAAATGGTCTGCTGGTTCACGAGGGTGATGGGAGCCGGCAGCGCCCCGGCGTTAAAGCGCTCGGCGAGCGTCTGGGCCGAAGCCAGGGTGAAGTTGCCGCTGATGACGGCCTTCCCGCCGGTGATCGCCTCCTGCACGGTCGGCATTTCAATGAGCTGGTTGTCCAAAAAGATGGCTAAGGGTTTGCCGACGTTCGCGGAAGTGATGCTCCCGAAAAGCTGGGCGCCATCGCCGTTAAACTCTATCGCCACCTGGGGCTGCCGCGTGTACTGATCAAAGACGACCTGGGCGCCCACGACGTACCGGCCGTTCAGGGCGGTCGGGATGAACTGATAGCCGCCGGTGGATGAGGCGTTCAAAAGGTCGGTGCTCGTCGCGGCGGTGGAGGTGGCTTGAACGACGGTGCGGAAATCAAGAAATGGCGTCGCCCCTATTTCCTTGATGGCATCCGCAACATCCTTAACCCCAGCGAGCTCAATGACGAGGCGGGTATCGCCGCCGGCCGTTTCCGTATAAACCCGGGGTTCGCTCACGCCGAAGAGGTTGACGCGCTTTTCTATGACGTTCCGGAGACCGGAGACGACGGAGGCCTGATCGGCCGCCGGCACTTTAGAAAGATCAATGTTATAAGTAAGCAAACTGCCGCCCGCGAGATCCAAACCCAAATTCCAGTTGCGGAAAGAGCTGACCTGCGACCAGATCGGATCATAATCAAAAACAGCCGCTCCGATGGAGAGGATGACGAGGAAAACGAGGATGGCCGCTAATTTTTGTCTGGCAATCACGGAGTTAGTGTATAATAAGCTAAAAGGGAAGGCAAATTATGAAACAGCAGCTCACCACATTGGTCCTCGGGGAAGTGCCGAAGGCGATTCGCGGCAGCGTGTTCCGCGCGCCGACCGTAAAAAGCGGCCCGCATTATTTCCCCTCCTCCGTCCCCCATCTCGTCGCGATTGGCGAGGAGAAAAGGAAGGTGGAAGGCAAAGAAATAACCTTCGCCGTCCTCGGCTATGCTCCTTATATCATCGTCATCCAGGCCTCCGTTGAACCGGACGACATCTTCGACAAGAACGCCACCTCCGCCTGGGAACAAAAGCTCTATGCCGAAAGCTACAAGATTCTCAAAAAGCGCGGCGGGAGCGACGAATGGAGCGAAATGTATTCCATCTTCAGCGTATCGGGCTACGAGGGCGAGCCGGAACAGTTTTTGACGCACGCGCCGGAGATGGCCGCGCTCCTCAAGTCCGAAACCATTGACCTGGACCCGAAGGAAGTGGAATACACGCTGTCCACCCAGATAAAGTACGCCAAGCACGACCTCGCCATCATTGACTGGGACGGGGCCTTCCTCTTTGACGTTGAGGGCGACTTCGGCCTTTCGGTGGAACTGCTCACGCTCGCCAACCTTCAGCTTTTGCGCCACCGGCTTTTGGATAGGCGGCTGGACGAGCAATTGGACCGCATTACGAAAATAGTGAACGAACCGGAAAGCAACAAAAAGTTCCTTTCCGACAAATCCGTCGCCCGCGACGTGAAGAGCGTCCTCCGCCGGCGGCTCACCTGGATCTCGGCCTTTGAATCCATTGAGCGCGATATCAAGCTCATCGGCGACTGGTATTCGGCGCGTTTCTACGACCTGGCGAGCCGCAAAATGAAGGTTGGCGAATGGCGCGGCGCCATCAAAGATAAATTGGACTCTCTGGAAAACGTTTATTCCACGCTCGTTGAAAACTTCACCATCACGAGCAAAGAAAAGGCGGAGTGGGTGGAAACTATCGCCTGGTTCGTCCTCCAAGCCGGCTGGTTCATATTAATCGTCCTGGAGTTCCTTTATTACACGAAGTAGCGGGGCTTATAAAATTAGGCCGGGCATCATGGGATGTCCGGCCAGCACTCTTGGCTCTCAGCACTTTTTGAGCGTGGGAGCGAACTTATGACCTCCTGTTTTTGGCAGGGTGGCCGTACCGATTTCGATGTCGGCCGGCGGTTGTTCGAGCTTTTGTCTCTGAGTGAGGGGCGGTCCGTCAACAGCATCAAATAGGTAATCGTCGCTGTAACGATTGCCGTCAATGGATGCGGCGTTGATCGACGGTCCTGGTAAAGAGCTCTTCTTTGAAGAAAAACTCACCTCAAACGTACCGAACAACATGGATACCTCCTTTTTTGTTGGATGATTAGATTAATCTATCCGTACAGAACTGATATTATTCTCTCACTGTCAGATAAAAAAACAAGGGTGCTGTACCAAGCTCGGCTATGTCCGAAAAAGTGGGTAAGACTTGGCCAAGCGGCCCGGAGCGCACACTTTTTCGGATACAGCCGAGCTTTTCTAAAACACATTCACGAATCGGAGCGGGTCCACGGTCACGCCATTCACTTTTATGGATATGTGCAGATGGTCGCCAGTAGAAAACCCAGTGTCGCCCACAAGCCCAAGCGTCTGGCCCTGCCGCACCGCTTGGCCGACCGAGACAAGGATTTTGCTCATATGGAGATACATGGAATAGATTCCTTCCCCGTGGTCCACGACGACCATGTTGCCGTAAGAGAAGGTGCTCGTTGCAAAACGCACGATGCCGGCGTTCATCGCTCCAACAATGCTACCCGCCGGGGCGGCGAAATCTGTTCCGAGGTGCCAAATTTCCTGGTCCCCAGTCTTCCGCAGAATGCCGTACCGGTCGGTGATGTAAGTATTATTCGCGAGAGGCAATCCGAAATATTTTGAGATGTACGAATGCGGCGTCACCGTCGCCACGATCTTATTAATGATGGTATTTTCGTCCGTTAGGCTTTGGACGAGTTGCGGAGCCGTCACGCCCAGGCTCGGCGGTATAGGCAGGTTCTCCACGACGATGTTCTTTTTCAAAACGTCTACCCACCTGGTGACGACCGCGCCGTCCGCGAAATTGAGCGTGACTTTTTGCCAGCCCGCCGGGGCCGTCACCTTCAGGCCGAGAGCGGCAACGTATTTCCCGCCGAAGGGAAAGAAACTGGCCGTCTGGCCGCCCAGAGCCGCCGTCTGCGGCGTACTGGCACTGCCGTAGACGCCGATAATGATGGTATCCCCCTGGGTCGGATAGGCGTTTGAAAGCCGCACGGAAAACCCGGCAGCCGAAGAAATGCCCGCGAGGGCGAGACCGCTAACGATAATTGAAATAAACACCGCTTTTTTCATGACTTCTTATACTAAGTCTAACGTACTAGAGCTGAATTTGTAACAAGGGGCAATATGCCGTTTAATCCATTAATTTTGAAAGCGCCTTCTTCTTGAACTTGGCGAACTTTTCCTCTTTAATGGATTCCCGGATCTGGCGCATCAGTTCATTGAAGAACCAAACGTTGTGGATGGTCGCAAGGCGCCCGGCTTCCAGGTCGCGTGCCGCAAAAAGCGCTTTGATTTCGCCGCGCGTCCGGCCGGAGGCGCAGACCGGGCAGGCGCAATTTTTCTCCAGAGGTTTTTTGTCTCCGGCATACCTCCCCTTTTTCACGTCGTATCTGCCCTCCGCCGTCCAAATGGAGCCGTGGCGCGCCTCGCGCGTCGGGATGACGCAGTCCAGCGTATCCACGCCGAGCTCCACCGCGTTCAAAACATCCTCTATCCTCCCGATACCCAAAAGATGCCGCGGCTTTTCCTCCGGCAAAAGAGGCAATGTCCAACTGAGCACGTCCATCATCCCTTCCTTGCCGAACGAGCCGCCGATCCCGAAACCGGGAAACGGCAGCGAGCCGATGAAACGCGCGCTCTCTTCCCGCAGGTCGCGCCACTCCCCGCCCTGGATGATGCCGTAAAGGGCCTGGTCGCTGCGCTTCTGCGCCGCGAGGCACCGTTTCGCCCACGCGTGCGTCCGGGCGAGCGCAAGCTTGTTGTATGCGTAATCGTTCAAAGGCGAGGTGCATTCATCAAAGGCGAAAATGATGTCCGCCCCCAGTTTTTCCTGAATGCCAATGGATATTTCCGGATTCAAAAATATCTCCCGCTCCCCGTCCTTGAAGCTCACGCCATCGTCGGTTATCTTCGTTAGGTTTATCCCGTCCCGGCCGGTCACAATGCCGGCCACTTTGCTCGTGCCGTGCTCGCGGGCGAACCCCAAGCTGAAAACCTGGAATCCCCCGCTGTCCGTCATAATGGCGCCGTTAAATCCCATTTTTTTATGGAGGCCTTCAAAAGAATCCAGCCGGTCTCCGAGTTCGCGCCAAAGGTGGTAAGTGTTCGCGATGATGAGCTGGGTCTTCGTTCCTGGCAGGTCTTCCGGATGGAGCGTCCGCACGGCGGCATTCGTCCCGACAATGGTATAGGCCGGCGTTTCCACAATGCCGTGTGGCGTTTCAATAACGCCCGTCCGGGCGCGGCTCTTTTTGTCTTTAGCGATGATTTTAAAATTGAACATTGGACTCATACTATCTGAATTGCGGACCGGCCGCTATCCTTCAATTTGCATTGACGGAACGTTAAATGAGTTTTATTATTCAAACGAGCTGTAAATTAAAAAGGAGGTAGAAAATATGGATACGAACACAACTGTTCTTGAGCTCATCGATCTTATCTTTTCGCCGGAAAAGATCAGTATTGACTACTGGGCCGACGTCAAATCGTTCGCCAGCCAATACGATGAGTTTGAGCTAACGAACGATGATTTCCCCGTAAGCGGACACCGGGAAAGCCACGCGTCATTCCCAATCCAGTTTGTGAAAAGTGAAACGCGCGCCACGACCGCCGATGTAAAGGAGGCGGTAGCGGCAAAGCGTTACTGGAACGCCAATCTCATTGAGGCGCTGCACTTTTGCCAGCACCCGATGGTCTGGCGGGAACGTCCGGTAACGATTGCCGTTATCGGTTCCGTCATGAAAAAGGATGGGCTGCTCTGGTGCCCCGTCATTTCCGCCAACCATCAGGCGAAAACGGCGAAACTGCTTCTAGACGGCAGCGAAACCGTCTGGATGCCAGGGACCCTTTTCCCCGTCGTTTCCAGGTAAGATAAGAGAACTATGCCTTATGCCCTCTCCCCAGTGAGAGGGCCTTTTATATAATCAACTAAACACAATGACCCGTGCCGCGCTTTTTGCGAGGAGGGTAACCTTGGGCAAGCGCCCTTGAGCGCCCGACGAGCGAAATGCGCGGCGCGGGTTATTGTTTGATGTGCTCCTCAGCGTACTTCAAGGTCGCCCCTACTTTTTTCCCCGGATTGAATATGTCCTGCGGGTCAAATATCTTCTTCGTCTCGGTAAAAAGCTGCACGATTTTTTCGCCGTACATTTCCGTAAGATACGGCGTGCGGATAAGGCCGTCATTGTGCTCGGCCGTGATTGACCCGCTATACTTGAAGACGAGCTGGTAAACCTGTTCGGTCACTTCCGGAATGAGCCGCCGCGTTTCGGGGTCGTTCAGGTGGACGAGCGGGATGATGTGGAAGTTGCCGTTCCCCGGATGCCCGGCGATCGTGTAGATAAGTTTGTCTTTGTGCTTGTCTAAAATGGCATTGATGGCCGGCAAAAGTTCCGGCATGTATTTCGGTTCCACAATGATGTCGTCTATGAAGGCCGCGGCATCCATCCCCTTCACGTGGCTGTGGATTAGGGCGAAACTCTGCCGGCGGATGGTCCAATACTCCTGGGACTCCGCGTCACTCCTCACGTTCCGGACCAGTAATTTATATTTCTTGGCCGCCGCAACCACCTCTTTCGCCTTGCGCTCCAATTCATTCTTGTCGTCAGCCGTGACGGAAACGAGGAGTATCATCTTCGGCATGCCGCCGCTCCGGACGAGCATTAAAAGCTCGGGGATAAACTCAAAGGCGAGTTTTAAGAGCCCGCCCTTCATGAGCTTCATCAGGGTCGGGAAAAAGCGCATGGCAAGACCCATCGTCTTGTCGTCGTACGACTCAATGCTCTCGGGCTTCAAGGCCAAAAGGTCATTCACGAGAGCCGGAACGCTTTTGAGCGTTTTGCTGAATATTACGACCAGACGGGTATATTTCGGCGCCGGCACGAGCCGGAGTTTCGCCGATGTGAGGAGTCCGAATGTCCCCTGCGAGCCGACGATGACCTTCGTGATATCAAATGTTTTTCTGTCCGCGCTTAAAACGTTCCAAAGATAATAACCGGCCGAATTTTTCGTCACCTTCGGTTTCGCGGCCATTAGGGCGTCGTAATTCTCGTCAATGAGCTTATAGAGCCGGCGATAGATCTCGCCCTCGTAGCTTTTTTCGGCAAGCTTGTTTTTAAGCGCCTCGCCCGAGAGCAGCTTCAGGGCGTGAACCTCGCCGTCGCCCAAGACGATATTCACCTCCTCCACGTAATTTTCGGTCTTGCCGTACTGAAGCGTCAGTTCCCCGCCGGAGTTGTTATTGACCATCCCGCCCAAGGCGCAAAGGTCCTTGGAAGCCGGGAAGGCCGGATAGAGCAGGCTTTTCTCCTGTAACTTCTTTTCAAAATCGCGGAAATATACGCCCGGCTCGATAACGGCGTAGTCCGGCGCTATCTCCTTTACGTGATTGAAGTACTTCGTGAATTCCACGATAACCGAGTCGTTCAAAGGTCCGCCGGACATGTCCGTGCCGGCCGACCGGCCCGTGAGGGATATCGGTTCACCCTTGGCTTTCTTTTCAGCGGCGAATTTTACCAGGGCCTTTACGTCCTCCTCATCCTTCGGGAAGACCACGACCCGGGGTTTCACCTTAAAGATAGAATAGTCCTCGCTGTATTTTCCGAGCGTCGCCTCGTCGCTCATTACGTCCCCCTTCACTATCTTTTTCAGTTCGTCGGATAGATTCATATTTTCATTATAATCGATTTCAGCTTTCTGGCATTCCCGTGCTTCAAAAGCCCGATATATGAATTCAGCGTCTCCGGCGCCAGTCTTTCGGCAGTCCTTCTGAACATCCTCCGTTTGGTAGCCGCTCGCAACACCCGATGGTCCTGGAAATGTACCCAGCCGAGAAAATCCACGCCCGAGCCGATGGTTTTGATGGAAACTTTGTCTTCGTGCAATGCGAGCTTCAGCGCGCCTTCCAGGAACTGCCGGATCTTGGGAAGGGTATCCTCCAAATGCCTTTTATTCTGCGAGAAAATCACAAAATCGTCGGCATACCGGATGTAGTATTTCTCTTTCAGATCGTGCTTCGCGAATTGGTCCAGTTCGTTCATGTAAACATTGGCGAAAAGCTGGCTTGTGAGGTTGCCGAGGGGCAATCCTTTGCCGGGAGCCGTCTCGAAACTACTAATCACGCTCTCGCAAAGCCGGAGTGTATCCGCATCAAGGTTTCTGCGCAAAATATTAAGAAGGATTCCGTGATCTATGCTCGCGAAGAATTTCCTCACGTCGCACTTCAAAATCCAGCATTGCTTGGTGTTATTTTTGCCGACCTTGTTAGTAAAGGCGCGGAATCTGTTTATGGCTTTGTGCGTTCCTTTATCATTACGGCAAGAAAATGAGTCGGCGATGAATCTTTTGTTAAAATGAGGGTATAATACCCTGTATATGGCGTGATGGAGGAGGCGGTCGCGGACGGAGGCCTTGTGGATGTCCCTCGGCTTTGGGTCGCTCACTTTAAATGCCGAGTATCCGCCGTGGCGATACGTTCGGTTCGTAAGCTCACGGTGCAACCGGAAGACATTGTCGGCAAGATTGAGCGAGAATTCCTGAACATCCGGCTTGTCCCGTTTGCCGTTCAGGAATTCCCGCCAGGCCTCAAATATATTTTCAAGCGATATTATTTCTTCAAACATATGCCAGTTCAAAATTCTAACGGCCATTTATCCCCCCCCCCGACGGAACGAACTACCGGTCATACGGAAATTGATTGAGACGTACAAGCTGTGGCGGGAGATAGTTCCCAATTTGCCGAAATCCGCCCGATTCACGCTGGGAGAAAAAATAGATGTCTGTATTCTTGAGGCCGCTGAAATTCTTTTTTCGGCGAGCTATGCTGTTCCAGTGAATCGCCTACCGCTCGTGCGTACCGCCGGAGCCAAAATTGATCTAGCCAAATTTTTCCTCCAGATCGCTTGGGAAACGAAAGCACTAGACAGCAAGAAATACGTCACAATATCAGAAAAACTTGAGGAGATCGGCCGGATAATCGGCGGATGGGTTAAACAACTCGCGCTTAAAGAAACTCCCTCGTTATAGAACGAGGGAGAAACAGAGAAGTCTTCTGCAACCGCCGCGGGATTATCATCGTTCCAGTCATTGTCGAGCCAGTTGTAGTTCCAGTTCCACCTCTCGCCGTTCCAGTTGAGGTAACGGACGTTGAGGTTGCCATCAGAGTCGCGGTTGCGTGCATACCGTCACCCATACCACTGCCCATTGAATACTCTTTGGGCTGTATCGCATTCGTGATCTCTAATCACCTAACGGCGTACACCAGGCGTCTTTGCTTTTTGGAGCGAAAGAAACTCCGGAATTCGACCGCCCGAAACCTTGGCCGCGGGCACACCAATCTACTATCCAACGTTAGTATAACAAAAAAGGCGTCCGTGAATTTACACGAACGCCGAGTCAAATCGACAAAATTACTATTGTTACGCGCCTGCTGCAACCGCCGCGGGATTATCAGCGTTCCAGCCACGGCCGAGCCAGCGGTCGCCCCAGCTCCACCTCTCGCCGTCCCAGCTGAGGCAACGGACGTAGAGGCCGCCATCAGAGCCGCGGTAAATGGTTCCCCAGAAGAAGATGTATTTGCCCTTCCATTCTTCGGGGATGAGTTCCGGATGCTCCAGTAAGTAGTCCAGGACATTGGCGTTCAAGACCGGCTTATCCTGCAATTCCTTGCGGAGCTTGTTGCCGGAGATGACGCTGCCATTCTTCTGGCTTTCGGAGAGGTACAGGGAAACCTTCCCCGGATCCCAGGCGAACTGGCCGCCTTTCCTGTGCTCTTCAACACTCCAGCCCTTGGGGACGAACGAGGCGGCATCGCAGTCGATGACATTGCCGATAATCTGGACACGGGCTCCATTGCGGAGGAATTTCATGAATTCCTTACCGCTTCTGACCGGGTTATCAATGATTTTCTGCGTTATCTCGACATCAAGATTCTCAATCTCCTCTTTCGGAAGGTTGTCTTGAACCGTTGAGATAGCTTTCAGAATTTGTTTTACCGAGGCTTTACTCATAATGAGCTGACCATCCTTTCGGGATTATTTTGGCTATCCATTACCCCTTACTACCTTTCGGGGGTATCAGACGAACCGTTTCATTACAAAGAACGCTTGCATTATACTATGACTTTGGCTATGTGTCAACTATGCCAAAACCGCTTATTTTAAGCGGCTTATCCACCGCTCTAAGTTAAAAAGCCATGGCTGTATAACTTCGTGTGGATCGGCTGGATGGTATAACGCGTTATACCATCGCCTCCCTATCACCAGTTCCTGATTCCTTATTTTCGGTTTTCGTGCTTCGCCGCCGCTTTGCGGTAGGCGCAGTAGTCGCAGTCCGCGCTACTTTCCGGCAGTTCGTCCGACACCAGGCATTTTTTCATTTCGGTGAGCGTCCCTTTTATCCAACCGTCGTTTCCTTCATAAGGAATAACCTTGATATCAAATTCCAGCTTCGCGTCAAAGGCCTCTTTGTCCGCGTTGCCGTTGCAGTAGACGAAGTAAGCGATGTTGGAGACCGGAAATCCGTTCATGCGGAAAAGCCACTGGTAGACCTCCACCTGCCGCTTGTAGCCGTTTTGCCATTCCGCATCCAGGTTCACTTCGCTGGATTTTGACGTGGCTTTATAGTCAACGATGTGCAGTTCCTTCTTGTGGTTTATCCAGACGTCGTCCACTCCGCCGCGCACTAGGAGGTTGGTCGGCCGGTGCAGATATTTTATCCCTTGGGTCCGGGAGTTCCTCCACTCCTCAAGGTCGTCGTGGTCAAACGGCACCGCGTCTATCCCGTAGGCCTTCATGAGCGGGTGCTGCGAACCCGCCGCCCGGTGGATATCAAATTCCTTTTTGAGGAGCGTGTCCACCGCCGTATTCAAACTGAAAGGGAATCCGGGCGGCCGGGCGGTGCCCAAACGCTTATCCAGGTAAAAGCATCGCGGACATTCCACAAAAAGGTCTATGCCGCTCCGGCTCACGACGTAGGGTTCGTCCGAGTCGGGCGCGAAGAGTTTCTTGGTCTTTTGCGGGTTGTAGTATTCGGACATATTTTATCTTTCTATCCTGAACTCACTGTAATCTTTTCCGGATATTTCTTCCACGTCTATCCGGTCCACGCGCGCGATGAGCGAGCCCTTTTTGCACCAGTTGAGGAACTTTTGGAGCGCCACATCGTCCCCTTCCGCTTCCACGAAGACGCTGCCGTCCGGCTCGTTCCGCACAAAACCGACCACGCCCAAAAGTTTCGCCCGAAAGGCGGCGCTCCGCCTGAAATTGACGCCTTGGACGCGGCCGTACACCTTTATTTCGTAGGTCTTGCGCATATCTTGAGTTATCCCCACAAAGTATGGAGGTCCGACCTCCATACTTTATTTCGCCAGGTCGGCGAGGACCTCCCCGGCGTGGACAGCAGGATTCACGTTCCGGTAGATTTTCCTTATCTTCCCTTTCGGGTCAACGAGGAACGACGTGCGGAGCGTGCCTTCGTAGACCCGCCCCATGAACTTTTTCTTCCCCCAGACGCCGTATGTCCGGACGGCCAGCTTCCCCTCGTCCGAGAGCAAAGTAAAAGGCAATTTGTACTTCTTGGCGAATTTGGCGTGGCTTGCGACGCTGTCCACACTCACGCCGAAGACCTTGGCCTTGAGCTTTTTGAAGTTCGGGAAATAGTCGCGGATGCCGCAGGCCTCCTTGGTGCAGCCCGGGGTATCATCCTTCGGATAGAAGTAAAGCAGGACCCAGCCGCCGCGATGATGCGAGAGCCGGTGCCACATGCCTGTTTGATCCTGCAACTTGAAGCTCGGCGCCAGATCCCCTTCCTGCAATTCTATCTTCTTGGTTGGCATGCTAAAAACGACGGATTAACCCGCCAAAAATGAAGTAGACGCTCAAGAGAAAAATGACCAGGGCGAGAGCCGAAATGACGACGTTCCGCATTAGGGTTACGCCTCTGCCTTAAGTTCTTTGACGGGCGCCTTCAGAGGGCGCTTGCTCCAGATGAAAATGTAGAGGATCTCCAAGATTGCGAGCGTGTTCAAGACGAGGAGAGCGATGAACCACCACTGATCGGAGCGCTTGGCCGCTTTCCAGAGGGCAACACCCTTCCAGGGCAGGACCCAGAGCATTAAAACGTACCACAGCCAGCCGCCGTTATTTAGCGTGTTCAACATGGCGTTATTATACACTTTTGACCGGCCGAAGCCAAAGGACTATAGTTTAAGTAGATGGAGAAATTCTTTGAGCAAAAATTTGACCTGCCGGAAGAACACGCCAAACAAGAAGAGGCGCAAGTAGAGGAATTGGAGGCGATCACGGAACATCAAGAGGAACGAGACGCCAACATTTCCTTCCAGTTCGACGTGATGATCCATGGCAAGGATGCACCGCAGGAATTCGCTAAGGAGAACGTTCTCGAAACCATCGTTAGCGACCCGGATGCCACCGATATTTTTTATCTCAAGGAAAAAGTGGCGGACCCGCTCGTACGCTCGGAATCGTTCCGCGCCGACCATGAATTCCAGCAGGAGCTGCGTGAGGCTTTTGTTGAGCGCTACAAATATTTTCTAATCCCAGGTCACGTCGGAATAAAAGGAATTCAACCGCCGGAGAGCGTCGGCTTCGTGGTACAAAGGCTGGATCTTGCAAAAGCGGGCCTCTTGAAAAGCGAAAAACAGTTTTACTACTATGATCCCGGTCGTGAAAACAATATCCCTAAGAAGTTCTTGGAGCACGGCCTCAAAATCGCCGCACCGGAGACGGATCTGAATAGACCTCCAGTCAGCCCTACGATGGCGGTGTTTGACACCGCCCGCCGTCTTGGTTTTTATGAAAAAAATAGCGAAGCTGACCAGCGCCTTTTAACCTTGAGCAACACTTTCGTTGAGAGGGTGGACACCGGCCATTGGCTTTCCGGTGCGGCCGACAAGTTCTACGACGAGAATGATATAACCTTCATGAAATTGAACCGCCTTCTTCCAATAGCTACTCTCACGGGCCTCATCCGCGATCTGACTGCGGGCGAAAAATTACAGATCAAAGGCAATGCCAATTTTAAAAAGGACGCGAGCGAGATAATGGACCGTGTCTCTACCATGCCCCTGCCGCCGGCACTCATCGAAAAATACGGCTTGGACAACAGAGTGGATGGTAAAAGCATAATAGAACGGCAAAGGGAGAGCGTCATTAAATCTCGGGAGTATCTTGAGTCCGGGAAGAACGTCGCCGAGAAGACAACTATCGGACGGATGATTTACGTGAAGGCCGACGAGCGCGGCCGGTACGATAAGCTCCCCGGCTCTCTGCCTGCGGTCGCGGCCAGCCCTACAAAGTTTAACGGCTACGTGGAGGTTACTCCACACCAATTTTTAGCATTCATCCGGAAAGAACAACTTAACGGACTTGGTAACGCTCTGGATGAGGCAGCGGCTAAATCCGGACTTCACGTCCATCAAACGTCAATTGAGGGCTGGGAGAGACTGTCCTCTGAGCCGGATGAAAACATCGTGGCCGCGTTTGAAAAGCATGTCTTTCAGCCAAAAGAGAAACCGGCACCCCACCGAACGACAAAAAAGAAGATACCGATGAAAAATGAATAAAAAATCACCCTTCGACAAGCTCAGGGTGATTTTTTTATGGCGTTTTTCCCTTTCTTACCCGTGCACCTGCACGTAACCGACGTAAAGAAGCGCGAAGGCGAGGAGAAGGAAAAGCCAGAATTCCAGCTTTTCAAACATAGTGCTATATATACCACAATTACATCCAAAAAGCAAGCTACTCGTAGTGCAGAGCCTCAACCCCGCACAAAAACAAGTTTTTGTACGGGGCAAGTCGGACTTTTCGATGATCATTCATAATGTAGTGCTTCAATAGGACTTTTTCTCGCGGCTTGCCTAGCCGGATAAAATCCGAAAACGATGCCGATTGCCATGGAAACGCCGGCCCCGAGGAGAATGGATGAAAGCGGCAGGGCAAAGACCCATCCGGTTTCCAGCACGGCCCGCAGAACGATATAAGCCAGGAAATCAATGAACGCTCCGAGCGCGATGCCGATGAGGCCGCCGACGAATGTGAGGAGCATGGATTCCAGAAGGAATTGCCGCAGAATGTCCTTGTTCGTCGCGCCCACGGCCTTCCGCAGGCCGATTTCGCGCGTCCGTTCCACCACCGAGACGAGCATGATATTCATGATGCCGATGCCGCCCACGACGAGCGAAATGGAGGCGATGGCGGCCAGAAAGACCGTCATGACGGAAGTAATGCTCCCCAATATGGCGAGCGCGTCCGCCTGGGTCTCTACGGTGAAGTCGTCCTTCGCCGGGTCGGTAATGCCGTGGCTTTGGCGCAAATCGGAGATGACCCGCGATTTCACGAAGTCCATATTGTAGGCCGGGTTCGCCTGGAC
>DAICZV010000008.1:0-11089 GCA_027310975.1 bacterium
AAGAGTCAATAGCTATGACCGCTTCCAAAAACATGCACCAATTTAAGGATGGAAGCTGAAGACCGCCCAAGACGGTGGTCTTCTTTTTATCCAATAAAATAAAATGGCACCCATCGCACGGGTGCCTTTGATCATTTGAGAGTTATCTCGAGTGTCATAGAGACACTCAGCTCCTGGCCAATGTCCAACGACACTCCTTTATCGGTGTTGAACATTTGCGGGTCGTAAAGAACCGGCTCAACGCAGACATACTCGCGGGGGGAGTCGGTCCAGAGAAATATCCAGGGATGGCGTCTCATCATGAAAGCGCCGCCGAGATGCATCTCTATATACCGGTCCGGCATCTCAATGACGACTCGACGGTCGTGAGTGAGTGGAACGCCGCGGGCCTTGGCGCTGAATCCAGTTTCCCTCACATAGTTCGCGATCACGGATACTTGATTCGCGTCTGAACAGGCGAAATAGGGGTGGAAAGCGGGGTTCGCCGGGGCCGCTTTCTGATTGCCGTCGTTTATTCGGCGCATTCCAGCCATGAACTCAACGAGGCCGCTTTCGTGAATGATCGTCCGCGTGCCGTATTCCATGCCCCAGGGGTACTGGGCATTCGCCTCTCTTGAAAACTCAACGATGGCGATATTTTTGTGCGAATCGCCATCACCGACGAGGTCCCTGACGTGGCCGTGCTTGCGAGCGCTGAATTCGGACGTACCGAACCACGGCGCGCAAACGTGGCAACCGCCGCGGAGCTTCCCGCTCGGGTCCCTGAATTGAGTGGCGAATACCGTCCGTCCTTGATCGGTAAGGCTGGTTACAGCGCCTCCCTGTTCGGAGACGCGGGCTTCGGTCTTTCCGAGGCCGATTATCATTGGTGCCATAAGCACCTCCTTTCTGATGTTATTTATTTTTGAAGAGCGCTTGGACTGTAATACCTCTGTGGCAGTGGCGTCAATGCCGCGTTTGGGCTAACCTAAAATCGGAATGAAAACCCTTTCCGAAAACAGGCGCGCCCGGTTTGATTACGACGTTTTGGAGAAATACGACGCGGGCATAGAGCTCAGGGGCTTTGAAGCAAAAGCCGCTGTTTTGGGGCGCGCGAGTCTGGTGGGCGCCTACGCGACAGTCAAAGACGGCGAGGTGTGGCTCACGAACTGCGACATTCCTCCCTACCAGCCCAAGAACACGCCGCCGGACTACGACTCCAAGCGCCCTCGCCGGCTGCTTCTCAAACGCGAAGAAATCGCCGGACTAATCGGCCGGACCAAAGAGAAAGGGTTGACCTTAGTGCCTCTTAGAATGTATAGTAAGAGCCATCTCGTGAAGGTGGAACTGGGCCTTTGCCGCAGTCGCAACAAGGCGGACAAGCGCGAGAACCTTAAAAAGAAGGCCGCCGAACGCGAGATAAAACGATTTGAGGATTGAAGATCCTCGCCTGGGGATGTCGGGCTTTGACAGGGCATCTTCCTTGAAAGTCGCGAGCCGAGCCGGTTGACTCGTAAATCCGACCAAAAAATCCAACTGCCAATAAATCAGCAGTTCCCGCTCTAGCTTACGCTTAAGCGGCATCGGTCTCTGACGCCTGCTAGGAGGTTACCGGTGTGATACAGTGGGCTCTGGTTCCATAAGGCCGCTTCGCCCGAGTGGAGCCGAAATTAAGCGGAGCAATTCGTACTTACTAACCTAAGCACTACGCTCGTAGAAAATTTTCACCGAACGTCCTGGATGTGGGTCCAACTCCCACCATCTCCACAAATTAAAATACTGACCATTTATGGGTCGGTATTTTAATTTCGTGCGTGTGAGTTGGACCGGGAAGGGGGTCGGGGAAACGGGAGTTTCCCTGTGGCGGAGTACGCGAACCGCTCTGGTTCGCGGGAGCCCCGCAGCCGCCGTGGCAAGGCGAGGGGCGACGGTTCAACCCCCACCATCTCCACAACACAAAAACCGCCCAGCATGAGGCGGCTTTTGTTTTCCGTCCAACCAAGTTAAAGTTTATACGTGAGCGCCAAAGACACCATCCTCAAAATTTTGAAAAAAATCGCCCCCGGTTCCGACGAGGTCGACATTTACGTGCCGGAGAACCAAGGTGCGCATTATGCCACTAACATCGCTTTCCGCCTGGCCAAGGAGCAGGGCAAGAACCCGGCGGCCATCGCCGCCGCCCTGGCCCGGGACGCGAAAGAGAGCGCTCCGGCGGGGTTCTTCGCGAAGGTGGAGGCGGCCGGTCCCGGATTCGTCAACTTCTACCTCACGCCTGCCGCTTTGAATGCCGGACTCCTCCTTATTTTTAAAGAAAAAGGGAAGTTCGGCGCCGGCAAATCCAGGAAGGACAAGGTCCAGGTGGAGTTTGTTTCGGCGAATCCGACCGGCCCCCTTACTCTTGCGAACGGCCGGGGCGGATTTTTGGGCGATGTTTTGGGCAACGTACTAAAATTATCTGGAGCCAAGGTGGAAAAGGAGTATTACGTGAACGACACCGGCCATCAGGTCCTCACGCTCGGCCGGTCCATTGCCGCCGCGCTCGGCCTTATCCCAGACGAAGAGGCCTTCTACAAGGGCGATTACGTCAAAGAGTGGGCGCGCCGGCATTCCGCGCTCGTGAAGAAGATGCAGAATAAGCCGATGGCGCTCGGCGAGCGGGCCGCCAAGGATTTTCTCGGCCTCATCAAGACGGCTGTCGGCAAAAAGGCGGGCATCAAATTTGACCGCTTCACGTCCGAGAAAGCCATCCACGCGGCGAAGCTGCCGCAGCGGGCGCTCCAACTTTTTCGGAAAGGCGGCTGGGTCTATGAAAGCGAAGGAGCGGTGTGGCTCAAGACCACTGCTTTTGGCGACGACAAGGACCGCGTTCTCGTGACGAGCGAAAAACTGCCCACTTATTTCCTCGCCGACGCAGGCCATTATCTGGAGACCAAAAAGCGCGGGTTTGACGCGAAGATAAATATTCTGGGCCCCGACCACTACGGTTACGTTAAGCGCATCCAGGCCGTGGCGAAGATAGTGGGCTTCAAGCGGTCCGAGGTCGTCATCACCCAGGTCATCCGCCTGATGAAGAACGGACAGGAATTCAAAATGTCCAAGCGCAAAGGGGAGTTCGTCACGTTTGAAGATCTGGTCAGCGAAGTCGGCGCGGACGTCGCGCGTTTCTTCTTCCTCATGATCTCGCCCACGACCCACATGGACTTTGATATGGGTTTGGCGAAGGAGCGTTCCGCGAAAAACCCGGTCTATTACGTCCAATACGCCTACGTTCGGGCGAAGGGCATTCTGAGGAAGGCCGGGGCAGGGAAGATGGTCCCGAAAACACTCGCCCTCCTTGATACCGCGGAGGACCAAAGGCTCGTCCGTCAGCTCCTGGAATTCCCATCGGTCATTGAAGCCACGGCCCGGGACTATCAGGTCCACCGCCTGGCGCGGTACGGCTTGGACTTGGCCAAGGATTTCCAGCAATTTTACGAAAAAGAGCACATTATGGGCGAGGCCAAAGACATCAAAAATGCCCGTCTGGCCCTTGTCCAGGCGACCGCAATCGTCCTGCAAAACCTCTTTGCCGTTCTCGGTATTTCCGCCCCCTCCAAGATGTAAAAGAATGTATGGGAGCTTCGCTCCCATACATTCTGGGGATAACTCAATGTAACGGAGCTCAGCTCCGTTACATTGATAAATCGCTGGCGGAAAGCGGTTTTTTCGGGTAAAATCAGGATAATGTTGGAGCATCTCCAAAAGTTTTCTCTGCCGGAAGTGGAAGAAAAGGTCCTGCAGTTCTGGCGGGAGAATGACGTTTTTAAAAAGTCCATCAAGAATCGCGAAAAGGCCAAAAAGTTCGTCTTTTACGAAGGGCCGCCCACGGCGAACGGCCGGCCGGGCATCCACCACGTCGTTTCCCGTTCCTTCAAGGACATTATCCTCCGCTATAAGACGATGGCGGGGTTTTCCGTGCCGCGCCGGGCCGGCTGGGACACTCATGGCCTTCCGGTGGAGCTGGAAGTGGAGAAAAAGCTGGGCCTTAAGTCCAAAAAGGATATTGAGAAGTTCGGCATCGCGGCGTTCAACGAAAAGTGCAAGGAATCCGTCTGGCAATATAAAGACGAATGGGAAAAGCTCACCGAGCGGATGGGCTTCTGGCTGGACATGGAGCACCCGTACGTCACCTACGCGAACGATTACATTGAATCCGTTTGGTCTGTCTTGAAGGAAGCGTGGCATAAAAAACTTTTGTACAAAGGCCACAAGATCGTGCCGTGGTGTTCGCGGTGCGGAACGGCGCTCTCTTCGCACGAGCTGGCCCAGGGCTACAAGGAAACGACCGACACTTCGGTCTATATAAAGTTCCTCCTGAAAAAAGGGCAGAAGATCGGCCGCTTTTCGGTGGACGGCCAGACCTTCGTTCTTTCCTGGACGACGACGCCCTGGACGCTGCCAGGAAACGTCGCTTTGGCCGTGGGGAAGAACATTGACTACAAAATCGTCCGGGTTCAAAGCGGCGAGACCTACATTTTAGCCAAGCCGCGTTTGTCCGCCGTCCTGCACGAGAACTTCGCCGATTTGGGGACCGTGAAGGGAGAGAAACTCGTCGGACTGGAATACGAGCCGCTCTTTTCCGTGCCGAGCCTGAAGGCCGGGACGAGCTACCGGATCTACGAAGCGAATTTCGTGACGACGGAAGACGGCACGGGAGTCGTCCACACGGCCGTGATGT
The DNA here is from genome assembly GCA_027310975.1 of bacterium. Taxonomy (GTDB): domain Bacteria; phylum Patescibacteriota; class Minisyncoccia; order UBA6257; family GWB1-50-10; genus JAMCRC01. The sequence goes on from DAICZV010000008.1 coordinate 4,697, forward strand.
ACGGCGAGGACGACTATAAACTGGGCCTCAAAGTCGGGCTCCCGACGTTCCACACGGTGACGCCGGAAGGGAAGTTCGTGGCCGAGGTGAAGGGTCTGGCCGGGCTTTACGTCAAATCGCCGGAAACGGAAAAGAAGATATTGGAACGCTTGAAGAAAGAGAACCGCCTTTTCGGCGAGGAAAAATACACGCACGACTATCCGTTCTGCTGGCGGTGCGGCACGCCGCTCCTTTATTACGCCCGCGATTCCTGGTTCATCGGCATGAGCAAATTACGCAAAGAGATGCTCGCCGAAAACGAAGGCATCAACTGGGTGCCGGAAAACATCAAAGAAGGCCGTTTCGGCGGCTGGCTCAAAGAGGTGAAGGATTGGGCGATATCGCGCGAAAGGTACTGGGGGACGCCTTTGCCGGTTTGGGTTTGCGAAAAATGTCTGGCTTCGCCAGATCGCGCGAAGCGCGACGGCGCATATAAAGTTGTCGGGAGCGGCGCCGAGCTTACGATCGGGCATGCGGGTTCCGGCAACCGCTACATTTTGATGCGCCACGGCGAGGCCGAGCAGAATATTTTGAACATCATTGACTCTTGGCCGGAGAAAAAGAAATACCATCTGACGCCGAAGGGCCGCATTGAGGTGGAGAAAGCGGCCAAGTCGCTTGGGAAGGAAAAAATAGATCTCTGCTTTGCTTCCGACCTGACTCGCACCAAAGAGACGGCGGCAATATTGAAGAAATCGCTGGGCCTTAGCAGCGTCAAATTAGATCCGCGCCTGAGGGAGATAAGCGCCGGCGACGTGAACGGCCGCCCAATCGGCGACTATCACGCCTTCTTCCGTTTTACCCAGGACAAATTTACGACCGCTCCCGAGGGCGGCGAGACGCTCGCGGATGTCCGCAAACGGGCCTGGGATTTCGTCCAAGAGATGGAAAAGACGGTGAAAGGCAAGACGATTCTGATCGTCGGCCACGAACATCCTCTGTGGATGCTCGCGAGCGTTTTGAATGGCTGGGATACTTTTCGGGCGATCAAGGAAAGGGAGGCGCAGGGCAAGCTCTTTAACGGAGAGCTTTTGCCGCCGGCCGGATACCGCATCGCCTCGTTCGTCCCCGTGCCGCGGAACGCGGGCGGCGAGGCCGATTTCCACCGGCCGTACGTGGATAGCGTCAAATTCAAATGCGATAAATGCGGCGGCAAGATGAGCCGCGTGAAGGAGGTGACCGACGTCTGGCTGGACTCCGGCGCCATGCCCTTCGCTGAAGACCATTATCCTTTTGAGAAATTGACCGCTTATCCCGCCGATTACATCTCCGAGGGCATTGATCAGACCCGCGGCTGGTTCTACACGCTCCTTGCGGTCGCGACCATCCTTGGACGGGGGACTTCCTATAAGAACGTCATCTCCCTGGGACTCATCCTGGATAAAAGCGGCCAGAAGATGTCCAAGTCCAAGGGGAACATCGTGAGCCCGTGGGACGTGATAGGCAAGTACGGTGTAGACGCCGTGCGCTGGTATTTTTATACCGTGAACCCGCCGGGCGAACCGAAGAGGTTTGACGAGGTGGAATTAGCCAAAAACTCCCGCCAATTCTTCACGATGCTCTACAACTCATACGTTTTTTGGAATACCTATGCGGACAAAAATAACAAGCGCCAAATACAAAATACAAAACACAGAAACGCTCTGGACGAGTGGATATTGGCCCGCTTGGACGAAACGATTACGGCGGCCACCAAAGCTCTGGACCATTATGACGTGGGCGGCGGAGCGAACGAGGTGGAGCGCCTGGTGGAAGACCTTTCACGGTGGTACATCCGCCGTTCAAGAAGGCGTTTCCAAAAACCGGATCCGTCGGCCGAAGGAAAAAAGGACTACGCCGCCGCCTCGGCCACGCTCGGCCACGTTCTTCAAGAGGTGAGCAAGCTTATCGCCCCCTTCACGCCATTCTTCGCCGAAGCTCTGTATTCGTCTTTGAAAAAACAAGGAACCAGCGTCCATTTGGCGGATTGGCCCATTCGACGCGGCTCAGGGCAGGCCGACAGAAAATTATTGAAAGGGATGGGGGCGGTGCGGGATATTGCGAGCGCGGTCCTCGCGAAGCGCGCCGAGCTTGGCATAAAAGTGCGCCAGCCTCTCTCGGAATTAAAAATTAAAAGCAAAGAATTGGGGAGCGCGAAGGAACTTCTTGAAATATTGGCCGATGAGATAAACGTCAAGAGAGTCGTCTTTGACGCCAAGCTCAAAGATGAATTCGTTTTGAACACCGAAATCACCCACGAGCTAAAGGAAGAGGGTTGGCTCCGGGAACTCGTCCGGATGGTCCAAGGCCTGCGTCAGGACGCCGGGATGCGGCCGCAGGACAAGATAGTCCTCATGGTGAGCGGCCCCGAAGAGGTCGCGCATCTCGTCACGGCGAATGCCGAGATGCTCAAGAAAGAAGTGGGCGCCAAGGACGTTGAGATGGAGAGGAAAGAGCGTTTTGACGCGGAGTTGGAGACTAAGCTGGAGGATTGGCCGCTTTGGCTCGGCATCCTTAAGGTCGCCAAACCCTGATAGTATCCTTGCCTTTGGGGCGCTCGGCGTGGCCGGGCGCTTTTTTTTGTTCTTGGCCGAAGAATTTCAATCTCTCCTGGATGGCGAAGAAAGCCTGGTCGCGTTCGCCGGTATCCTTCAGCGTTTTGTGCTTTTCAATGAGGACGCCGTTCAAGACCGCGATCGCCTGGTCGTAGATCGCAAGGAGGTCGTGCCGGCCGTTTTTTTCGGCATAGTTTCGGAAGGTTTTGAGTTGAGCGTCTATCTCATCAAGGATCTGGAATTGCATCGGATGGGCCGCCAGAACCTTATTGTTCCTTTCCAGCCAAAGATCAGCGAGCGCCCGCACCGTGCCTGGATTGGCGGCGACGATGACGCGCGGGACCCGCGAGATCTCCCCGCGGGCGTGGGTATAGTCCGATTTGAAGTACTTGACCTTGGCTAAGTTGCCGCTGTCTATCTCGCTTTTTATATCATCAAGCTTCTTGTCCATCTCTCTGCTCAACGTCACATCCACGGCGAGACCGAGACGGGAAGCCGTTGCGGGCTCTTCCCGGAACTCAACGATAGTATCTATTTTGTTCTTGATATCGTCGTAGCGGGAAGATTTGATGGTCCAGGCGTCCTCACCGAACCAGTGATTCTGCTCGCCCTGGGTGTAGATGATGGATTCAAAAACGGTCGCGACCTTCTTGAACCCCTTTTCCTCGGGCGTGTCGTTTTCAAACTCCCTTTCCATTTTCTGGACGTATGCCGTGTCCCGGTCAACATCCTTGTACAAGTCGGCAAAATCCTCAAGTTTTATCTCGTCCCGATGGTTGACGCGCTCGGCCTCGGCATAGGCCTGGTCCATTAGCATCTCGTTCACTGCCTTATCCTCAAAGTTGTACTCTATCATCATTTCAATAATAACGCCGTTGCCCGCTATAAGTAAATAAAAAACCGCCCAGTTGAGAACTGGGCGGATGTTGCATTAAGATGGGAATTTACTTGCCGTTCTTTCCATTCGACGCTATGGCGTCAAAACGGCGCTTCCAGTCGTTTACGGACCGGGAGGACTTTTTCTGGAGATCGTCCACGTGCGCTATTATATCGCGCACCTCACGCTCGGTGACATCGCCATCTTCATACTTCTCTATAAGCGTCCTCATAGTAGCAGCATTCTTGATGCCGATGGAGCGGTACAATGTCGTGAGAGTCCGCTGGATCTCCGTGACGCCGTTTTTCTTCTTACGGCGTCCAGACATCGCCTCCTTGAGTTTTTCTACGGGTATGCCTTGGGCTTCAGCGGCCTTGGCAATAGTCACGCTTCCGCCGGTAACCATGTCCATAGCGCGCTGGACCTTGGCCCGCATTAGGCGCGACTGTACCTCGGTCACATATCGCCGTGCCATGCCCGCCGGTAAGCCGAGAAGTTCCGCGATGTGTTTCTTGGATTCCCCGCATTCCAGCAGGTTCATCACGGTCAATTCTGTGTCCGCCTGCGTTGGTGGCAGCGGCCCTCCGGTATTGGCTTTGTAGGCTGCGGCAATCATGTCGCTTTTGGATGTGATTGCTATCAGCTCAGCGTCTATTTCCGTCAGGTCGTTCAACTCGTGAGCTTCTACCCTGTGCCGACCATCAATAACGGTGTTGTCGGCGGTTATCTTGATCGGCGTAAGTTTCTTGCCGTTCTGGAGAAGTTCAGCGAGATAGAGGACATGATCTTGGTTCAGCGAATGCCGAACGAAGAGGTTAAGCTTGAGGTCAGCAATTTTGACCTTCATTTTTTGTTGCTCCTTTCTGATTCCTAATGTTCTGTGATTTTCTGTCTTCCGGCCTCATAAATCTGGCCGATTCTGCGCGCCAGCCAGCGCGTTTTTTTCTTATCTCTGACAGTATCACGTACGTTCCCGGTTCCGGCCAGCTTTTTTCCAGCCAAACCGGCAGTTTGAGCGAAAACGTTACGATGATGTTATCAAGAGTCTCGCACCTGCTCACGCAATATGGGCCATGCTTCCCCGTGGGGATCAGTTTATCTACCACGGCTTCGTACTCTTCCATGAGGAGAGCTTTATCCACGGTCAACCTCCTTCTTTAAGCAGCACCAGTTTTGCGTTGATGCTGTTCAAGTGAGCAGAAAGTTTCGCAATAGTCCCACCATCGGATTCGCGCATCCCCTGCAGCTCGCCCTCGGTCAGGCCATCAAATGGCCTCTCATCAAGCATGATCAAAAGAGCTTGAAATATTCCGATGGCAGCGTGGATCTGTCCGGCCAGCCCATGTTTTTCGTCTGTTGGTTGGTCCTGGCTAGGCATCTTGATTTTAAGAGCTTCAGACCACACTTTCTGGTCGGCTAATGCGTTCTTTTTTTCCTTCCACAGAGTCCACATAACCTCCTCCTTTTTGGACGTCGGTTTGTGTTTCCCGCGTAAGGCTTTGTAAAGATCGCTGGGGTCGGCGTATCCGACTGCCTGAGTTGCTGCATTGGCGGAAATAACATTGAAGCCTATTAACTCCAGGAAGTTCCTGCGGGTTTTCGGCAGATTCTCAAGTTCAATGATTTTATAGCCCAGCAGGTCTAAATAACACATTAGCTTAAGCAGGGTCTCTCCGGTTGGCGGCTTTGGAGGATCACGCAACCATCGGTTAACAGATTCCACTCCGACACCGCAGAAGTCCGCCATTGGCTTTCTGACCTGGATGGATCCTTTGGACCCGCCAGGCCATTGCTGGCTCAGCGCCTTAGACAGGTGCTTTAAGCACTCGTCCAAGTGACCACGAAATAATTCGTTGGGCACAATATTGCCTCCTTTTGTTTAGTGATTCGATTATTTATTTGCTGTGAGGGATTTTAAAATAAAACCGCTCTTTATGTCAAGAGCGGACGCGCATTTGGCCGTTTATATTAATCCCACTCGTTTTTGTACCTCCGCGATCTTTTTTTCGGCCGCGCTGGCCGCTTTTTTGTCACCGGCACTCAGCATCTTCTTCACATCCGCCGGTTTCAAGGCCTTTTTGGCTTTTTGGAAAGGGGTCAGTTCTTTAATGACCGCTTCGGCCACGGCGTTCTTGAAATCAACGTAGGTCGCGTTTTTAAATGCGCTCTCGGCTTCCTGCACGGTACTATTAATGATACCGGCATAGATTTGTAGGAGATTGGAAATGGCGGGTTTGCTTTGCTCATCGTATTTTACCTCCCGCCCCGAATCCGTTACGGCGCGCTTGAGCTTGTTCCTTATCTCCTCCGGCGTGTCGTCCAGGAAGAGGCATCCTTGGGGGCGGGATTTGGACATCTTTTTCAACGGGTCATCCAAGCTCATTATCCTTGAGGCGCTCGTGAGGAGCGGCTTGGGTTCAATGAAGGTTTTGCCGAATCGTGCGTTGAACCGGCGGGCGAGCGTGCGGGCGAGTTCCAGATGCTGGACCTGGTCGTCTCCCACGGGGACGAAGGCGGCGTCATAAAGGAGGATGTCCGCGGCCATGAGGACCGGATAATCAAAGAGGCCGGCATTCACGTTCTCCGACTGGCTTTCGGACTTGTCCTTGAACTGCGTCATTCGGCGCAGCTCGCCGAGCGGTGTAAAGTTGTTCAAAATTACGGCGAGCTCGCTATGGGCCGGGACGGACGATTGCTGGAAGATGACGGATTTTTTGGGGCTGATCCCGGCGGAGAGGTAATCCAAAGCCACGTTCAAAATCTGCCCCGGTTTTTCCTGGGGGTCAAAATCCTCCGTGAGGGAATGGAGGTCGGCCACGAAAAAATAGCACTCGTATTTTCCGGAATTTTGGAGCGCCACGAAGTTTTTCAGGGAACCTAAATAGTTCCCGATATGCAATTTTCCCGTCGGCTGGATGCCGGAAATGAGGTGAGGTTTCATAA
>DAICZV010000008.1:11099-22097 GCA_027310975.1 bacterium
ATTTAGTTATTGATAAACATCGTGATTGCCTATGGAGTGAAAATAAACCGTGCCTTTCTCTCCGAATTCAAAAACGATCCTGAATTTGAATCCTATGGAGAACGACCAAAAGTCCTTGAATCGGCCGTGAAGTTTGTGGGTACCGAGAACCGGATTAAACGGGTCATCCCTGAAAACCGCCTCAATTTCCTCTGCAGCACCCTTTACTTTCTGCGGCAGTTTTTTATACTCCCTCGCGAATTTAGGGGAATAAATTATCCGCATACCCTTTGATTACTTTACCTCAAATCTTTAAGAGATTTAAGTACCCGTCCTTTCTTGCCGGCGATCTGGCTGCGGCTTTCGTTCAACTCTTTGAGCAGCTGATCTTCCTTCCAGAGCCGCAGAATGTGCCGGAAAAACTCGCTTTTGCTGGCGTAGTTGCCGCTTTTCACCATTCTATCCACCTCTTTATTCAGTTCATCCGGCAGGGAAATATTGACTATGTTCCTCATGTTTTTGATTGATTAACCGACCTTAAATATCAGTGTAATACTTTGTATTACAAAGTCAAGCAAACAAAACCCCCGCAGAGCGGGAGTTTTGAACGACGAGAATATTGAGAAGCTCAGCTTTCTGTCGTTAGACCTCAATAATCACAGGGAGCACCATAGGTCTCCTTTTAGTCTTGTTATAGAGAAACTGGCCGATTTGGTCGCGAATGAGGGTTTTAACGTAGTCGGCATCCACCTGCTGGGAGTGGGGGATGCGGCTTACGATGCCGCGGACGCGCTTCCGGATCTCGTCCAAAAGCTCGTGGTTCTCCTTCAGATAGATGAAGCCGCGGGAGATGATGTCCGGGTTCTTCATGATGCGGCCGGTCTTCCGGTCCAGCGTCGTGATGACGACGAACATCCCTTCTTGGGCGAGCATCAGCCGGTCCCGCAGGACCACTTCGCCGACGTCGCCGACGCCGAGGCCGTCCACCATCACGTAGTTCGTGGGCAGATTCTCCTCGGTCACGATGAAGTCGCTCTTCGTGAGCACGCAGACCTGGCCGTTGTTGTCCAGGACGCGGACATTCGCCGGGGGTATCCCGGCCCGAACGGCATTGCGGCCGTTCGCGAAGCGGAAGTAGTAATAGCCGTGGATCGGCATGACGAACTTCGGCTTCAGCGTTTTGATGACGAGCTCCAGGTCTTCCTGGAGGGCGTGGCCGCTCACGTGGATGTCAATGAGTCCCGAGGTGTGCACGATGGCGCCCTGGCGGGTCATGTTGTCCTGCAGCCGCTGGACGCTCCGCTCGTTGCCCGGAATGACGGACGACGAGAAGATGACCATGTCGCCGGGCTTGATGCGGATGTAGCGGTGTTCGCCCGTCACGATGCGCATAAGCCCGGAGTTCTCCTGGCCTTGGGCGCCCGTTGAGAGGATCATCACCTTGTCATCCTTGTATTTGTGGATCTCTTCCACCGGGATCAAAGTATCCGGCTTGCATTTGACGTAGCCGAGGCTCTGGGCGGTCTGGATATTCTCTTTCATGGAGCGGCCGTTGATGGCCACTTTCCGGCCGAGCCGTTCGGCGATCTTAATGATTTCCGCGAGGCGGGTGATCATTGAAGAGAAGGTGGAAAGGATGATGCGGCCCTGGGCCTGCTTGAAGAGCATTTCCAGGTTCTTTTCTATCACTTTCTCCGATTGGGAGCGGCCCTCTTCCAGGGCGTTCGTGCTGTCCACCATGAAGGTGTGCACGCCCATTTCGCCGATGCGCTTGAATTCCTTGATGTCCTGCACCTTGCCGTCCTCGTCGTACTCCAGCCGGAAGTCGGCGAAGTGGACGATGTTGCCGATCGGGGTCTTCACGATGACGCCGCTCGTTTCGGGGACCGTGTGGTCCACGCCGAAGAATTCCAGCTCAATATTCTCTCCCACCTTGTGCTTGTCCCCGTACTTCACGGTGACGACGTTCAATTTCGGGGCCTTCGGAAACTCCTCTTGCCGCCTCTCAATGAGCGCCTTCGTCAGGTTCATCGTATAGATCGGCGGGTTGCCGAGCCGTTCAATGATGTAGGGGATGGCGCCGATGTGGTCAAAGTGCGCGTGGGTTAAGACGAGCGCCTTGATGTGTTCCTTTTTCGCGGCGAGGTAGTCAACGTTCGGAATGATGAAATCAATGCCGGGCGTCGCCTCGTCGGGGAACTGGAAACCGGCGTCCATGATGACGATTTCGTCCTTATATTCAATGAAGGACATGTTCCGGCCGATTTCCTCCAAGCCGCCCAAAGCGGCGAGGCGGACGTGGTCCTCCTTCATCTCGCGGGGCTTGGATTGCGGGGTGGCCGTCGGCCTTCTCGGGCCGACCGGTCTCCGCGGACCTCTGTCGTTTCTTGTTCTAGGGGTCATATTTTGTTTTTGTTTTATTTAACGACCTTTTGCAAAGTAAAAAGCTTTTACTTTTGTGCCCAGGGCGGGACTTGAACCCGCACGTCCTTGCGGACACTAGCTCCTGAAGCTAGCCTGTCTGCCAATTTCAGCACCTGGGCAAAATGAATCTACTTGAACCGTTTTTTAAGCTCGTCTATCTCTTTCGTTTCCTCCGGACGCACGCCCCTCAGCTTGGCGACGTTCAGGCTCGTCCACTCGGCCAGGATCACTCCGTTCCAGAATTTCTCCTCCGCCGTTTTTCCTTTCAGGGATATCTTATCGCTTTCTATCCCGCCGCATTTCAGGGCCTTAATGACGAAATCCGCCTTGCTTTTTATCGTCTTGCCGAGCGCCGGGTCCATGAGCCAAACGCCATGCCAGGGACCCTTGATCCCTTCAAACCCCACGATCTCGTTGTGGTTTATCTCCGGATAGGTGCCCGCGAAGGCCGCGGTCTTGCCCGTTTCGTTCAAGCTTATCTTCCAAATATATCCCAGAGCGGCGTGCGCTTCGTCGGAATAGATGAGGACGTTCTTGCCCTTCAATCTCTTTGCCAAAGAAGCGCCTTCTCGGGCGAAGCCGGCCGTTTTTATTGATCTGGAGAGGTCGCGGACGGTAAGGCGGGGGAAAGCCCCGCGGAGGATGTTCGTTAATCCGTAGTACATATAACCAGAGGCCAGGCGCGGCGTCAAGTGGCCGGGCGTGAAAAAGGCCGCGGGGAGGCCGTACTCTTCGGCAAGCCGCCTCATTTTTCCGCCCTGGCCGGTCACGACTGCCACGCCGGTTTTATGCTTTTCTTTAAGCGCCGCCTTAAGGCAGCTCAAGGCCTCGCTGGTCTCGCCGGAAAAAGAGACACAGACATAGAGCGGCCGCTTGAATGGAGTGGCGGGCAGAGTTTCGTGTTTGACCGTGAGGACCGGGACCGGCAAGCCGATCTCTCCGGCGGTTGCGCGCAAGATGTCGCCGATGAGGCCCGAGCCGCCCATGCCGCAGACGATGACGGCGTCTGGTTTTGCTCCGCGCAATTTATCCAGGTTCGCCGTTTGGGCCGCTCCACTGTGGAGCTGCTCCGGCAAACCGCGGACGCTGTTTTCGTATTCGGTCATTTTTAATTTAAAACCCGGACTTTGGCGACGTACCATTGGTTCACGTTCAAAAATACATCGGCCGGTTCGCTTAAGGGACCGCTCGTAAACCCGCCCAGCTCGTCCGTGTGGTAGTAGTCGTAGGGCAGGGAGAAAAGGAACGCGGCCGGCGCATCGCTTAAAATGTAGCTTTGGGCTTGGGAAAGATAGCGCGCCTGGACGGTGGAGCTCGCGTTCGCGCGGGCGTTTTCAATCAGCGTATCCACTTTGGGGTTTTGATAGAGCGCGAGATTGGAACCGGGGAAGCTCACTTGCGAAGAATCCCAGAAGGGGAAGAGGTCGTTCACGTTCTCAAAAACGTTCCCGAAGAGGAGCGCTTCGTAATTGCGGGATTCGATGGTCGTGTCCGTCGGGTCCTGGGGATTGAAGGTCGTAATCTGCACGTCGTCCACCCCGGCCGCTTTCCAGTCGTTCGCAACCTCATTCGCCGCTTTCATCAGGAAATCCACGTTGGGGACGGCGAGCGTCAGGTCAAGCGGTGCTCCCTTGTTCTTGGTCTTCCACGCGGCGATTAGGGAGGCGGCGCCCGCCGGGTCGTAAGCGGAAGAGCTCGTGGCACTCGCCGGGGGCGCGCCGAGCCATGGGCCGGAAACGGCCGTGGCGCCGGGTATCTGGCCAAGTATCGCCGGAACATTCACCGCGCCGACGAGTGCGCTCCTTACCCCTGGATCGGCGAGGGCCGGGCTCGCCGTGCCATTGAAGAAGACGGCGTAATAGTTGGGCAGGGACATCGTATCTTGGACCACGCCGCGCAGCGTTTTTACGTCCACGCCCAGTGGCAGGAGCGTGCCATAGCCCTGGAGTTCGTGGCGGCCGAGCGCCTGGACCAGGTCGGGAACGCTCTTGTAAAAATCAAGATAGAAATCGGGAATATAGGGCGCCGTACCGTAGTAATAAGGGTTTGCGACTAGATGGTATTCGGTGATGAAGCCGCTCTTCTCCTTGCTGAAGCTTTGAAAACGGTACGGGCCGCTCCCGACAGGCTCCAGGTTATAGTCCGAAAGGCGGAAGTTCTGCGGCGGAATATTTCCGTAAATGTGCTGAGGTATCACGAAAAGCCGTTCCACGTTGCCGAGGAAAAAGGCGTAGGGCGCGGTCAATGTAAAGCGCACCTGGATCTGGCTCACGCGTTCCACGGCGACGCCCCGCCAATCCTGGGCGAGCGGGGAGTTCGTGGCCGGGTCCTGGATGGTCTTTACGGTGTAGACGACGTCGTCGCTCGTAAGCGGCTGCCCGTCGCTCCAGGTAAGGTCCTGATGAAGCTTAACGTTGTAGGTCAGGCCGTCCGGGCTCACGTCATAGCCGGACATTAAATTGCCGAGGGTGTTGTAAAGGAGGGGGCTCGCTTCCTGGTCTATCGGATTGCCGGAAATAACGGGGTTAAGGGCGATCGGTTGGCCGACGAAACCCTCGTGGTATTCGCCGCCTTTAACCGGCACGTAATGTCCCTTCTCGGCGAGAGTTAAGCCGCCCGAGAGCGCGGCCGAGAAGATGATAACGAAGAGCGCGCCGAAAAAGACCTTCTTCTCGCGCGCGTTGAGCGCCTGAAAGATTTTCTTGAGAAATGTCACGTTTTTAAACTCCGGCTCTGGTCTAAATGACCAGGTTCAATATTGCGAGAATGGCGAAGAGCGCGGCGGCCACGATGGTCGCCCAGTAGATTGTCTTTTCCAGTCCCCGGCGCGTCTGGTAAGGCGTTGCGCCCGCTCCGCCAAAAACGCCCGAAAGGCCGCTCGTGCGGTCTTGGACGAGGACCAGGGCGATCAGGACGATGGAGACGATTATTTGTCCGGCGATGAGCATTTTTATTTAGAGCTCCATTTGGCCGAAAGGCCAAGAGCGGCGTTCACGACGCTCACGATGAGCGTGCCGAGAAGGAGCGGTAAGTATCCTTGAATTGTAATCGCCGGACTCCATAAGTCAAGCAAATACAATGAAAGCGCGTTGATGACGATGGTGAAAAGGCCGAAGGTGAGGATGACCAATGGGCCGAGGAGAAGCTTAAGGATCGGCCGGATGAAGGTGTTGATGGCGGTGAGGATGACGGCGGCTATCGCGAGGGCCGCCAGACCGCCGCTTATGGAAAAGCCCGCGACGAAATAAGAGGCGACGAGCAATGCGACAGCATTCGTAAAGACGTGGAATATGAGGCGGCCGATGAATTTCATTACTTTACTGAGGCGTCAAAAGCGTCCATTTTCTGGTTGAATTCCTGGTTCAGCTTGTCTATGGTCGCCGCTCTGTCGTTCACGACTTTTAAGGCGGCCGCGACGGCGCTGTTGCCTGAAAGGCCGTTCACCGCGATGGAACGGGCCAGGGTATTCAAGAAGTCGTTCAGCGAGCCGGTATAAGCGATGAATTCCGAGACGAGCGAAAGTTCAATGGCCACGGCTTCAGAGGCCATCTGCCGGCTGGAGGCGGGATTGATCTCGGTGAGGGCTTGAGTCATCTGTTGGAGGTTTTGCGAAAGAGCAAAGGCCTTTTCGTAGGCCGCGGCGTTCGCCGTGCGCGCGTCGCCGATCGCCGCAAGGACCGCGTTCGTGTCGCCCTTCGCCTCGGCGGCGTTCGCCGCTTGGATATTCTGGTTCACGCTCGTTGTGAGCGCGACGATGTCGTGGCTCACAGAGGCGGCGTTTTGGCGCGCCGTAGTGAAGCTCGGCGGAACGGCGGCCTTCGTCCCGGAAACGGCGAAATAAACGAGAACGCCGATGATGATGGCGACGGGTAAGGCAATAAAACCGGTTTTCTTGAGGGCGATTTTCGTCCGCATTAGTAAAATGATAACATAGGGTTTTCCTCCCTGTCATCTTGTGGTAAGCTCGGAATCAAAGGCGGGATTAGTTTAATGGTAGAACGTCAGTTTTCCAAACTGAGGGCACGAGTTCGATTCTCGTATCCCGCTCCGATAATAAGCGAGAAGGCCGGGTTCTAGGCCTGTATAATGGACATTGGGGGTATTTGCATGTAACGTTACACCGCGTTACGCTTTATAGTCTATAGATAGAAACAAAGCGTGATTTTCATCGTTTTAGCTTATGGAAGATGAACGTGAACTGGTTTTAAGGGCGAAAAAGGGCGATAGCGCCGCTTTTGGCGTCCTTTATGACCGACATCTTCCGGCTATTTACAGATTCATACTGCTCAAGGTCGGCGGCGCCAAAGGCGAAGCCGAGGACTTGACCCACGAGGTCTTTCTGAGCGCCTGGCGCAACGTCGGCCATTATGAGTTCAAGGGGTTTCCCTTCACAAGCTGGCTGTATCGCATCGCCCGGAACGCCGTAATAGACCGCTACCGCACCGCGAAAAAGAACGTCAGTTTGGACATGGTGCCGGAGGAGGTCTTTGCCGAAAGGTCGGATGTGGGGGAAAGATTGGATGCCGGTTTCGCTGCGGCGGAGATTCGGGTCCATCTCGCCAAGCTGGAGCCGGCCTACCAGGACGTGCTCATCATGAAGTTCGTGGAAGATCTCACGAACCGCGAGATCGCCGCCGCGCTCCAAAAAAGCGAGGGCGCGATCAGGGTGATCCAGCACCGCGCCTTGAAACAGTTAAAGAAGTCCATTGAAGGATCGTAAAAATGAACCAGGATATTTTGGAACAATTGAAGAGCCTGAAAAAGATCGCGCCCGACGCCGGTTTTTCGGCGCGCACGCGGCGTATCATTCTGGCGGCCCCGGCGGCGGAGAGGGCCTGGCCGGCGTTCTTTGGCTGGACCAAGCTCGCCTTCGGCGGTCTAGCCGTGGTCGCGGTCCTATTCGTTGCGATTATTCTGCCGGGCTTGCCCAAAACGGTCCCCATCGCGAGCGCCGAAGCGCTCTCCAACGAATTCAATAATTTGAGCGTCAATATTGAACTCCAGCAGATAACCTATAATCAAAACGTTAATCAGACCATTTCCTCGGCCTTGACCGAGATAACGAACAACAAGCTGAATCATTTGAATCCGGCCGTCTTGCAGTCGGAGAGCTCAAGCGTTGACCCGACGGCGGTTCCCGCAAGCAACCCGCAAATAGACGCGCTTTTGAACCAGGCCGCCGAATAAAAATATGACGAAAAAATTTATCACATTTATTTTAATCTTGGCGAGCAGCTCGCTCCTTGCCGTTTCTGCCGCCTTTGCCCAGACTGCCCCCGGCACTTCCACGCCGAGCATTTTAGAGGACGCTCAAACGGCGATAGATAACCTCATCTCTGCCAAGGATACCGGCAACGCAAACGACGTCTCTTTGCGCATTGCGGCCATGAATCAAGTCCTCGCGCTCCAGGAGAGCGAGACCAAGGACTACGAACTGAAGCTCATTAATGCCGGCAAGGACAAGGCCTATGACGGCTGGAAGGCGGCGACGTTGAACACCCTGAGCCAGTTCCTTTCGTATTACGATTCGGAAAGCCAGCTTCTCAGCACCTCAACGGCCCTTACGGAAAGCGACGTGAAGCAAATTGCGGCCGATTTCAAAACCTGGCGCGACACGGAGTATCTGCCGCTCATCGGAGCGGTCCAGGATTTCCTGCTCGTGAAGCAGGAAGCGAGCGCCATTCAGGTGGCTCAGACGCGGTATGGCAAGATCGTGAGCGACATTGGGGGCCTCGGCATTCCGGCCATCTCCGGCTCCAAGGACATTAAAAGCAGTTTGAGCGACGCCTCAAGCTCCATTGTGGCTGCGGATAGGTTAAACCGGCAATCCGCTGAGCTCTTCCTCTCGCTTTACGTGAATGCGACATCCACGCAGAACGCGTCAACTACGGCCGCGGCCGATGAGGCATCCAGTACCGCGAGTTCCAGCATTTCATTGAATGTGGCGCCGTTGAACCTGACGGCCACGAGTTCGGCCGATGATTCGGCCAGCACTACCGCCACTTCCACTGGAGCGAGCGCGACGTCAACCGCGACGTCCACGCCCGCGACCGTTTCAAACCCGATATCAATCAAAGGACTGATAAAAGCGTCCTTGGACAAAATCCGAGGCGCCTATCAGGACTTTATTGATATCAGCAATTTAGTGAGGCAGTTGCTGAGCTAGTTAATAAAAGCAAAAACCCGCCTTCGCCAACTGGCGAAAAGGCGGGTTTTTGTTTGTGCATACGCGACTCTCGAGAGCTGCGCTTTCTACTTTACTGCCTCCTTCAAGAGCTTCCCAGCGCGGAATTTCGGTTTCGTTGAAGCCGCGATCTGGATTTTTTCGCCGGTTTTGGGGTTAACGCCCATTCTGGCGGCGCGCTTCACTACGCGGAACGTGCCGAATCCAGCGATGGCCACCTCTTCGCCGCGGGAAAGCGTCTTTACTATCGCGTCAAAAACGGCTTCCACGGCCTGCTGGGCCTGTTTTTTCGTCTCGGTGCCGGCCTCTTTTATGACCGCTTCCACCAATCCATCCTTTTTCATAAGGTTATTGTTTTTATCCGATTTCTCCGACCTTTGATTGATTATCGGCATTATACCAAATTCCCCTCAGTTTTACTACCTTTTATCAACCGTCCACTCATAGGGAGCGATTATTGCTTAAGAGAAGCTCTCGGAGCCCCGACGGCTCGGTTCCGCCGGTAGGGCGGACGCCGGGGCGAGAGTGCAGGGTGCGGCGAGCCGCTGGAGCGAGCCGACACCCGGTTCTCGAGAGTAATAATCACTCCCTATCTCGCGTATTCCACGGCTTTCACCTCCCGAATCACCGTCACTTTTATCTCGCCTGGATATTGGACGTCGTTTTGGATTTTCTGAGCTATCTTTTTGGCGAGTTCCAGGGCGCCGAAGTCGTCTATCTTTTCTGGCACGACAAAGACCCGCACCTCGCGGCCGGCCGAAACGGCGTAGGACTGCTTAACGCCGTCAAAGCCGTTGACCGCTTTTTCAATGTCTTCCAGGCGCTTAACGTACTTTTCCAGAGTATCCCGCCGCGCCCCCGGCCGGGCGGCCGAGATGGCGTCCGCGGCCGTAACAACGTAGGCCTCCGGCGTGGCGTAAGGATATTCTTCGTGGTGCGACTCCATCGCGTGGATGACGTCGTCCGGAATGTTGTATTTCTTTAGGAGCTTGCGGCCGATTTCCACGTGAGTGCCCTCCACCTCGTGGTCCACGGCTTTGCCGATGTCATGGAGCAAGGCCCCCCGCTTCGTCACGTCCACGTTCAGGTGTAGCTCTCCGGCAATCATGCCGGCGATATGAGCCATTTCTATGGAGTGGGTAAGGACATTCTGGCCGTAGCTCGTGCGGAAGTGCAGCCGGCCGACGAGATACAGTATCTCTTTCGGTAATCCGGTGATGCCGACTTCGTAAGCCGCCTCTTCGCCGATCTTTTGAATGCGGGCTTCCAGTTCCTGCCGGGCCTCTTCTACCTTTTCCTCTATCTTTGCCGGCTGGATGCGGCCGTCCTTCAAAAGTTTTTCCAGCGCCATCTTGGCGAGCTCGCGCCGCATCGGGTCAAACGAAGAGAGGATGACGCTCTCCGGCGTTTCGTCCACGATGACCTCCACGCCGGTCAGGCGTTCAAAGGCGCGGATGTTGCGGCCTTCGCGGCCGATAATCTTCGCTTTCAGTTCCTCGTCGGGCAAGTTCACGACGCTCGTCGTGATGTCGGCGATGCCGTTCCGGGCGTAGCGTTGGATGGCGGTCGTCAGGACCTCCATGCTCTTCGCCTCGATGTTGTCTTCGCGTTCCCGTTCCAAGCGCGCCATGGCATCGGCGAGTTCGCTGCGGTATGAAGTCTGGAGCTCGTCCAAAATGGCCTTTTTGGCCTCGTCGCGCGTGAGCCCGGCGATGCGTTCCAATTCCTTGACCGTTTTTTCGTGCAGCTCTCCGACTTGGGATTCGCGTTCCTTGATGGCGCCCTCCTTCGTTTCCAGGTTCGCGACCGTCTTGTCCAGGTCGTGGGCGCGCGCATCCAGATTGTCCTCCTTTTTAATGAGGCGCTCTTCCAGCTGGCGCAATTCTTGTTTGCGTTCCTTCTCCTCCTTTTGGGCGTCGGCGATGATGGAGGTCGCCTCGTCCTTGGCCGCGACGACTACCTCTTTTGCCTTTGATTTAGCCTCTTCTAGTTCCTTCTCCGCCTGCTTCTCCAGAGAGCTTTGCAGGCGTTTGGCCGCCGCGACGCGCGCCACGTAACCGACAATCAGGCCTAAAACTGCCGCCCCTACTGCTAGGATGGTTGGATTCATTGATGTGTAATATTTGGATATTTTGCATCGACTTTATGGTTTAAAGTATAGACCTCGCCTGGGGAACTTACAACTCAAAGAGCGAATCCGGCACGATGGTAAAAGTGCGTAGAGCTCCGCTCTTTTGACATTGCTCGGAGAATATAAGAACAAAGCTCTTATCTTGCTCCTCGCTCGTCAAAATAAGACTTGTCCGCCAGCTGGCGGAGGCCCGGAGCGCTCACTTTAGTTAGTTCAACAAGTAAGTGCGACACTTTGAGATAATCAAAGTGTATGGCATACAAGCAATTCTCGGTTGAAG
>DAICZV010000009.1 GCA_027310975.1 bacterium
TTTTGATACAATGAATATTATGAGAAAAGAAAGATCCCGAGTCATAAGGACGATCGCCGAAGTTATGCCCGCGGTCGTTTCCATCATCATGCAGAAGGACGTCACCGCCGTGCGCGCCGAACTGGCCTCTTCCCGCAAGGGCAAGAAGGATATCTGGAAGATACCACCGGAAAAGGTGGATGCCCGCGGCATGGTCCAGATCGGCGGCGGTTCCGGATTCGTCGTGGACGAAAGCGGCGTCATCCTGACCAACAAGCACGTCATATCCGAAGATGGCGCGGAATGCGTCGTCCAGACGAGCGACGGCGAAACTTACGGCGCGGAAATATTGGCGCGCGATCCCGTGGACGACGTTGCCATCTTGCGCATCAAACCGAAAAAGAAGCTGCCGGTCGTCCCGCTTGGCGACTCGGAACACGTCGTCCTGGGCCAGACGGTCCTCGCGATCGGGAACGCCCTGGGTCTTTTTAAAAACACCGTTTCTTTGGGCATCATCTCCGGCCTCTCGCGCTCCGTTGAGGCGAAAGAGGAAGAAAATTCCCGCGCCCAGGAACTGCGGGGGCTCATCCAAACCGACGCGGCCATCAACCCGGGCAATTCCGGCGGACCGCTCGTGGACATCTTCGGCCGCGCGGTCGGCATCAACGCCGCGGTCGTCGTCGGCGCCCAGAACATCAGCTTCGCCATTCCCATCAAAGCGGCGGAGAAGGATCTTGCGGACCTTAAGAAACACGGCCGCATCCTTCGGCCGCTCCTCGGACTTCATTATCTGGTCCTGAACCAGGACCTGGCCGAAAAAATGGGCCTCGCTTCGCCCTATGGCGCTTATGTCGTGAGCGAGCATCCCTTTGAACCGGCTGTCGTCCCCCAAAGCCCGGCCGACAAGGCCGGCCTGAAAGAGAAGGACATTATTCTGGAATGGAACGGAACAAAGATCGGCCCCGAAGCGGCCATTCAGGACTTTTTGGACGACTGCGAGGTCGGCGAGACCGTAAAGCTCAAGGTTTTAAGGGGCAAAAAGGAGGTTCAAGCGCAAGTGACGCTCTCCGAACGCAAGTAGCTTAACGAGTATCAGGTAGCAAGCATTAAGTAGCTAGTATACTTGATACTTTATACGCGCTACTTACTACTAATAGACGTACTGGTCCACGAGAAGTCCGTTCCTGTCCAGAAGGAGCAGGCGGTCATGGCTCGGGTCCACGTTAATCGGGCTGCCCAGCCACACGCGCCATTCATTGGAGAAGAATCCGGACTGGAAACGGTTCCGGTTATAGCAACTCGCGTAATTGAAACGAGTGTTCAAAATCGACTGGCAAGCCGGCTCGCCGGAGAAATTGTTAATCTGGTTGGCCGACGGCACGCTGCACCCCCAAAGCGAGAGGATATAGCTTTGGCAGGAGCCGGAGTAAGTGACTATCTCCGAGCGGTCATAGACCGGCGCGCAATTCTGCGGCAGGGCCGGCGTGAAAGAGTAGGTATTGTTCAGATAGCCGATACAGGCGTTCATTCTAAAATTCTGTCCGACCGGGCTGGCGCTGCTGTAAACGTTCAAAACATTCCCGGAACCGAGCGCAATGTCACCCGGATACTCAAATCCCGTCGGGCTGTAATCGGACGCGGCCGTTGGAATGACAACCTGGCCTTTATTATAAGTTAGCCGCCATCCGGTCACGTCCACCGGCGTGCTGAGGCCGCTGTAAGCGGTATTCAGGGAAAATTGGGCGATACCGTTCCAAGACGAAGCGGCACTGACATTCCCTATCTTCACTTCGCCGTAATAGGGCGAGAGCTCGGAAGCGGTAAATCCTGCCGGAGGCGTCGGCGCCGGCTTGGTGGCCACTTGAACCGGAGCGCTGCCGCCCGTGGAATAAGTGACGTTGGACTTTTGGCCTGAGAGGCCCGAGGGAACGGAGTAGTTCACCTTGAAGAGCGAGCCGAGATTTTCAAACTTCACGCCCTGAAACTGCTTCGCGACCATGAAAATGGCCACGCCGACGATGATGACTATGATGACGATGAGGACTTTGCTCATGATACGAAATTTATCAAACGGTCTTTGACGTAAACGGTCTTTTTCGGCTCCCCGCCGCCGAGGGCGGCTTGGACATTCGGCAGGGCGAGCGCCGCTTTGGCGGCCTCGTTTTGGCCGGCCCCGGACTCTATCTTAACTGTACCACGATGCTTGCCGTTCACCTGGACCACGAGCTCCACCACTGCGTCTTTCACGAGCTTTTCGTCATACTCCGGCCACGATTCTTTATGAACGGACGTCTTGTTACCCAATTCGTGCCAGAGTTCCTCCGCGATGTGCGGCGCGAGCGGCGCCAAGAGCTTCACGAACTTCGCTTTGAGCCCGTTCGTCAAGGGCTTTCCCTCCAGCGCATTCAGGCAGATCATAAGCGACGACACGACAGTGTTGAACTTGAAGGCGCGGATGTCTTCCGTCACTTTTTTTATCGCCTTATGGACCGCCCGCTCCGCTTCTTGAGCGTCGCTTGCGGCAGAATCGCTCAAGATAGTCTGCCAAACGCGGTCCAGAAAACGGCTCACACCCAAAATGCCCTGGCTGTTCCATCCCACGGTCGCCTCGTGCGGCCCGAGAAACATCTCGTGCATCCGCAGGGCATCGGCGCCGAACTCCTTCACAATCTCGTCCGGGCTCACCGCGTTGCCGCGGCTCTTGCTCATCTTTTCGCCGTCGGACCCGAGGATGATGCCATTTGTCACCCGACTTGCGTAGGGCTCCGGCGTCGGCACGAGTTTTTGGTCGTAGAGGAACTGGTGCCAGAAGCGGGAGTACAAAAGATGGAGCGTCGTGTGTTCCGCCCCGCCGAAATAGACATCCACCGGCAGCCAGTGTTCCAAAAGTTTTTTGCCCGCCAGTTCCTTACCGTTTTTGGGGTCGCAGTATCGCAGATAGTACCAGGAGCTCCCCGCCCACTGGGGCATGGTGTTCGTCTCGCGCTTCGCCGGGCCGCCGCATTTGGGGCATTTCACGTTCACCCACGAGTCTATGGCCGCGAGGGGCGACTCGCCCGTTCCGGTCGGTTCGTATTTTTCCACCTCCGGCAATCTAACCGGCAATTCATCGTCTGGCACCGGAACAATGCCGCACTTTGAGCAGTGGACCAAGGGTATCGGCTCGCCCCAATAGCGCTGGCGCGAAAAGACCCAGTCGCGGAGTTTATACTGCGTTTTCTTAACGCCCCCGACGAACTTCGTTATCTCCTTCTTCGCTTTTTCGCTATCCAGGCCCGTAAACTTTCCGGAATTTTTCAAAACGCCGCTCCCCGTCCAAAGCTCTCCCGGATTTCCGCCGGAAATAACCTCAACGATCGGCAAGTTGAACTTCTTGGCGAATTCAAAATCCCGCTCGTCGTGCGCCGGCACGGCCATGATGGCGCCGGTACCGTACGTGGCGAGCACGTAGTCGGCGATAAATACCGGTATGGCCTCGCCGTTTGCCGGGTTTATCGCTTTAATCCCCTTTAGTTCAACCCCGGTCTTCGCCTTGCCTTCCGCCATCCTTTCCTCGTCCGTCTTCTCTTTCGTTTTTTTAACGTATTCTTCAACATCCGCTCTATTTTCAATTCTTAATTCCTTATTCCCGACGAGCGGATGCTCGGGCGCGAGGACCATGTATGTCGCCCCAAAAAGCGTGTCGGGCCGCGTGGTGAAAACCTGTATTTTGTATCCAGTATTTTGTATTTCAAAATCTATGAGCGCCCCTTCCGAGCGGCCGATCCAATTTTCCTGCTGGACCTTGATACTTTCCGGCCAGTTCAGGTCTTTCAGGCCGTCAATGAGCCTATCGGCATACGCCGTTATCTTCAGATACCACTGGCGCACCTCTTTCTGGATGACCTCCGTACCGCAGCGCTCGCACTTGCCGCCAACAACCTCCTCGTTCGCCAGGCCCGTCTTATCCTTCGGGCACCAGTTGATGAGTCCGGTCGCTTCGTAGGCGAGGCCGGCTTTAAAGAACTGCAAGAATATCCATTGGGTCCATTTGTAGTACGCGGGGTCGGTGGTATTCACCTCGCGCGACCAGTCACAACCGATGCCCCAGCTCTTCACCTGCCTTTTTGCGTTTTCAATATTCTTGGCCGTCGTCACCTTCGGTTGAATGCCCTTCTTGATGGCGTAGTTCTCGGCCGGCAAACCGAAGGCGTCCCATCCCATCGGGTACATCACCTCGTACCCCTGCATCCGCAGGAAGCGGCTATAGGTGTCGCCCGCCGTGTACGGCCGGAGGTGCCCCATATGGAGGCCTTCACCGGAGGGGTACGGGAATTCCACGAGGACGTATTTTTTCTCTTTTTTGCTTTTATCGGCGGCAGTGTAAACGCCCTCTTTGTCCCACTCCGCCTGCCATTTCGGCTCTATTTTACCGGGATCATAACTCTTCATTAACTAGATTCTAGCTGAAAAAATCAGCATACTCAACTAAGGCCGAAGGTCCGCTTCGCGTTCTCCACCGTCCTCGCCGCCATTTCTTCAACACTTATATTTTTTATTTCCGCGAGCTTTTTCACCACCTCAACAACATAAGCCGGTTCGTTGCGTTTACCGCGGTACGGCACGGGGGCAACGAGGGGCGCGTCCGTCTCGGAGAGAATGCGGTCCAGGGGCAGATATTCCACGAGCGCCCGGTAGTCCGGCATTCCGGATTTGGGCGGATAGGTTATCGCCCCGCCGAACGTGAAGGCAAAACCCATCTCCAAAAGTTTTTGCGCATCCTCTTTCGTGCCGGTAAAAAAGTGGATGAGGCCGGGCTTTGCCGGAATAAGGAATTTGGAATTATGAATTAGGATCTCTATAAGATCACCGAAAGCGTCGCGGCAGTGGATCATCAGAGGTTTCTGAACCTCATGTGCTATTTTGATTTGCCGCTCAAAAGTATAGACTTGTTTTTTCCTTACTACTTGATACTTGCTACTTTCTACTCGGTAAAAATCCAGCCCGCACTCTCCTATCGCGACCGTCTTCTGGTCCAAGGCGAGCCGTTTGAAGGCTTCACGGTCAAAATTTTTGCTTACGGCATATTCCGGGTGGAATCCGACGGCGGCGTATACCGGCTCCTTTTCAAACTCATGCGCGATATTGACCGCCAGAAGCGAATCATCCAATTCCGTCCCAACGTTCACGAACCCGACCCCGGATGCAAGCGCCCGGCCGACCGCCTCGCGATAGTCGTCCGCAAACTCCTTTAGGTTTATGTGTGTATGAGAATCAAAATACTTCGGAACCATGGATTGCATTATAGGTTAAATTCCCCTAGTATGACGATACACATTAACAATAAAAAAGGAGGTAGCTGTGTTGCAAACGGTGTTCGTGGACTGGGACGGAACAGCCGTCCAGAGTAAGCTGGTTTATTATGAGTCAATCGTTGAGTGTTTCCGGCTCTACGGTAAACACCCGCCAACGATTGAGGAATTCGGCAATGATATAGGCGCCCTGGGCTCCTTCCAGGCCTTTTATGACAAATACGGCCTGCCGGAGCTTAAGGAAAGCGAAGCGGTGAAGATCCGGACTGCCTATGTTGAAAGAAACTGGCACCGAATCGTCCCAACGTCCGGCTTTAAACATTTTCTCGGGGTTTGCTCCGCCTGGAAACTGCCGGTCGTCATCTTGAGCAACAATGACGAACCAGTCATACGCCGGAAGGCCAGAGAATACGACCTCGGCAAATACATCCACCGCATTGCCGCAGTGACCGACAAGGCCGATTTCCTGGCCCATATAATTACCCTGGAAGGCCTGCGCCCGGCCGAAATGGTCTACATCGATGACACTAAGGAAGGGCTTTCGGCTGCCAAGATATTTGGCGTTCGGACGATCGCCTTTACGAGCGGTCTGAATACCAAAGACCGTCTCGCTGAAATTGGCCCGGATTTCCCTGTCAGGCGGAACGGTGTGATGCCGGACATCGACGACTTTTTCAAGGTCGCCGAGATAATATCAACACTGCGGAGCTAACGCTCCGCTTTTTTATACCCAGAATGTATGGGAGCTCAGCTCCGTTACATTATTTAAGACGGGGGAAGAGAATGGCGGGCTTTTTTATCTTGAGCGTCTTCCCCTCCCAGGCGATGGAGGCGGTTATCTTTTCGGCTGTCCCCGGCAGAAAGGGTTCCAAAAGCGCGGCGACGTTATCCAAGACGACGACGAGGCTCCAAACCACCCGGCCGTCAAAATTCTCCCAGGGCTTCTTTTCGTTCACGTACTTGTCGCCGAAGGAGATGAGCTCCCAAACGGCGGCGAGAACTTCATTGAAGGCGTAGGTTCCCACTTTCGCCGCGACCTGTTTTTTGGTCTCGCTGATACGCTTGTCTATTTCCGGGTCTATCTCACCGGATTTGAAATTGCCGTCGTTCAGCTTTTCGCCCAAGGTTAGGACCCGGGCGGCAAAGTTGCCCAGGCCGTTCGCGAGGCTCGCGTTATAGCTTTCATTGAACTTCTCCCAGGTGAAATCCCCGTCCTCAAACGGGCTTAGGTCGCGGGCAAGCCAAAAGCGGAGCGCGTCCGTCCCGTATTTTCCGACGACAGCGAAAGGATCCACCACATTCCCCAGACTCTTGCTCATTTTCTGCCCGCCGGAGTTGATGAAGCCGTGGATCAATATCTGCCGCGATGTCGGCAATCCCGCCGAAATGAGCATGGCCTGCCACATCGCCGATTGCTGGCGCAGATTGTCCTTGCCGGCGACTTGAAGCGCATTCGGGCGTTCCGGCGTGCCCCAAAATTCGCTGAAATTCTTTTCGTCTTCCGGCCAGCCGAGCGTGGAGACGTAGTTCACGAGAGCGTCAAACCAGACGTACATAACCTGCTCGTCGTCCCCCGGCACCGGCACGCCCCAAGGCATTTTGGACTTGAGCCGCGAGATGCTGAAATCCTGCAGGCCGGACGAAACGAAATTCCGAATCTCCGTCAGGCGATGGCTCGGCACCACGAAATCCGGGTATTTTGCGTAAAGCTCAAGAAGCGGCTTTTGGTATTTTGAAAAACGGAAGAAGTAGTTCTCCTCCTTGATGAGCTCTATCCGCAGATTCGGATGGATGGGGCAATGCCCGTCCACGAGCTCCGATTCGGTCTTCTCCAGTTCGCAGCCGACGCAGTATTTTATCTCGTAGTCCTTTTTGTAAATATCCCCGTTTTTATCGCACCGTTTCCAGAACTCCTCCGCCGCCGCAATATGGTGCGAATCGGTCGTCCGGATGAAATTCGTGAAATTGACGTTCAGCGCCTCTTTGAGGCGGCTGAACTGGGCGGCGTTCTCGTCCACGTATGCCTGAACGTCCCGGCCGGATTCTTGGGCGTTCCGATAGATCTTCTGGCCGTGCTCGTCCGTGCCGGTATTGAAGATGACCCGATCGCCCAAAGCCGCGCGGTAGCGGGCGATGATGTCCGCCTGCACTATCTCTAGGGCGAAACCGACGTGCGGCGCCGAGTTCACGTACGGGAGCGTCGTCGTGATGTAGAAATTCTTCTTTTCCATCTTCAAAGTTCCAGCCCCATCCTCTTTTCTTTCCGCTCCGCCATATAGTCAAATATCTCCTGGGCTAGAACGGATATCGGCACGGCGAGAATTATTCCGACGAAGCCGGCCAGCTCGCCGCCCGCGAGAAGCGCGAAAACGACGAGCACGGGGTGGACCCGCATGCTCCGCCCCATGACGACGGGAACGAGAACGTGGTTCTCAAATTGCTGGATGATGAAGAAGAAGATGATGGCGTAAACGGCAAGCGCCACCGAATCGGTGATGGCGATGAGAAAAGCGATGGCGCCGGTCACAATGGGGCCGATGATCGGCACGACCTCCAGGATGGCGGCGATGACGCCCAAAATGAGCGGATAGCGGACGCCGATGAGCCACATGCCCAAACCCACGGCCAAGCCGATGAAGAGGCTGAGGACAAGCTGGGTTCCGAGCCAGCGCCGCATTTTGAGCTTGAAGCGGTCAAAGACCGCGAGCACCTGGCGTTCGTAGGCCTGAGGCAAAACGAGCCGCAGCATCTTGTCGGCGCCATCCTTCTCTATCGTGAGATAGAGGGTGATGATGAAGGCCGCAAGAATGAGGAGCAAGTTGCCGAATATCCGCGTGACAACGATCGGCACGGAACCGTTCGTCCCCAGGAACTCGTTGATGATGGCGCCGGCATTCGTGCCGAGCGTAGTGAGCGACGGAATGGGAATACTCACGTTGAAGAGCGTGACGACGGATTCGTTGAAATGCGTGAAGAAGCCGCCCACCTCGCTCGCGACGACCGGTACGATAAAATACAGGGCCGCGACGAGGACGATGAGCGCGCAGAGAAAGATCACGAGAGTCCCGACAATGCGGCCGATGCGCAGGCGTTCCGCGACGAAACTGACGAGCGGATCCAGCCCGAGCGAAAGGATGACGCCGACGAGGAGCGCCGCGAAGGCGCCGCTAGCGAAATAGAGAGCCGCCACGCCGGCGATGAAAAGGAAAACCCGCCAGAGCGTCGCCCAGCCTATCTCAAAGTGTTGCGGGAAGGGGTTCACCTCCTAACTATATCACACCCCGCACCACAATTTCGACACCTGAGTTTCCCGATTTTTCATCGCCACCCAGCACGGTCCGGAGGATTGTGGTGCAGGGTCACACCCCAAGGAGACGGCGGAAGCTCCGTTTCTTGAAGGGGCCGATGACGGCCAGGTTCAAATTTTTATCTTTAAAAACCTCCTTCGCGACGGCTTGGATCTCGGCGGCCGTCACGGCATTTATCTTTTTAGCCACTTCTTCCGGGGTTTTTAATCCTGCGGCTTCCAAAAGTTCCTGGCCGGCGTAAAATCCGGCGATCTCGTCCGAGCCCTCCAGGGAAAGGAAGAGTTCGCCAATTAAGTGTTCCTTGGCCTTCTTCAGGTCCTTGTCGCCGACCTTCTCGTTTTTCAGGCGCGTAAATTCGCCCAGAGTCGCCTTGATGGCCGGCTCAATTTTGCCATGGTCCAGGCCGGCCGACATCGCGATCAATCCGTGGTCGGTATAAAGGTCGGGCTCGCACCGCACGTAATAGGCGGCGCCGAGCTCGTCCCGCACCTTTTGGAAAAGGCGCGAGCTCATTCCGCCGCCCAGGATCTCGGCTAAAAGCTGCAGCGCGTATTTGCGCTTGTCGTGCGCACTGAAAGCGCGGAAACCCATCACGATGTGCGACTGGTCCACGTCCTTGAAGTGGACGAGCTCGTTGGGTTTGGCCTGTGATTCTTTGACCGGCAGTTTTTTGCCCTTTGGCCCCGCCTTTAAAACCGAGAAATACTTCTCTATCTTCTTCAGCGTCTGTTTCGGATCAAATTTTCCCGAAAGAGTGACGATGGTCGCCTGCGGGACGTAGTGCTTTTTGCGGTAAGCCAAAAAATCATCGCGGGTTAGTTTTTTGATTATCTCTTTCTTTCCGCCAATGTCCCATCCGGCCGGCTGGTCGCCGTAGACAAGCTGCATAAAAAGCTCCTGCACCCGCCGCATCGGCATATCCTCGTACATATTGAGCTCCTGGATGATGACGCCGCGCTCCTTCTCTATCTCCCCGGCATTGAACTTCGGGTCCACGTACATGTCGGCGACCACGTCCAATATTTCGCCGAAGTTGTCCTTTTTTACCTTGGCGTAATAGCTCGTGGATTCCTGCGAAGTGAAGGCGTTGTATTGCGCCCCAAGACCGTCCAGTTCGGTCGTTATCTCAAGCGCCGTCGGGCGCTTGGTCGTTCCTTTGAAGCACATATGCTCCAAAAAGTGCGAAAGGCCGTTTATATCCTTCGTCTCGTACTTGGAACCGGCTTCCACCGAAACCATCGCGGTCGCGGTCAAGCTTTCCGGTTGTGGGATCATAATGACCCGGAGACCATTCTTCAATTTGTACTTGAGGGGTTTTAACATTGCTCTATTATACAGAAATCAGCTCGGAGTCCAAAATTCATTCAACAGGGATTCACGCAGTTTGTGGGTATTCGCATGGGACAATACACCCAAGTAGGATTGAAGGGATTGCCAGAAGCGCTTCGCCGTTACCAGGCCGGAATGATATTCATTTTCGCGTTCGCCCAGTTTCCGGAACATACGGTGCTTCGTTTTTGACCTGACAAGCCGGTATTGCTGAAAAACGACGTAACCCAAAAAATCCATCCCTTGACAAACAGAGTGCAGTATGCTTTTATTAGGATGTAACTTGAGAGCAAGGTGCGTTTCAAGGAAGTTGGATACGGCAGGCAGAAGTTTTTCCAGTTCTCGCCGATTATCAGCGACGACCGCCACATCATCGGTGTAACGAAGGTAGTTTGCCGTTCGTAAATTATGCTTCATAAACTGATCAAGCTCGTTCATATAAATGTTGGCGAAAAGTTGGGAGGTCAGGTTGCCGATAGGCATTCCCTTTCCGTCTCCGTAACTTTCAATGATGGTCTTTACGAGCCAAAGCGCGTCCTTGTCCTGGATGCGCTTTTTGATTATGGAAAAAAGTATCTCGTGGTTCACGCTGTCAAAAAATTTCTGTACATCGCACTTAAGAATGAAGCAGGGACCGGTGCCGTTTTTGGAAACCTCCACGATCATTCTTTGGAGAACGTTTACTCCTTTGTGCGTGCCGTATCCGACGCGGCAGGAAAAGGACGTCGAAATGAACGTTTCTTCAAAGATCGGGGCCAAAGCGGAGAATACAGCGTGGTGAACGATGCGGTCTTTCACGGTCGCCTTGTGGATGTGCCGCTGTTTCGGGTCTCGGATGTAAAAGCCTTTGTACGGGCCGTGTTTGTAAGCTCTGTCCTTGAGTTCGCGGTGGAGCTTGAAAATATTTTCCTCCAGATTCCATTCAAAATACTGCACGTCCCGCTTGCCGGTTTTCCCGCACTGGAATTCGTCCCAAGCCAAAAAGAGATTTTCTGGAGAAATCATTCGCTCAAAGAGGTCAACGTATGTTTTCATAAAATCAAAAACTAATGGATGACTTCGACATTCCCATATTCAAAAAGACCTACGACCTTTACAAGACCTTTTACGGCTATCGCGCCCTGATACCGAAGCAGGACAGGCATACCATCTGGCAGAAATCGGAAGACTTAATACTCGGAATTCTTGAAGAGATACTGATGGCAAGCAAGCTTTATGGGACGGCGAAGACGCCGGTGCTAGAAAACGCGAGCGTTAAACTGAACCTTTTGCGCGTTTTCATCCGACTCATGAAGGAGGTGAGAACGATAGACAACAAGAGATATGCGGTACTTGAGGAATCGGTTGACGAGATTGGCCGGATGCTCGGGGGATGGATTAGGTCAACGAGAGATCGGTAAGGAAGAATGCCCGCCATTAGGCGGGCATTCTTGTTTCGGATGGAGGTCTGACTTCCGGGCGGAGGACAAGCCGAGGTTATCGTTGCGGTTGTCATCCCAGTTGTTGTTGACGTTGAGACCGTTCGAGTCAAAGTTGCCGACGTTAACCCGGTTGCCGTCCGAATCCAGATAATTTGCCCGCTTCCATCCGTGTCACTGGAAATTGAGGTTTTCCTCCGCCAGCCGGCGGACTATATCCTCTTCTTCCTGTATTTTATCCGGGAGCAACCTTTTAGGGCATCTCCACCAGAAGCGAGCAAGAAGTTCATCTCCATCCTTAATCGCACGCTACCAAGATCCGTAGACCTTTGGTATTCCGACGATATCTCAAGGTTGAGATATCTCGCGAGGCGAAGCCGTGACCGCGCCAACATTTGCAAGATACACGGATTATATAATCAGGTTCACGAAAATAAAAGAGCCTCCGGTGCGAAAAAAAATCGCGCCGAAGGCTCAAGATACGATGAATCAAAAAGAACGAGGTTATGAAGTCCAAATTTCAGTTGAACTTCCGGGCGGAGGACAAGCCGAGGCCATCGTGGCGGCTGTCATCCCAGTAGCTGCTGACGAAGAGACCGTACGAGTCAAAGCGGCCGACGCTAACCCGGCCGCCGCCCGAATCCAGATCGGAACATCTGACGTAGACGTTCTCAAATAGGCGTTCGCCGGTTGCAAGGTAGTGGCCAATAGTTGCATAAACCATCACCTGGGCTTTGGGCGTCTCGTCGTCTTTGCCGAGAAGTGTCTGCTGTTCATCCCAGGTCTTAGAAGTGGAATTCTCGACTGGCGTCTTTCTCACAAGCTGCCAGGCCGCTTCCCCCCTCTCTTTCGCAAACTTCTCATTGTTGTACCAGGCGTCTTCGTGGCCGTAGAAGAGATTCCTCTCAACTTTACCGCGGACTTCAAGAATTGAAAGCGGGAAGACGGCAACGAGGATGTGCGTGCTTTCGCACTCTATGAGCGTTTCTTCGGAGAACGGAATTTCGGAGAGGGCGGATATTTGCTGTCTCGATGGATTGATTCCGAAGTGCTTGATCGCTTCCTCAATGCCGAAGAAGTTCTTGCCCATGATTTCACGGGCGCGCTTCTGGCTGGTCGTCGGTGCAAAACCGCCATTGTCAATCAGGCGAACGATTTTCGCCGCCAGTTCGTTATCCTTAGACGCGATGATCTTCTGGGCACGGTCATCGTTCAGACCGGCAGATTCAAGTTTCAGGAGCACTTCATGCTCTTTGTGCACAGACAGGTCACGGCTCATGATGGTTTCCATCACATACCTTCCTTTCTTTTTTAGTTAATATTCAGTTTTTGAAGTACGTTCCCAAATATCAGGAATAATTGCAGTATACTATAAAACTATATAAATGTCAATGTTGGACCCGTACCTTCAAATAACTTGATAGTTCCTCAATTTTCACCCTTGTCTGCTTCATCGTGTCGCGGTCAAGCTTTCCGGTTGTGGGATCATAATGACCCGGAGACCATTCTTCAATTTGTACTTGAGGGGTTTTAACATGTTCTTAAATATAACCGCCGCAAAAGAAAGCGGCAAGCTTTCGCTTGCCGCTTTAGAGATCTCATCTGCTTCTTTCTATTGACTATGATTGATGAGTTGCTGGACCTGGGCCGCAATACTGTTAAGCGATTCCTGCATTGCCTGGAGCGCAGAAGCGCTTAAGGTTGAAGTCGGCGCAGTCGAGGTTGCCGTGCAGGATGGCGTCACTGACGCCCAAGAACCCCAGGCGCTACACTGATTGGCGGAGTTGCAGGCCTCAACCCGGTACTGGTAGGTCGTGCCACATGTCATGCCGTACGAACCGCCATCGGTAAACGAGGTGCCTGATACTGTGTTGATGTCCACGTTGGGAGGATTCCTTGAAACATGGTATGTGGATGCGCCCGCGACCGCCGGCCAAGAGACGGAAACCGAGGTTGGTCCGGTGGCCGAGAGATTAGGCGATCCGGGAATGGCTGGAATTCCCGTCGAGCCGCTCGTAATTGTAATCTGTCCGCTTAAGGCGTTCATTTGGCCATCCCCCACTAAGACCTTATAAGTCCCGGCGGCAATGTTGGCAGGGATTGTCCAATTATAAGAATTAATGCCAGCATTTAAATTCGAGAAGATGGGGTATTGACTACCATTAGGCGGCGACGATACGAGATTAGCTAAAACGGTCGACAGGCCCGTCGCGCTCCACTGGATATAGAGATTGCTACCAACATTATAAGTACCGCCACTCGGCGAAGTAACGGTAATCGACGGTTGGGCGGGATAGATCGTCATCGGATTGCCGTAAGGAGTGCCCGTGACGTTCACATTACTCCCCACACCATATCCATCCACGCCGAACCGGCCGTAGGCCGCGAGCGTTCCGGCGCCCGCCACATTATTTACGACATTAACCGTTATAGTCAGAGTTTTGTAAGCATA
Source organism: bacterium (assembly GCA_027310975.1). Taxonomy (GTDB): domain Bacteria; phylum Patescibacteriota; class Minisyncoccia; order UBA6257; family GWB1-50-10; genus JAMCRC01. Next base: position 13,778 of record DAICZV010000009.1, read on the forward strand.
ATTAGAAATGACGAGCGGAGAAGAGAAGTTGAACACCCCGCCTGGATAACCGCTGGCTTTAACGGGGCTTAAGGTCGGCACCGTTCCCAATAACGTGGAACCGTCCCAAAGCTGAAGATTATTGAAGTTAGTCCCAGCGTTGGGCGAGTCGGAATCCACTTGAAGAGAAGAGAGGCTGACATTTCCGCCGGACGCTGATAACCTAATCGTCGTGAAAGTAACTTTGGTGTCGCCAACGTGAACGGTCGTTGAGATGGGCGATATCGGGTCCAGACTAACGTTCAATGACACCGGCTGGGTGGAAGTGGTATCAGCGGCGATAGTAAATGTTCCGCTAAGAGCGTTGGCAGAACCGTAGCCGATGCTTACCTGATACGTCCCGGCTGGAATGTTATTCGGAATCGTCCAGTTATAAGAATTATTGCCTGCGTTCAAACTGGAAAAAATCCCGTACTGATTTCCGTTCGCCGGCACCGGGAGTAAGTTTGCGTTCACTACGGAAAGACCGTAGGCCAACCATTGGATATAGAGATTGCTACCGGTGTTATAAGTTCCGCCGCCCGATGGGGCATAAAGCGTGATTGATGGCTGCTGGGAAGGGCCGTTAGTTACGCTGAATGGTGAATTTGAAGAGTACGCGTGTGGCAATGTTTGTCTAACAATCTGGATATAATACGATGACTCGCCAGCGGCGAGAGGCGACAATGAACTGCCGTCGGAAAGAGTCCCCACTTGCCAGGAATAAGATGTACCGTAGACCTGATTTGCAATGATGCCATAAGCACCACCATCGCTACGTACCGCAAAAATTGTGTAGTAGACGCCGCTCGCATACGCGGAATCGGTCCACGTTATTGTCTGATTAGTTCCCCATTGCCACGCTTGCCCATTTGGCGAGGTAATGGTGATAGATGATTGGGTAGAAGTAGTAACCCCATTGCTCGGACAATTGATGTATTCGTGCGTATGGTCGTCAAAATACGACCAGATCCTGCGCGCCGTGCCATCCAAATTGTTCTTCCAATCCAAATCGTTCACGCCCGGCACATACCACGGAGACCAGGAACCGGCGACCCACTGGATGCGGTACTGTAATATTTCCGGGTGGGTGGATGTCGCGAGATCTAGCTGCTCAAAAGGCCCCGTACCATTCGGATTACCCAGCGGGCCCGTGACGATATCCTGCGTCGGTCCAGCGCAAGCTGCGCTGGAGGTGGAAACGGGCTGGGTTGAAGTGGTGGAAACGCCATTGCCAGACAAGGTGAAGTAGCCGCTATAGCCGGCATTACTCGGGACACTGGCTCCAATACCCCTGACTTCAGCTCCCGGATACATCATTATTTGATACGTCCCGTTCGCGATGGATGAATCGTACCTCCAGGCGTAAGTGCCGACATTGGCAATATTGGAGGCGATATTTTTAAGCGAGCCGTTACTGCTAAGCAGATCAATGGTGACGCCGGAAGTGGCAGGCAAGGATGACACCCATTGGATGTTCGCGATGAGACCGCTATCCTTCCCGCCGCTGTTATCTAAGCTGTATCCGGCTTGAGGGTACGTCACCGTAATGACCGGCTGGGTGGAGGACGAAACCGGCGTTGTTGGGTTCACGACCGTACTGGTTACCGCGCTAATACCCGTTTGCCCCTGTCCGGTCTGCGCCTGCTTGGCGATTATCGTCTGGATCTGCTGCATCAACGTCTGGACCACCTGGACGAGGATAGTGATGATCTGCTGGTCGCTCATGCCGGGCGTAATGCCGAGATTGGCAGCGGTTGCCGTCTGCGCGTAGCTTAACCCGGGAAGCCACATCCCGGCGGCGATAACCACTGCAAAACCTATCGCTAGAAGTTTGTTTTTCATGTTATTTAAACGAATAAAACCATCTCGACTAAAGATGGTTAGTAACTGGTAAAAGTTTTCTTAGCACCTCCTCCGACCTTTTCCATTTAAGGTCGTTATACCACAAAATCCCCTTTTATTTCAACCTCTCGGCGAAATATGCCTGGAGGCCTTTTATCTTCACCCGCTCCTGTTTCATTGTGTCGCGGTCGCGGACCGTGACGTCGCCATTTTCCAGCGAGTCAAAGTCAACCGTGACGCAGTAGGGCGTGCCGGCCTCGTCCTGGGCGCGGTATCTTTTGCCAATGTTTCCCCGGCTATCCCAGGCGACCATCATATCCTTTCTGAGTTCGCCCGCGATATTTTCGGCCAGCTCCACCAATTTCGGCTTGTTCGCGAGGAGCGGAAAGACCGCCACCTTATACGGCGCGAGCTTTGGATGCAGCTTGAGAACCGTCCGCGTTTCGCCGTCCACGTCTTCCTCAATATACCCGTTCATCAGGAAGAAGAGCGCCGCGCGGTCCACGCCGCCCGAGGTTTCAATGATGTACGGCAGGTACTTTTCCTTCGTCTCTTCGTCAAAGTACGTCATATCCTCGCCGGAATATTCCTGATGGCGCCGCACGTCCCAATCGCCGCGGTGATGGATGCCTTCCATCTCCTTCCATTCCTCCCCCGCCAAAAATTCAATGTCAAAAGCGGCTTTGGCATAATGGGCCAGTTCGTCTTTCGCGTGCTCCTTGAAGCGCAAGCTCCCCTTCTTCATGCCGAGCGAAAGATACCATTCCATCCGGTTCTTTTTCCATTCTTCAAACGTTTTGAGGGACGCCTTCATGTCGGGCTTCACGTAGTACTGGAGCTCCATCTGCTCAAATTCGCGGGAACGGAACGTGAGCCCCCCGGGCGTGATTTCGTTCCGGAAGGCCTTGCCGACCTGGGCAACGCCGAAAGGCAATTTCACCCGCGTGGAAGACATGACATTTTTGAAATTGACGTGCACACCCTGCGTGATCTCCCCGCGCAAATAGGTTTTGAGCTTTTCGCCTTCAATGACGCCCAGATACGTCTCAACCATCAAGTTGAATTGCTTCGGTTCGGTGAACTCGCCGCCGCAATCGGGACACCGGTCCCCTTTGAGCTGATCGGCGCGGAAGCGATGATGGCATTTTTTGCATTCCACGAGAGGATCGGAAAAAGACGAGAGATGCCCCGAGGCCTCCCAGACCTTCGGGCTCATGATTATCGCGGCGTCCAAGCCCACGACGTCGCTGCGCTCCTGGACCATCGTTTTCCAAAACTCGTTCTTAATATTTCTTTTAAGCTCAACGCCGAGCGGGCCGTAGTCCCAAGTGCCAGCCAGCCCGCCGTAGATCTCGGAACCCGGATAAATAAAGCCGCGGCGTTTAGCCAAGCTCGTTATTTTTTCCCAAATATCCATGTTTCGCTATTGTACCACCATTCCCTGGCTTTGGCCGACGGTCGGGTCGCTCGGAAGCGCCGTCGTGACGGGAGCATCCTGGCTTTGGAGCGTGAGTCCGGTGAAGCTGTCGGAGGCCGAAAGCGACGTGGGCCCGAGGAGCGGTTCGTATTGGCCGATGAAATCGGCCGTCGGCGTCGCCGCCACCTGGAAGACCGCCTCCACCGGATCGCTCAATACGCCGCGGCCGGCCGGCACGCTCGGAATGGTCCACGTGACCGCGTTGGAAGACGAGCTGTAGGTCGGCAGGGACGAAACATTACTCTTAACCTGGCCCGTCCAGACGACGCCCGGCGGAAGGGCGGCCGAGACCGTCACGTTATTGAGGTCGGTCGTGAAATTCGTGATGTCCCAATGGATGGTGTAGTCGGTCGTCTGGCCCACCTGGGGCGGCAGGTTCCCCGCGTTCACGATACCGCTCTGGGCATCGCGGTAGAAACCGCTCGCCGAGACAGCAACGAGGCCGGAGATCTTGGTCGTCACGATCGCCTGAGCCGTCGTGCGGGAAGCGGAGAGATACGGCGGAACGGTGGGCGAGGCCATGATGACGCTCATTTGGACCGAGTAGTTCTTTTCGTTCAGGCGAGCGGCGGAAAGCTGGTCCTTGAGTTTTATCTTTAGGTTCACTTCTCCGCTCGCGCCGGGAGCGATAAGGGCCAAGCCCGGATCGGTCGCCGCGCTCCACGTCACCGTTTGCGTTCCGGCATTGAATTGTCCGTCGGTCGCGACCGTTCCAAAGTCCAGCAGGTCGCCGAGGAGCGTCGCTTTAATGGTCGCATTTGAAAGGGCGATGCCGCTCAGGTTCTGGTAATCTATGGCGTAGTTCAAGGTATCGCCGACCCGGGCGACATAGGCGTTCGCCCCGTTTACCAAAATGTTCAGGCCCACGGGCGCGGGCGAAGGATTGAGGGGCACCGCGGTTTCGGCCACCGGAAAGTCCGTGCCGTTGAACGTTGCCGCGAGAGTGAGCGGCAAGGTCAGCCCGTTTCCGCTCCCCGCGGCGAGATGGCCGACGATAGTGAGCGTCCCCGAAGAATGGGGCGCGAGAGCGCCGAGCTGCCAGTAGTTGTTGAGCGACTCCGGCGCCACGTTGGACGAATCAAATTTGAAACCGTCCGGATAGTTCGCCGAGAGCGCCACGGCCGGAAAGGCGAAATCGGAATCGTTCTCATAAGTCACGGGCAGAGAGAACGACGAACCGGAGAGTATCTGCGAGGGCGGCGTCGCTGAAACATTGAGAGCCTGTCCATTAATAGTCGTTTGGGCTGTCCCCCGGGCGTTGAACTGAGTTCCGCCGCCCGATGAGTAGTTCAGCACGGCGTCCACCGTTTCCGCGCTACCCACATCCCCCACTGGCAAAAGCGAATAGGTCTTTTTGCTCAAACTGCCGGTGCCGACCGTGCCAACATCGTCCGAAATACTGCTGGGGTTGGGGCCGCCGTAATTAACGAGGCCCGCCGGCAGGTCCAGCTCTATCGTCCCGCCCTGAAGCGCCGCGCCGGTAGAGTTAATTACATCCACCTGAACGTCAAACGGCGCGCCGCGGACGACGCTCGTCGGCAATGTAACGGCAATGCTCACATCCCGGCCGCCGCTCGTGTAGAAGAATATCAAAAAAAGGCCGACGGCCACGACGAGGAGGGTAAAGGAGCCCCCCAAGACGAGCAGGCGCCGCAGCCAGCGGGGCAGCTCGGCGCTATTTTCATCAGCGGCCGCTTTTTTCCGCGCCGCTCGGGACGCCGGGCCGGAATACTTGGCCGCTCGTTTCGCCCGCGCACGCAATCTTTTTTCTAAGTTTTCCAATGCCATGCACTTTGGATATTCAAATATTCTAATCTACAACCATATTAACTCATTTTGAGGCGCCTTTGAACCGCAGCGTTCGCAGAAAAATTCCTGGCCCTTCAAATGAAACAGCGCGACCGGCCGGCGGCCGCACAGGGCGCAAGAGGCCTCCTCCGGCGCGTATCCCAATATCCGCAACACGTCGCCGGTCTGCCAAGCGCCGGCGCGGAAACCCTGGACCAGGTAATGCCAGAGCCTCTCATCCGGTTCGGCCCTCGGTAGAAGAAAACGCAGAAGATAGACGAGGATGAGCGCCCGGGAACGCAAAGCCGGAGCGATATGCCCGCCGCCGAAACTTTCTTCGCCCAGCGCGTCCACGACCGTGACCTGGTTCTTCTCCACAAGGCGCAGTTTCACAAGAGAGAGAACGTCCAAATGCGGCGCGAGCTTGGAAAGCGGTTTGCGCCCGCCCGTGACCTTCGCGTCCACCCGGCCGAGCTTGCGGGTGAAGATATCGGCGGTGCGATCGGTCTCGCGCTGGTTCCGCACATGGAGCACGATGCCTTCGGTGACGTACTCGTTCATAAAGCCGATTTCGGGGTTTTCCAAAATCCCAAGCGGTACTTACCGCCGAGCAAGAGCCGGGTCTGGGCTTCCAGGGCCGGTATGGCGCCGAAAACGACAGTCGTGACCGGCGTCAGAACCCAGCCCAGAATATAAAACAGGTAGTTCATCCTTGAAACGCCGCCGCTTTCGGTCCGCAGGATGGCCGCGCTCCACAAAGCGAGCGCGATGACGCCGATCAAGCTTAGATTCAAAATGGAGCCGGTGAGCCGCGGCAGGTTGTAAGAAACGATGGATGTCCTGAAGGCGTCCCCGCCGAGCACGTTCGGCAGCCAGCCGAACAAGAAGATGACTATGGCGCTCGTCGCCCACGAGTAGAATCCGTCAAACATCACCCAAAGCCAAAATCGGCGCAACCTTTTAGGGAAATTTTTGGGAGATTTGGTATCCCGCGCGAAACGCGCGATGTTCTCCGCGCCCCAGCCCCAGCGCCGCTGCTGGAGGTAAAGGTTTTTGAACGAACTCCAAAAATCCGGCCCGGAAACAGCGTCCATGTAGACGGGGTAGAAGAGCGGCACCGTCCGCCAATCTCCCTTGAAATGCGCGAGACACTGGAAGAATATCCGGGAATCTTCGGAAACGAGGTCCGTCTCCCAAAACCCTATCTCCATAAGGGCCTGAAGCGGCATGCTGTGGGACGAAAAGGTGACGAGCTGCTCCGGTCGCGAGGATTGCATAAGCTGCCAGAAGGTGGAGGAAAACCCGACGATGTGGGCGAAGAAAGGCGCCTCGTCCAAATTGTTCATAAACATCGGTACCGGCTGGAAGCTGGCGTGCGCCCCGTTCGGCGCAGAGAGAAATTCGTGGGTTAAAACGCCGAAATAATCCGGGCCCGGTTTTGTGTCGGCGTCAAAGACCGAGACCAAAACGCTTTTTGGGTCCAGACGGCGCGGCTCAATGAGCTTTGCGACCGCTTCCCGCGCCGCCCAGGTTTCGTTGGAGCCCTTGCCCGGAGCTTCGCCCGGAAGGCCGGCCGGATGCCGGGTGACGAGGAAGCCGCCGAAAGACCGGCCGAACTCGCGGGCGGCTTCTTCCGCCGCGAGGGCGTCTTCCGTTCCGCCCCGCTCTTCGGTCGCGAGCACGACAAGCAGATTCTCTTTGGGGTAATTGGACTCAGCGAGACCTAAAAGCGTCCGCCGGATAAGCACCGCCGGCTCGCGGTACATCGGCAGTATCACCAGGTGAAATATCTTTTCCCACTCCCCGCCCTTCTCGCGCTGGAGCCTTTGCAGCCAGTTTATCTTCATGCGGGCGCGCATTTGCCGGAACGAGAAAGAAAGATGAAGGAAAAAATAAACGATGCGCAAAAGCCAATAAAGATCGTAAAAGATTATGAAAATGACGACCGCGGCCGGCAGCCACCAAGAAAAGAAGGCGAGGAGCGCAAGCGTGAGCCAAGCCGCCGCGGCCGGGATTATCTCCCAAAAACGAGGTGGCATGTGCGGTCTAATAAAGGATTAGGCCGACCGCGGAATCCAAGCTGAAGTGGCCGGCGCCGAGCGTGAGGACGGCGATGGCCGCGGCCAAGATTAAAAGATCCAGTTCATATCCCCCGACCAAGCCGGCCTTCCTCTTGACCTTGAGGAGAATAACGATGAACTCTATCGCGAGGAAGAAGGCAACGATCTGAACGAAGAATCCGAGAATAAGGAGAAGGCCGCCGAATACCTCAAGAAGCATGATGAGCGTCGCCCAGAAAATACCCGGCTTGAAGCCCATGCCGGCAAAACCTTCCGCGGTCTGCTTAAGGCCTTTGAGCTTGGGATAACCGTGAACCACTAAAATGAGGCCTAAGACGACCCGGAGGGCCAGAAGACCCCAATCGCTGAATACCCAGAGAGGTTGAATCATAGTGC